>CAIWAD010000030.1 GCA_903910645.1 uncultured bacterium | reverse complement strand
GTTGATCCACAATAGCTTTCTAACATTGCTTGCAGCCGCCTCCGCGCCTGACACGGCGCTTGCGGGCGGTGCGGAGTAGAAACGTCGGTAGGATCAAGGCAAGCGCCGCGCCAGGCGCGACGCGGCTGAAGCTCTCGTTAGGCAGAGATAGACAACACAGGAGGAAAAATGCTGGCTACTTATGAAAACTCCATAATCACCAAACAGGCAAGAGATTCATTGAGAGGTAAATGGGATTCTGCCATTGGTGTTTGTGTTGTATATCTTGTTATTTGCATTTAATAGGAGCCCTTCCAATAATAGGGACTATATTATCATTCATATTAATGGGCCCTCTTTTGTTAGGATTTACAAACTTCTTCTTGTCATTTTCTAGAGGTGAAAAACCCCCAATAACTACTCTTTTTAGTGGTTTTAACAGATTTGGCGAATCATTCGTAGCATATTTGCTTATTAGTGTTTTTACTTTTCTTTGGACGCTTCTTTTAATAATTCCTGGCATCATTGCGGCGCTTTCATATTCGCAAACATTTTACATACCATCAGACAACCATAATATATCCTCCACAGATGCAATTAATGAGAGCAAGAGGATCATGGTTGGCAATAAGTGGAAATACTTTTTCCTTAATCTTAGATTTTTTGGATGGGCTATACTCTGCGTAATTTCGTTGGGAATTGGATTTCTATGGTTATGGCCTTATATGTCTGTAAGTCATGCAAAGTTTTACGATGATGTGAAGGAAAAGGAGATTGGAACCGCGGCTTATGCCTAACACTGCTTGCAGCCGACTATGCGCCTGTCACGGCGCTTGCAGTCGGAAGGAATAGGAACCGTCAGTAGGAAAAGGCAAGCGCCGCGCCAGGCGCGTCGAGCCAAGTTCGGCGTTCGCGGCTGAAGCCACCGTTGGGTAGTCAGAGAGATGGCCCGCGGAGTTGACAAGCGTCACGTGACAGAGTACCTTCAACGCCGATGATCAAGTCGTTTGCTGACAAAGCTACGCAGGAACTCTACACAACTGGACGCTTCAAGCGTATGCCAGCCGATCTTGCCAGGCGGGCACTTCGGCGGCTGGTGTACATCAGTCTGGCGACCCGCATCGAGGACCTACAGGTGCCGCCCAGCAATCGGCTACATGGACTTTCAGGCTCTGTGAATGACCGGTGGCGCATTTGTTTTCGCTTCGTCGACGGCGATGCCTACGATGTAGAGCTGACTGATTACCATTGAAGGAGCCATTGATGGGATATCCCAATACAACCCAGCAGAAGGTTCGTCCGATACATCCAGGCGAAATGCTGCGCGAGGATTTCCTGCCGGACTATGGCCTGACGACGACGACACTTGCCGCGGCACTTGGTGTTTCACGGCAGACCATCAACGAGCTGCTTCGTGAGCGGCGAGCTGTGAGCCCTGAGATGGCCATTCGACTTGCACGGCTCTTTGGTAATTCACCGGAGTTCTGGCTGAACGCGCAGCGTGCGGTGGATCTCTGGGAAGCTGCGCGCACGATGAAGACCGTTGTGAAGCGGATCTATCCGTTGCAGGCTACCTAACATTGCTTGCAGCCGATGCCAGCGCCTGTCACGTCGCTTGCAGTCGGAAGGGATAAGGAAACGTCGGTAGGAGAAGGCAAGCGCCGCGCCAGGCGCATCGAGCCAAGTTCGGCTTTCGCGGCTGACGCCACCGTTGCTGCATTGGATCGGAGCCCTGACGTCTTGATGTTATGGTGCGATGATGCTACACTCCGGCAGGAGGTACAACACCATGAGTGAACCGATCAAGCGCTCAACCATCTACTTCGAGCCCGAGCTGCATCAAGCCTTACGCATCAAGGCGGCGCACACAAACATATCCGTATCTGCACTGGTCAACGAAGCCGTCCGGTTCGCCCTGCGTGAGGATCAGGAAGATCTTGCATCGTTTGAGGAGAGAGCCGACGAGCCGACAATCAGTTACGAAGAGCTGCTGAAGGATTTGAAGGCCAATGGCAAGCTATAGGCTTGTCTTCCGTCAATCCGTCGCCAAGGATCTTCGTGCCATTCCGAAGCTGGATGTTGCGCGCATCCTCAAGAAGATTGATGCGCTTAGAGAGGATCCGCGAGCGATTGGCTGTGAAAAGCTGTCCGGGCAGGAACGTTATCGCGTTCGGCAAGGGCAGTATCGAATCATCTACGAGATAAGAGATCAAGAACTGATTGTAATGGTTGTAAAAGTGGGCAACAGGCGTGATGTTTATAAAAGCAGCTAACATAGCTTGCAGCCGACTTTGCGCCTGTCACGGCGCTTGCATTCGGAAGGGATAAGGAAATGTTGGTAGGAAAAGGGCAAGCGCCGCGCCAGGCGCGTCGAGCCAAGTTCGGCTTTCGCGGCTGAAGCCACCGTTAGGCATATCGAGCCATTGTTTCAAGGACTGTTTTCGCGAAACATGAAAAGGAGTACTCGAAATGAACGAAGGCGAAATTTTCAGAATAAAAAGTAAGTTCGACAATGTTACGAGCGAAGAGCTTGAAGAGATTTTGAAAGCGAAAAGTAAGGGAAAGTACTCAAAAGTAACTTACGAAATTATTGCGACAATACTATCTGAACGTGGATGCGCATTTGTTGATGAGCAAGAAGAAATTCGGAATCCAGCCGAAAAATCAAAAACAATAAACGACGGAATGTCAAGAGTGAGAGTAAAAATTGATAATGATGCAAATAGGCTTTACAGGGTTTCGCAGCTTGTTTACATCATTTTCAATATTGCAAACATTATCATCGCAATAATTGGAATTATTATTTCGTGGATTGTCAGTGCTCATTTTACAAAATTCGGTCACCTGTTTATTGGATTAATGACGACCGCAATAATATGCACAAATATTTATGTAATAGCCGTGTTAAGCACGCATTTTGGTAAGGTATTGTCTAACATAAGCTCCTTACTCTCGTCAATTACGTCAGAAAATAAAATGGGGAGCTAGATTCACTCGGCACTTTAAGAGGTCTGACCTAATTTTAGATGGTTTTAATGCCTAATGGGTAGGTCGCAGAAGAAATTTGAAAAAGTGTTGATGAAACATGGAAGGCTCGCGTAAGGCTCCCTGTTTTAGCTCCTGGGATTTCTAGAGTTCTCTTCCTCAAGACCGTCCCGGATTTGTCCCGGGGTTTGAAAGGCCAGGGCCTGGTGCGGACGTTCCTCGTTGTAGGTCCGGATCCAGTCCCGGGTGATGTGCCGGACGTGGTGCAGGTTCTCGAAGACGTAGAAGTCCAGGACCTCCTCGCGGTTGGTGCGGTTGAAGCGCTCGATCAGCGCGCTCTGCACGGGTTTGCCGGGCTTGATGAACTCCAGGTGGACCTGGTGGTCTTCCGCCCATTGGGCCAAGGCCAGGGAGACGAATTCCGGGCCGTTGTCTGAACGCACCTGGCGGGGGTACCCCCGCCGCCGGGCTACGGATTCAAGAACACGGATCACGCTGTATCGTGACCCAGCCTGCGGAGGGGACCGCCTGCTTTCGTTGTTTCGTGGTAGTAGGAAAGGCCGCTCCAATCGGCTGTGTTGCGTGGATGCGCTGATAGTGTGCAGGGATAGGGTGCGTGTGGTGGTGGAAGTGGAGGAGTCCGGCTTTCTGCCCACCAAGCCCTGCGGCAAGTTTCTGCAGGTGGAGTTGTCGGACGCATTCATTCCTGCTGGGCAGGATGAAGGGTTCCCCGTGGCCGCTCCCCTGTGGTTCGTGCAGGTGTTGGACGCGTCCAATTGGAAGTCCAGGAGCGGTAAAAAGGAACAGGCGCAAAGCATCAGCAGGTGGATCAATGAGCTGCCTGCCAAGCGTCACAAGACGGTTCATAAGCTATTCACCCTGAAAGGAGACACGGATCTGCAGGGTCTGATGGAACTTGAAGCGTACATTCGCAAAGTCTGTTCCGGGTTCACTGAAGGCGCATGACCCTTTTCACATGTGGTTGAACGGCCCGCCAGTGTGGCGATAGGAGATTCAAATGTCCTTCACCCTCCGCCCCATCCTGTTTCCCATTCTGCTGCCCGCCCTGATGATGCTGGGCTGTGCGCGGGATGCCTCCACCGCGTCATCATCCACTGCAAGCAAACACGTGGCGGCCACGGCGGCGCCCGCTCTACACATGCCGGACGGCCACCTCCCCGCGTATGCGCGACAGGAGGCGGAACGCTACCGGGCGGACTTCCTGCGCAAGAACGCCGAGGCGGCGCGGGATTTGAGCTGGCGCTTCTTCTACAACGAGAAGGAGGAGGCCTGCCTGGAGGTGACGGTTAGCGGGAAAGAGGGCTACACATGGCCCACGCCCACCTGGATCGGCATGACCTGGGGCCAGGGCAGCGGGCAGGTGGGCAATGGCGAGATCCACTTCACCATGACGCGCAAGAAGGAGGACGAAGCCGAATGGCGCATGGACCAGCGGCGCAAGGAGGACTTGTTCCGCGAGGTGGAAGCGCTGGTGCTGAGCGTGGCGAGGGAGTACGACTACGACTTCGAGACGGCCTACGGCCAGCAGGTGAAGTATCGCGTGCAGACCCGGCTGGCAGTGTGCGATGGCTATGCCGATGCCACGGGACGCGCGCTGGCGGCGCATCCCCAGGTGGTGGAGGTGGAGAAGTGGGCCAGCCGCTCCGGCAACCACGCCTGGAACGTGCTGCGTCTGAAGGATGGGCGGCGCCTCTTCTGCGACGCCACCTGGTATGATGGCCAGGGCCTGGATGAGGAGGGCTTCGTGGAGACGGAGCCCCGGCGCGATCCCGTTTGCCTCACCTTTGACGAGGCGGAGTTCAATGGCCTGGGTGGCGCGGTGGATGTGGCCACGGGGCGCGCGGTGGCCGTGCATTTCGCCTGGAAGGACGCGCGGCGGGAACAATAGGGCCAGCCGTGCAACTCCCTTTGCTACTACGGACGGCACTTCTCACGTTGACACCATGCCAGTCCCATTGCCCCATGCCGGCCTGTTGACGGCCCTCTTCCTTTCCTGCGCCCTGTGGGCCCGGGCTTGTGAGTTCATTGCCCTCATGGCGCGGCCGGGTTTCACACTGCCGCAGGTGGAGGAGGCCGCCCGGCCCTATCAGAATTTCCTGGCCACCTCGTCGGCTCCCCCCAACAACGATGGCTACGGTCTGGTCTTTTACGGTCCACACCCTGTGCTGGCGGACTCCCAGCGCTTCTACGCCACGGGACTGGGCACGGTGTGGTATGGCAACAACGATGGCGCCGTGCTGGATTCGGCCTTCGCCCGGGTGTGGAATCCCCAGCTGGAAGCTCGGCTGGTGTTGGGCCATGCGCGCAATGGCTCCGGTGGGCGGGGCAGCCATCCTTTCGTGGCGCACCGGCCCGGGCGCAGCTATGCCTTCCAGCACAACGGCGACCTCACGGACGGCACTTCGCGGGACATGAAAGAGGCCATTCTGCGGGGCCTGGATGAGAGTGGCTATTTCACCCAGGCCCATTTCCAGGGCAGCAATTGGGAAGGACAGCCCGGGGATGTGGACAGCTGGGTGGATTCGGAGCTGCTCTTCCATTACCTCCTGCAGCACATTGATGCGCAGGGCGGCGACCTGGTGCGCGGCCTGCACCAGGCCTTGAACGAAGTGGACTGGCACGGTTTCAATGTGCGGGAGGACATCCGCGGCGCGGACAGCCTGCACAATCCGCGCAGCGTCATCAACTTCGCCCTTAGTGACGGTGAGAGCCTGGTGGTGTACAAGAACGCCCGGGACGGGGATCCCAATCACGAGCTGGCCTGGGAGGAGCGTGCGGACGGATTGCTGGCAGCGCGCACGGCCCATGGCGAAGGGCTGACGCCGCTGCGTCAGTACCAACTGCTGGTGCTGCCGCCTTCCGGCCTTCCCGCTCTGGTGGCCAACATGCATCTGCCCTTGCCCAACGAGGAAGCGCATGAACCGTGGAATCCCGGCCTGCTCCAGGCCCATCCCAACCCCTTCAATCCCTCAACCCTGCTGCGCTTTGCCCTGGAAGTGGACGGCCAGGTGGACATGAGCATCCACGATCTGGCGGGACGCCGCGTGGCGCGGCTGATCCAGGGCCACCTGGGCGCGGGGAATCATCAGGTGTCATGGTCGGGCCTGTCGGACGCGGGCTTCCCCGCCGCCAGTGGCAACTATGTGGCCGTGCTGCGCACAGCGGGGAGCATGCACACCGCGAAGCTCCTGCTGGTGCGCTAAGCTGCGCTGAAACAGTGGCGCTACTGCGCTGGGCCTTATGGGATGTGTGCCCTATTGGAATCACCGGTCATGGTGCCCTGGCAGTGGACGGTGGTGGCAGCTTGAAGGTGGTGGAAGGTGGCGCGGACACATGCTACCTGGTCACGCGTCCCACCGCTTTCGATCCTTGACGGACCCCGCAGCAACATCCCGTCTCTCAAATCGCCCATGAACTGGTGCTCGGCCTTGTGCCCAGGCCTGCTGCTGTTTGGCGCTCTTGCTTCCGCGCTTGATTAAGGGATGTCCCTGTGCAAGGCCTTGTAACGAGACCGATCAGCGCCGGGAGAGTGAAAGCGGGTGTGTGGTGTGGACACGGAATCGCGACCAGGCTTGAAGGAAATCGCGAACGAAGCGGAACGAAACTCCCGGTTTATTCTGAATCATCAAAATCAGTACTCTCGCCATCCCTAACCCCCACCCACCCGGGGAACCCCACCCGAATCGAAAAGATCCCCGTATAGACGGGTAAATTCTATTCACATTTACGAACTATGCGAAGAGCTTGACACATGCCCCTTTGTCACGCCTCCGGCTTGGCGATTGTACCGATGCCCTGTCACCACTTTGCCTTGCCCTTCATTTCATCCGGATTGGCTCTTGCGGCGAAAGGGCAGGGCACATCTCATCAGCGATCTGGGCCTTCGACCAGGTCAAGGGCTAATGAAGGGGCGGTGGCCCTGTCCCAGGAAGAGCCTATTCGTCGCGCAGCTTCCAGCGCTGGGCGCGGACACTGGCGTAGGCCTGCCAGCAGCCCAGGCGTTCGGCCAGATCCAGGCCGGGCTTGCCGGCCCAGGACAGGGCGTGGGAACCACAGCATTCCTGCAGCAATGCCCGGGCGGCGTCGGCGGGGACATGGTCCTCTGCATCGGACAGCTCCAATAGGCGGGCGGCCAGGGCGCGCTGGGCGGGGGCCCAGGCATCGGCTTCCACCGTTGCCAGCGTCTCGCCCTCAGGGTTGCAGAGATCGATTGCTTCATATTCCAGAAAGGGACCCCACTGGCCACCCCGGGCGCTGCGCAATCGGGCTTCCTCCAGCAAGGCCTCCCAGCGCTCCTGCTCCTGTGGATCCTGGCTGCCGGCGAGGGCGGCTTCTTCGGCGGTCAAATTCCATTGGGCCACGATTCATCCTCCTGAGAAGTGTGGACACGCTTCAAGGAAGGAAGTGCGCGGCCAGCAGCCAAACGCCTTGGCCCACTGGACCACATTCCTTTCTTTTGAAGCCGTCACTGGGTTCGGCTCCGCCGCGCCACACTTCCCGCCATCAGCCAGAAAGGGCCATGCCATGGAGCGTCTGGAAGCTCTCCTCTCCACGCTGAGCGGCTGGGTGTGGGGCGTGCCCCTCCTGGTGCTGCTGGTGGGCACCCATCTGTTCCTAACCGTGCGCCTGCGCTTCATCCAGCGCTACCTGCCCCAGGCCATCCGTCTCTCCTTCAGCCGCAAGAAGGAAGGCGAGGGTGAGATCTCCCAGTTCGCCGCGCTCATGACGGCCCTGGCCGCCACCATCGGCACGGGCAACATCGTGGGCGTGGCCACGGCAGTGGCGGCGGGTGGACCGGGCGCCGTGCTGTGGATGTGGCTCACGGGAGTCTTCGGCATCGCCACCAAGTACGCCGAGGCCTTGCTGGCGGTGAAGTACCGCGTGCGGGCCGCCGACGGCAGCGTGCTGGGCGGCCCCATGGTGGTGCTGGAGCAGGGGCTGGGCTTGAAGTGGCTGGGCGTGGTCTTCGCCGTGTTTACCGCCATCAGCGCTTTCGGAATCGGCAACATGGTCCAGGCCAATTCCATCGCCTCCCTGGCCCACGACAGTTGGGGCATCCGGCCCGCATTCACCGGCCTGGTGCTGACGGCGCTCACGGCCGTGGTCATCCTGGGCGGCATCCGCAGCATCGCCCGCGCTTGTGAAGTGCTGGTGCCTTTCATGGCTCTCTTCTACATCGTGGGGTGCGTGCTCATTCTGCTCCTGAACCACGCCCACCTGGCGGACACGGTGGCCCTTATCTGGAAGTCGGCCTTCAGCGGTCAGGCCGCAGTGGGCGGCTTCATGGGCGCGGGCCTGCGCGAAGCCATCCGCTACGGCGTGGCCCGCGGCCTTTTCTCCAATGAGAGCGGCCTGGGAAGCGCGCCCATTGTGGCGGCGGCGGCGCAATCACGCAATCCCGTGCGCCAGGCCCTGGTGTCCTCCACGGGCACCTTCTGGGACACGGTGGTGGTGTGCGCCCTCACGGGACTGGTGGTGGTGGGCAGCGGCCACTGGCACATGGCCGACGAGGCGGGCAAGGTGCTCAGCGGCGCGGCCCTAACCCGCGCGGCCTTCGCGGACATTCCCGTTGTTGGACCCTGGGTACTCTCCGTGGGTCTGCTCACCTTTGTGTTCTCCACCATCCTGGGCTGGTCCTACTATGGCGAGCGTGCCATGGAGTATCTGCTGGGCCCCAAAGCGGTGCATCCCTACCGCATCCT
>CAIWAD010000029.1 GCA_903910645.1 uncultured bacterium | reverse complement strand
TTGTCCGGTCTGGGCCAGCCTTCCGAGCTGCGCCATCGGGAAGCCGGCAGCGCCGCCCCGCAGGATTTGTCAGCCTATCCCCGCGTCATGTGGGTGACCGGTGCTTCCGCATCGCCCTTAAGTTCGGCTGACATTGGTGCCCTGGGCACTTACCTGGGCCAGGGCGGCCACGTGTTGCTCAGTGGCCAGCACCTGTTGCAGGGCCTTACCCAGAATGGCCGCAACCTGTTGGGTGCGGATCCCGGCGAATCCTACGAGGGTGCTGCACTGCTGCGCGGCATTTCCGCCGGTGGCCTGTTCACGGAAATGGAGTCCATTCTGTTGTCCGGCGCCAATGGGGCCTGGAACCAGGAAATGCCCGCCCAGGGACTGGTGGCCCGCGCCGGCAGCCAGCCCGTGGCCCGGTGGGGCAGCAGCGGTCCCACAACCGTGCTGCGCCGGGAGGATCCCGCCTGGAACGGCGGCCGTCTGCTGGTAGCGGGCTGCAGCCTGGAATCCGCCCATGGCGCGGGAAGTTTGCTTTCCCTGCAAACGGTGCTGGGACGCATCCTGCCCTGGTTGGATGAAGGCACGTTGGTGGGGGTGGATGCGCCGCAACCTTTGCAACCCGCCACGCTGGTCATGCGCAGTCGGCCCAATCCCTTCAATCCAGCCACATTGCTGGAACTGGATCTGCCCCGAGCCGGCGAGGCACGCCTGCAGGTGTGGAATGTGGCCGGGCAACGAGTGAGGGATCTCTCCCTTGGACGCCTGGCGGCAGGCGGGCACGCCGTCTCCCTGGATCTGGGTGGACAGGCCAGCGGACTATATGTGGCGGAACTGCAGGTGGGTCCGGAACGAACTGTGACGCGCCTGGTTCTGCTGCGCTGATGCAGGCAGAGCTTCGCAAAGCGGCCCTTGCCATCCAGGCCTCGCGGAAGCTGTTGGTACTCACGGGGGCCGGCCTTTCCCGAGAGGCGGGCCTGCCCACTTTTCGGGATGCCCAGGCTTTGTGGAGGAAGCATCGGCCGGAGGATCTGGCAAGCCCGGAAGCCTTCGCGCGAAACCCGGCCCTGGTGTGGGAATGGTATCGCATGCGCATGGAGGCGGCACGGAGGGCCATGCCCCATGCGGGACATCAGGCACTTGCAGCCCTTGCCCTGCGGAAGGGTGAACGCATGCTGGTGCTGAACCAGAATGTGGATGGTCTGCTGGAGCGCGCCTATGGAGATTCGGGCGCTCCTGGGCACCGGCTTTTGGCCCTGCATGGCCGCCTGGATCGTGCCCATTGTCAGCGCTGCGGGAATGGCTGTGCTGCGGAACAGATTGGAGCGGAAGCTGTTCCACTGTGCCCATGCGGTGGCCGCTTGCGGCCGTCCGTGGTGTGGTTTGGCGAATCCCTTTCGGCGCTTCATGTGGAGTGCATGGACAGCTGGGCCCGGCAGTCGGATCTACTGTTGGTGGTGGGAACTTCAGCCGTGGTCTGGCCCGCGGCGGGACTGCTCCCCATGGCCAGGCGGCGTTCGGTGCCTGTGGTGGTGGTGAACCCCCGGCCGGAAGGTGTGGAACCCGGTGACTTGTGGATCGCGGAAGGCGCCATGCGGGCCCTTCCCGCCCTGGTGGAGGAGGCGTGATGGCCCGAACGGGCAGGATGGGGAGCGCCCTTGTGTTGCGGCTGGCCCTGGCGCTGTTGCTCCTGGGCGCTGGTTGCGGCGCATACTTCAACACCTACTACAACGCCTCAAAGGCCTACCGCAAAGGCGAGGCCACTCTGGAAGGTGCCAGTGGCGCCAAAGCGGCGCGCAGCAGCTATGACGACTGCCTGAAGATCAGCTCCAAGCTCTTGCAATTCTACCCCGATTCCCGCTGGGTGGATGACACGGTTCTGCTCATTGGACAATGCTACTACCGCCTGGATCAGCACCACCGGGCCATCCGCAAGTTTGATGAGCTGGAAGCCAGCTATCCCGATTCGCCCCTGTTGCCCCGGGCACGCATCTGGCGGGCGCGGAGCTATTTGGCGCTCGGGCGTGAGGACGACTGCCTGTCAGACCTGGCCCGCATGGACCTGGCGGAACTGGAGCGCGCCGACCGCACGGAAGCCCTGCGCGTGTATGCCGAACTTTATCGGGGAGAGAAGTCCCGGGACCGTCTGCTGGAGGTGCTTGGTCGTTCCCTGGAGGAGGCGCGTTTCCGCGACAAGGCGGATCTGAATGCGGACATGGCCGCCACGCTGGAGGAGGAGGGCCGCTGGGAGGATGCCCTGCGCCATTACAATGCAGTGCGCCGATATCGCCCCGCCCACTCCCTGCTCTTTCGCTCCTGGCTGGGCACACTGGACAACAGCCTGCGTTTGGGACGTCTGGACCAGGTAGAAAGGCGCGTATCCAAACTGCGCAAGGATGAACGCTTTTATGAAGAGCGCCATGCACTGGATTTGCGCGAAGGCTGGCTGAAAGAAAGGCAGGGCCGACTTCCCGAGGCCCGCGTCACCTGGGCGCTGATCCTGAAGGACTTTCCGCGCACGGAAAGCTCAGCCGCCGCATCCTACAGCCTTGGACGGAGTTTTCTGGTGGTGGACGACCAATTGGACAGCGCCCGTACCTATCTGAAACGCACAGCCAGTGAAAAGCAGGGCAGCGCCTGGGCGGACAGCAGCACGCAACAGCTGGCCTTGCTGGAGACCCTGGACAAGAGCCGCAAGGAGATTCGTCGGCTGGATGGCCTGTGGACCCAGCGCCGGACGGCCCTGGATCCTGACAGTGCCCGCCTGACCCTGGCGCGAAGTTTTCTGCCATCCTTGCGCGCGCGCAGGGACAGCCTGGTGGCGGACAGCTTGAAGGGCTTGAAAGCCGCGGCGGACAGCGCCATGGCGGTGGACAGTCTGTCCCTGTCCGCAGTGCCCCAAGCCAAGCCGGCGGACAGCCTGCACGTCTCAAAGGAGCCGGAAGGCCGCAAGGGCAGTCGCACGCGGCTCTTCAATTTCCAGCGCAAGGAACGGGAGGCCGCCAGGGCGGACAGCCTACGAGAGGCCCAACACGCTGACAGCCTGCGCCTGGCCTTGGAACAAGCGTTGCGCAGGCGTGAGGATTCCTTGTGGGTGGCAGCGGTGCTGGATACCCTTAGCCGCACACCCAGCATTGACAGCCTGCGTCTGGGCACGGAGGCGGACAGCTTGAGCCGCTTGGCCTTCGACCAGCGTTTTTATCTAAGCGAAGTCCTGCTGCAGCGTCTGGGTCGCGCCTCCCAGGCAGACAGCCTGCTGGCTTTGCTTTGTGACAACCCCGTGGCCACTGGAGAACAGTTGTCCAGGGCGCAGTTTGCCGCCGCACGCTTGAAGCTTGACCAGGGAGCGGATTCCAGTGCACGCAGCGGCCTGCGGGAATTGCTGGACAAATGGCCCATGTCTCCCGTGGCCAATGCCGCCCGGGACTTGTTGGGCTTGCCGCGCATGCTCAGTGCCGAAGACAGCGCCGCCGTGCTGCTGGAATTGGCGGAGAACCGCTGG
>CAIWAD010000028.1 GCA_903910645.1 uncultured bacterium | reverse complement strand
CCACGGCAAGGTGGACGCCGCCCTGCTGGATTTGTTCATCCAGCGGCGCATCCACGAGGAGATCCTGACGGGGGGCGGCCCGCGTTAGCTGGCATGCAACGAACTCAACATTTCCACATATAAGGATGAGGAGGCTCTCATGGTGACCCGCGAAGAAGCCCTTGAGTACCACAGCAGAGACCGCAAGGGAAAGCTGGAATCCGTTCCCTGCAAGCCCTGCACCACGGCCCGCGACCTGTCCATGGCCTACACGCCAGGCGTGGCCGAGCCCTGCCGGGAGATCCACAAGAATCCCGCCGACGCTTACGAATACACCAACAAGGGCAATCTGGTGGCCGTGCTCTCCAACGGAACGGCCGTGCTGGGCCTGGGCAATCTGGGCGCCATCGCGGGCAAGCCGGTGATGGAGGGGAAGGGCGTTCTCTTCAAGCGCTTCGCCGATGTGGATGTCTACGACATCGAAGTGGACACCATGGATCCCGAGAAGATCATCCAGACCGCCCAGCTCATTTCGCCCACCTTCGGCGGCATCAACCTGGAGGACATCAAGGCGCCTGAGTGCTTCGAGATTGAAGAGCGCCTGATTGAGATGCTGGACATCCCCGTGTTCCACGACGACCAGCACGGCACGGCCATCATCAGCGCCGCCGCCCTGCTCAACGCCGTGTCGCTGACGGGCAAGAGGATGGATGAGATCAAGATCGTGGTGAACGGCGCCGGCGCCAGCGGCATCTCCTGTTCCAAGCTGTATGTGCGCCTGGGCGCCAAGCTTGAGAACATCACCATGTGCGACACCAGCGGCGTGATCTACAAGGGTCGCGACAAGCTGAACAAGTACAAGGAGATCTTCGCCAAGGAAACGCCCTTGCGCACCCTGGAGGAGGCCTTCGTGGGTGCGGATGTGGCTGTGGGCCTGAGCGCCAAGGGCGCCTTCACGCCGGAGATGATCCGCAGCATGGCGCCCAATCCCATCGTCTTCGCCATGGCCAATCCGGATCCGGAGATCATGCCCGCCGACGCCAAGGGCGTGCGCGACGACATCATCATGGCCACGGGGCGCAGCGACTTCCCCAACCAGGTGAACAATGTGCTGGGCTTCCCCTTCATCTTCCGCGGGGCGCTGGATGTGCGCGCCAGCCGCATCAATGAGGAGATGAAGGAAGCCGCCAGCCTGGCTCTGGCCGAGCTGGCCCGCCAGGATGTTCCGGAGAGCGTGTTCCGCGCCTACGGCAACACGCCCTTCGCCTTCGGCCCCGAGTACATCATTCCCAAGCCCTTTGACCACCGCGTGCTGCTCTATGTGGCCCCCGCCGTGGCGCGTGCCGCCATTGAGACGGGTGTGGCCCGCCTGCCCATCGAAGACGCGGAAGCCTGGATTGAGAACTACCGCCGCGCGCTGCAGAAGCGCCTGGGCCGCCACATGGCCATCATGGGCGGCGTGCAGGACCGTGCCCGCACGGCTCCCAAGCGCATCGCCTTCCCCGAGGGCGAGAATGAGAAGATCCTGCTGGCCGCCAAGCAGCTGGTCTCCGACGGCATCGCCCATCCGGTGCTGGTGGGGCGCACGGACATCATCCATGACTGGGCCGCCCGCCACGATCTGGATCTGGGCAAAGTGACGGTGGTGCATCCCGGCCGCCACGAGAAGCACCAGGAACTGGCTGCGGCGCTGCACACCCTGCGCGCCCGCCGGGGTATTACCCTGAGCGAGTCAGACCAGCTTCTGCGCCATGATCCGGTGGTGCTGGCTTCCATGCTGGTGCGCCAGGGTCTGGCCGATGGTCTGGTGAGCGGTGCCGACATGCACTACCCGGACAGCCTGCGTCCCGTGATGCAGCTGCTCTATGGCAAGGGCGACAAGGCCGCCCGCGCCGCCGGCATTTATGTGCTCTTCGTGGGAAACCGCGTGCTCTTCGTGGCGGACACCACGGTGAATGTGGCCCCCACCGCCCTGGATCTGGCGGAGTGCGCGGTGGGCACGGCGCGTCTGGCGCGGCAATTCGGCTATGAGCCCCGCGTGGCCCTGCTCAGCCACTCCAACTTCGGCAGCACCACCGACGCCACCAGCCGCAAGGTGCGCCAGGCGGCGGAACTGCTGCACGCCCGGGGAGTGGATTTCCAGGTGGACGGCGACATGCAGGCGGACACGGCCCTGAGCGCCGACCTGTTGGGCGGCCTTTACAGTTTCAACCGCCTGGATGACGAGGCGAATGTCCTCATCTTCCCGGACATGACCAGCGCCAACATCGCCTACAAGCTGCTCATCAAGGCGGCGGGCGCCGTGGCGGTGGGTCCCATCCTCATTGGCAACGAGTACCCGGTGAACATTCTCCAGCGCGGCGCCGATGTGTCGGAGATCGTGAACCTCACGGCCGTGACCGTGGTGGACGCCCAGGAGCGCGCCGCCCGCTAAGCCTATCGACGCTGATTCCCGCAAGGCCCCTTCAATCCCCATTGAAGGGGCCTTGTGCATGCAGATGCGGTGAGCTATGTTTGCCGCCGTCTGCATGCAGATGCGCCGCGCAAGGCCCGCCCGCGCCGCGCCGTGTTCCCCGAAGCGAGTCAAGAAGGTTGGTTCTGCACGCATCAGCGCATGATGCTCAGCCCAAAGCCGGTGGTTCCCCTGGTCATCCATTCCCTGCCTTTGGGCCCCTTTGAAACCAATGCATGGGTGTTGCTCCCCGCCCGGGGATCCGTGACGGTGGTGGATCCAGGCATGGAGCCACAGGCCCTGCTGGATCTTCTGCAGGAGCTTGGACGCCCCGTGGAACGCATTCTGCTCACCCACGGCCACCTGGATCATGTGGCGGGGTGCGCCGCCCTGAGGCGCCATTGGGATTGCAGCATCCATCTGCACCCGGAGGACCTGTTCCTTTACCGCAGTCTGGTGGAGCATGGTGCCTGGTACGGCTTCCAGCTGGAGGCTGCGCCGGAGAACACGCAGCCCCTGGCCCATGGCCTGCGTTTCGCCGTGGGGGACGAGGAGCTGGAGGTGCTGGCCACGCCCGGCCACAGCCCTGGCAGCGTCTGTTTGCGCATGGAGAGCGAAACAGGTCCGGCGCTTGTGTGTGGCGACACGCTCTTTGCCGGCGCCTTCGGGCGCACGGATCTGCCAGGCGGTAGTTTCCGCACGCTGAAGGCCAGCGTGCTGCGCGAGATTTTCACCCTGAGCGGCGCCACGCGCCTGTTGCCAGGACATGGACCTTCCACCACGGTGGAAGTTGAGCGTCGGGGCAATCCGCTCCTGATGCTGGATGAAGGAGACGAGGGATGAGCGCGAAAGTGAAGGCCGCCCAGGTGGAGGCCGAATCCGCTGAAGGCCAGCCGGAACAGGATGAGGGGAAGATCCGCACTCGTCGCGGCAAACGCGAGGTGGAGCTGGAGGGGCTGAAGCAGCTGGCTCTGGTCTGGGTGTGGGTGAAGGATCTGCGCGCCGCCGTGGCCTTCTACAAGGAACAGGTGGGCTTGAAGCTCTCCTATCTGGACGAGGCCACGGGTTGGGCTTTTTTCGCCACTGGCGTGGAAGGGCTGGACCTTGGCCTGCAGGTATGGCCTTTTGGTGGCGCGGTGCCCCGCGGTGGTGGCGCCTGCCCGGTGTTTGAAGTAGTGAACCTGGCGGAGGCCCGGCAGGCCCTGGAATCCCGGGGCGTGGTCTTCGAGGGCATGGCGGAAGGTGGAGAGGGCCAGCGTCGCCACGCCACCTTCCACGACCCCGACGGCAATCCGGTGACTCTGACACAGAATTGGTAGCGAGGAAGACATGTCCGACATGCGCAATGGGGATCGGCCGGGTGGACGCGTTCGCCGGCCCGGCATGAACACAAGGCCCGGTGGTCGGGGCCAGGGGGAAGGTGAAGGAGGCGGCAACTACCAGCGGCCCAACCGCGTGCAGGGCTTTCAGCCCGCTCCGCCCACCCGTCAGGAGCTGGATCCCTTCGCCGAGCCCGAGTTCGACGAGACCCCCTTGCCCGCCGCCCGCTCCGGGCATGTGGTGGAGGAGGGGGGAGCTCCCGCGCCTGTGGAAAGCCAGGGTGAGGTGCCCGATATCCCCGGTGATGGCGTGAAACTCAACATCGCCGAGCTGGAGAAGCGCCCTATTCGCGAGCTCTTCGAGCTGGCCAAGTCCTATGGCGTGGACAATCCCGGCGGCCTGTCCAAGTCGGATCTGGTTTACAAGATCCTGGAAGCCCAGGCCCAGAAGGATGGCGCCATCTTCGCCCAGGGTGTGCTGGAAATCCTGCCGGACGGTTACGGCTTCCTGCGCAGCGGAGCGTCCAATTACATGCCCGGGCCGGAGGACATCTATGTGTCGCCTTCGCAAATCAAGCGGTTCAGCTTGCGCAAGGGCCATGTGGTGTCCGGCCAGATTCGTCCGCCCAAGGACAACGAGCGCTTCTTCGCCCTGCTGAAGGTGGAGGCGGTGAATTATTGCGACCCGGATGAGTGCCGGGACAAGATGCTCTTCGACAACCTGACACCCTTGTACCCCGAGAAAAAGATCAAGCTGGAGCGGGAGCCCAAAGAGTTCTCCATGCGCATCATGGACCTCTTCACGCCCATCGGCATGGGCCAGCGCGGCCTGATTGTGGCTCCGCCCCGCACAGGCAAGACCATTCTGCTGCAGAAAATCGCCAACTCCATCACCACCAACCACCCGGAGATCCAGCTCATTGTGCTGCTCATCGACGAGCGTCCGGAGGAAGTGACGGACATGGAGCGGCACATTGACGCAGAAGTGATCAGCTCCACCTTTGATGAAAAGCCCGAGCGCCACATTCAGGTGTCCAACATGGTCATCGAGAAGGCCAAGCGCATGGTGGAATTCGGCCACGATGTGGTCATCCTGCTGGATTCCATCACCCGCCTGGGGCGAGCCTACAACGCGGTGGTGCCCCACAGCGGGCGCATCCTTTCCGGCGGTCTGGATGCGGTGGCGCTCTATGAACCCAAGAAGTTCTTCGGCGCGGCCCGCAACATCGAGGGCGGCGGCAGCCTGACCATCATCGCCACGGCCCTCATCGAGACGGGCAGCCGCATGGACGAGGTGATTTTCGAAGAGTTCAAGGGCACGGGCAACATGGAGCTGGTGCTGGATCGCAACCTGTCCAACGCCCGCATCTACCCGGCCATTGACATCAACAAGTCCGGCACGCGCAAGGAAGAGCTGTTGCTGGATGACAAGACACTGAACAAGATCTGGATTCTGCGCAATCTGCAGGGTGAGAAGCATCCCATCGAGGTGATGAAGTTCATGCTGGAGAAGATGCGTTTGACCCGCAACAACCTGGAGTTCTTTGAAGTGATGATGAAGTAGGGCTGAACGGGCGCTTCTTTGCGGAATTGTGAACAAAGTCCCACGAAGAAGGCGCCAATCGGCTTGCAGCTCCGCTGCCGCTTGCCTATACTCATCGGCTTCAAATGTGAGGATTGACCATGCCCAAGGAAAACGCGCACCCCAAATACGACATCGCCTCGGTGTCCTGCGCTTGTGGAAACACCTTCCAGACGCGTACGACCCAGGGGGACATGAAGGTCGAGTTGTGCAACCTGTGCCACCCCTTCTTTACGGGGCGTCAGAAGCAGGTGTTCACCACCGGCCGCGTGGATCGCTTCTACAAGAAGTACGCCAAGGGCGAGAAATAAGCCCTTTAGCACCGGAGACCGGGTGGCTTCGACCACAAGCGCCGGAACCGCCGATCGTGACGAGCTGCCCGTGAACATTGGCGGGCAGGCGGTCATTGACGGGGTCATGATGCGCGCGCCGGGCCGGGTGGCCACGGCTGTGCGCGTGGCCCCGGATCGTATTGTGGTGCGCCAGGAAGCCTATCACAGCTTGGCGAAGCGCTTTCCCCCGCTTCGCCTTCCTGTGTTGAGGGGTGCCCTGTCCCTCATCGAATCCCTGGTGATTGGCACCCGCACCCTGAACTGGTCGGCGGAGTTGTCCCAGTACGGGGCCGATGCGCCCGTGGAAAAGGACCTGGGCCATCAGGTCATGAGCGTGCTTTCCCTGCTGCTGGCCTTCTCAGTGGGCATTCTCCTCTTCATGTACCTGCCCTATCTGGCTTCCTCTTTCCTGGGCCAGGGAGAAGGTGAAGGTGCCAATCAGGTGATCTTCCATCTGGTGGTGGGCCTCATCCGCATTTCACTGCTGCTGGGCTACCTGTGGGGAATCTCCCGCTGGAGTGAGGTGCGTACGCTCTTCGCCTATCATGGCGCCGAGCACAAGTCCATCTACGCCTGGGAGGAAACCCGCAAAGTGACGGTGGAAGAGGCGCGGCAGCACACGCGCTTCCATCCCCGCTGCGGCACCAGCTTCCTTTTGGTGGTGGCCCTGGCCACCGTTCTGGTCTATGCCGTCTTTGATTCCATCTGGATCAACGGCATTGGCTCGTTCGGGGGCAACGGCAACTTTCGCTCCGTGTTTCACCGATTGCTGGTGCACCTGCCCATCATCCCCCTGGTGGCGGGCTTGTCTTTTGAAATCCTGCAACTGTCCAACCGCATGCGCAATGCCGCCCTGGCCCAATTGCTAATTGCGCCGGGCCTGTGGTTCCAGCGCCTGACCACCCAGGAGCCGGACGAAGCCCAACTGGAAGTGGCCGTGGTGGCCATCCGCGCCTCGCTGGATCTGCCCATGGATGGCCTGCGCTCCCACATCGAGTTCATTTAGCCCACCTGCCGGAGAAGTCCATGCTTGAACGCTTGAAGCGCCTGGAGGCGCGCCATGAGGCCGTTACCCACGAGCTGGGCAAGCCCGAGACCCTGGGCGACCAGAAGCTGTGGCGGGAGCTGAACCGCGAGCACAAGCGCCTGAGCCTCATTTTGGAAACCGGTCGTGCCTGGCACCTGGCCCATGGCCAGGCGGAGGAGGCGCGTGAGCTGCTGCAGGAGGAGACGGATCCCGAACTCCGTGAAATGGCCGAAGCGCAGTTGAATGAAAGCCAGGGAGAGGCGGAGCGCCTGGAAGAGGAGTTCAAGCTGCTCATTGTGCCCCGGGACGCGGCGGATTCCCGCAATTGCATTGTGGAAATCCGCGCGGGCGCCGGTGGTGACGAGGCGGCCCTTTTTGCCGCGGATCTCTTTCGCATGTACCAACGCCTGGCCGAGCAGTTGGGATGGCGCCTGGAGGCCCTGGAATCCAGCGAGGGCGGCATGGGCGGCGTGAAGGAGGTCATCTTCGGCCTTTCTGGTGAAGAGGCCTATGGCCGCATGAAGTACGAGGGCGGCGTGCACCGCGTCCAGCGCGTGCCGGCCACGGAAAGCCAGGGCCGCATCCACACTTCCGCCGCCAGTGTGGCCATCCTGCCGGAGGCCGAGGAAGTGGATGTGCAGATTGAAGCCAAGGATCTGCGCATTGATGTCTACCGCTCCAGCGGACCCGGCGGGCAAAGCGTGAACACCACGGACAGCGCCGTGCGCATCACCCACCTGCCCACGGGACTGGTGGTCACCTGCCAGGATGAGAAGAGCCAGCACAAGAACAAGGACAAGGCCTTGAAGGTGCTGCGCAGTCGCCTATACGAGGCGAGACTGGCAGAGGAGAAGGCCCGCCAGGACACGGAACGGCGCAGCCAGGTCTCCACCGGAGATCGCAGCGCCAAGATTCGCACCTACAACTTTCCCCAGAACCGCGTGACGGACCACCGCATCAACCTGACGCTCTACAAGCTGGATCGCGTCATGGACGGTGACCTGATGGAGCTCCTGGATGCCCTGCGTCTGGCGGACCTGCGCGACCGTCTGGAGCATCCTGGCCCGGAATCGGAGTGATGGAGCAAGCTCTCAGCCTGGCCGAATTGCTGCGCCGCTCGCGGGAATGGCTGGCCGGGCGGGGTGTGGAGAACGCCACCCGCGAGGTGGACGAGCTGGCCTGCCGTGCCCTGGCGTGCCGCCGCATTGACCTGTACCTCCTCCATGACCGTGTGCCCTCGCCACAAGAGGTGGATTGTCTGCGCACCCTGCTCAAGCGTCGCGCCCACGGAGAGCCCCTGCAGTATCTGTTGGGAAGCCAGCCGTTTCGCCGCGCCGAGATCCGGGTGGATTCCCGCGTGCTCATTCCGCGTCCGGAGACGGAGGAATTGGTGGAGCTGGTACTGGCCCGGGAAGGGAAACGGCATGGACTGCGCGTGCTGGATGCCGGCACGGGTTCGGGTTGCGTGGCCATCAGCTTGGCCCAGGAACTGCCGGACTGCCGTGTCCTTGCCGTGGACAGCAGTCGCGCCGCACTGGATCTGGCCCAGGAGAACGCCCGGCAGAACGGCGTTGAGCATCTCGTTGAATTTCAGCAGCTGAACCTGCTCACCGCCTGGCCGGCGGAACAGGTGGATGTGCTGGTGTCAAATCCACCCTATGTGGCCGAATTCGAGCGTGGAATCCTGGCGCCGGAGCTGGCCCACGAACCACAGGACGCCCTGTTTGGCGGTGAGGACGGATTGTTGTTCTACCGCCGCTTTGCCGCGGGCCTGGAGCAGCTCCTTTGTCCGGGAGGCCGCTTCTATCTGGAAATCGGCTCCGGCCAGGCCGCGGCTTTGGTGGAACATTTTGGCGGCCTGGGCATCCAGGTGGAGACGGGCCAGGATTTGAGTGGGCGGGACCGCTTCATCAGCGGCCTGCGCCCGGATTCGCCACCCCCCACACGGGAGGACCATGAGCATGCCCCGCACACCCCGGAAAATATCCCCCATTTCTGACGACGCCCCGGCGCCCCGCAGCGCCCGCGAGAAAGCGCTTGCCGGCGTGGCCCACGCCCGGGAACTGGTGTTGAAGCGCCTGAGCGGCGAGGAGCGTGGAGCCAAAACCCGCGCCTTGTACAATCAGCTGGGTCGGCCCCTTCCCTATGGCGATTTTGTGGCCCTGCTGGACGATTTGTGCGCCAAGGGCGAGCTGCGCAAGGACAACCTGCGCCGATGGCTGGCCGGCGGCCCCGTGCCACTGCTAAGCGGCATCCTGCTGCGTTCGCCTTCCGGCCACGGATTCCTGCAGCCCGACGACGGCTCCGACAAGGTCTTCCTTCATCGCAGCCAGCTGGACCGCTATCTGCAGGATGATCTCATCCAGGTGCGCCTGACGGGCGTCACCGCGCCCTCCCGCGAGGGCAAGGTGACGGCACTGCTGGAGCGGCGTCTGGAGCGCATTGCCGGCCGCGTGGCCCGCTACGGCCTGGACTGGATTGTGCAGCCGGAAAGCCTGCGCTTCGGCGGTCTGGTGCGTCTGCGTGGCGCCCTTCCGCCGGATTTGAAAGCAGGTGAACAGGTGCGCGTGCGCCTTCTGCCGGATCCCGACGGCGCGCCGCTGCCCTCCACGCTCTGGGTGGAGCTGGAGGCAAGGCTGGGCGCGGAAGGTGGTCCTGCCTGGCTGCAGGAGCGCGTGAAGGCCGAATTCAACCTGCCCGCCTCTTTTCCAAGGGCGGCGGAACAGGATGCCGCCCGGCACCGGCAGGAGGACCTTCAACCTGAAGAGGGTCGGGAGGACCTGCGCGGCGCCTGCATTTTCACCATCGATCCCGCTGATGCCAAGGACTTCGACGACGCCGTCTCCATCCGCGACCTGGGCGGGGGCGTGCTTGAACTGGGTGTGCACATCGCCGATGTCTCACACTTCGTGAAAGCTGGCGGCCCATTGGACAAGGAAGCGCTGCGGCGCGGCCTAAGCGTCTATCTGCCCGGGGAAGTGGTGCCCATGCTGCCCCATGCGCTCAGCAGCGGGCTGTGCAGTCTGCAGGAGGGCGTGGACCGCTACTGCTTCAGCGCCATCATGACGGTGGGCCCCCGTGGTGAAGTGCGCCAGGCGCGCTTCACGCCCAGCCTCATCCGCTCGCGGCGCCGTTTCTCCTACGATGAGGTGCAAGTCCTGCTGGAGGCCTTCGCCAAGGGTGCGGTTGGGGAGCTGGATCGGCAACCGGATGGCGAGACCATGGCGTCCCTGGGCCTGATGAACGGCTTGTGGCGTATGCTGAAGGCCCAGCGTCTGCAGCGCGGTGGGCTGGATTTCGCCCTGCCGGAACCGGTGTTCATCCTGGATGAGGAAGGCTGGCCGCTGGAGATTCACGCAAGGCTGGGACGGGAAGCCAATTTTCTCATTGAGGAATTCATGCTGCTGGCCAATCGCTGCGTGGCGGAAGCCTTGTACCAGGCCAAACGCAGCTGTGTTTACCGCATCCACGACTCCCCCGGCGGCGAGAAGCTGGAGAAGTTCAAGGGCGCCCTGGACCAGCTGGGAGTGCGGCCGGTGCCCAAGCTGGAGGATGTGGCGGACTGGCAGCGTTTGCTGGCGGCCTTCGCCAATCGGCCCGAGGCGGCCTTCCTTCAGCAGTTGACTTTGCGCACCATGATGAAGGCGCAGTACTCGCCCCACAATGTCGGCCACTTCGGCCTGGGCTTCAGCCACTATGCCCACTTCACCTCACCCATCCGGCGCTACCCGGACTTGATGGTGCATCGACTGCTCAAAGCCCTGCTTCTGAAAGCCGGTGCGCCCGGGGACGGCGAATTGGAGGGGGCGTCCCGGCACAGCAGCCAGCGTGAACTGGTGGCGCTGGAGGCGGAACGGGCCGCCAACAAGCAGAAGCAGATCCTCTACCTGCGCGGCCGTCTGGGTGACGAATGCTGGGGCCGTGTGCGGGGCGTGGAGCGCTTTGGCGTGTTCGTGGAGTTGGAGGAGGCCTTGGCCGAAGGCATGATCCCCATAGCCGAGCTGCCGGAGGATTGGTGGGACTACCACGAGAAGGCATGGGAGCTGCGGGCGCGGCGGTTGGGGCGGAGCATTCGCATTGGAGATCGCCTGTTGGTGAAGATTTTGCGCGCGGATCCCGAGAGTAGGGAAGTGGATT
Organism: uncultured bacterium; assembly: GCA_903910645.1. Lineage (GTDB taxonomy): Bacteria > CAIWAD01 > CAIWAD01 > CAIWAD01 > CAIWAD01 > CAIWAD01. The sequence continues at coordinate 438 of CAIWAD010000028.1, read as the reverse complement.
TCCGCCTGGTGGAATTCGACGGTCCACCCACGCCCAGACCACTGCTGGAGCGGGTGGAAGTAAATCCTGCCGCTCGAGCGAAGGGTGGGCTCGGCAAGGGTCGCGCAAAGAAAAAGTAGAACAGAGCTTGCATCTTCCGCTGGGGCGGCTATATTGATCACCCCGTTGCAGCCGCATGAGCGCATGAGGATGCAATGAGGAATTGAAATTTTGTCAACATTTTTCAACAGGATGTTGACAATGCCTCCGGGAGGGCATATCTTGGAGGTCCTCGCCTGAAATGATGGCGAGAAACATTGCTCTTTGACAGCACAAGGGAAGCAGAGAAATGGCCACACCACCGTTGCCTTAAGTGGCAGCGGTTCCCAGCCCGAGTGGTGCTCGGGTGGTTGGGAAAGACAGGAACAACACCATTTGACAATGGAGAGTTTGATCCTG
>CAIWAD010000027.1 GCA_903910645.1 uncultured bacterium | reverse complement strand
TCCCCGCCCTGGCGATCCAGCACCGTCCCGCCCGCCCCGATGATCAGGGCATGGCCCGCCGCCAGATCCCAGGCCTCCGGGCCTCCAAGAGAGACGGTCACATCGCCCTCGCCTGCCGCCACCAGCGCCATGCGCCAGGCGATGCTGGGCAAGGCCATGAATCGCATGGGAAGCACGGCCTGGGCATGGGCCAGGGTGTTGCGCACATCCGCCTGGTGGGAGAGCAGGGCCACTTGTCCGGGCTGGATGCCCGCCGGCCAGCGGCGCAGCACCGCTTTCCCATTGCGCGTGAAGACTCCACCCTTGCACCAGGCGAAAACGTCGCCGTGGGGAAGGGCACCGTCCCAGGCCTGCACCACACCCAGCACGGGCAAGCCGTCCTCCACCAGGGCAATGGACACGGCGGATCCACGGCACCCTTTCAAGTAGGGCGATGTGCCGTCATTGGGATCCACCACCCACACCGGTCCGCCTTCAACGTCCGCAACTTGGTCCCCCAGCACGCCCTCGGGAGTTTCCTCCCCCAGCCAGGCTTCACCCGGGAAGTGCCGGCCCAGATGCTGGCGGATCAGATACTCCACCTCCTCGTCCACATGGGCATGGCTGCCCTCTCCACGCGGCCCGCCTGGACGATGGAATTCCTCCCGCAACTGGACAGCGCCCAATTGGGCGGCTTCAAGGACCACCCGCAGGCGATGTGCAAGGTCGGAGTGGGAAAGGGACATGAAGGCCTCCGGCGTGTTGGGCCAAGGTCGACTAAAAAAGCCGGCCTTTCGGCCGGCCTTCATTCGGGAGCATGGAGACGGAGGGAGTTGAACCCTCGTCCGAAAAAGCGCTTCCCTGGGCGTCTACATGTGTAGGCCGTCATTTGATCTCAAGGCGCCGACGCGGACGGTCACGCTGCGTCGCCTCCAGGCTGTGGGTTCTCATCCCTCCGACCCAGCCGGATCTTTGGGACCAGCTCACTGGATGACGAAGGATCCCGGCTCCGTGAGCGCGACCCGGGGCTTCGGCTGCCTATTTAGGCAGCGAGAGCGTAATCGTTGCCGATTAAGTTTTGCCGAAACTTTTAACGTGGTGCTTCGGCGCGTCCACGACATGCAGCCCGGAGTCCCGACAATCCCGTCGAATCCCACGAACGTCCCCGAACGGTGGGGAGCATAGCAGTTGAACGGCCAAGACGCGAGGCAAGGATTGGAATTCCTCCCTTGCAGGAGCCACGGCCCTGGGCTATGCTCACCAGGCACCGAATGTCAACTGGAGGCCGCATGTGCCGCTCCCCGCGCAGCTTCAGGGTGCCATCCGCCGCTCCGAGGCGACGGGCGCAAACCAGGGCCGTCTCACACTCTCTCTGTCTGCTGTTCCTGCTGGCCTGCCTGGTCCATCCCTTGCACGCCTGGACAGTGCGGGAACATGTGGCGAGAATCGAGAGCCTGGATAGACCCGTCATGGCTCTGTCGAGCCCTGTGGGTGCCTTCGCTCTTGCCCTTCCCTGTGGCGAGCTGCAGTGGCTGGAGGGTCGATGCCGGATTCTTCCGCTTCCCCTGGACAGTGACACGATCCTGGCGGTGGAGTTGGTGGGAAGCGGCTTTTTGAAGCTGGACATGGCCGACAGCCTGGAGGCATTGTCCACGCGCGCCTTCCTGGGCCGGCGTTGGCAGCGAAACAAGGTGCGCCGCGTCTGCCTGCTTCTTCCCACCCTCCCCTTGGCGCTGAAAGACCTCGCATGGGCACGCCAACGGCCTGTCCTCCCCTTCCTGCCTCCGCGACCTTTCTTCTCCAGCAAAGGACTGGAAAGGCTGCATCCGGATAATCCCCTGCTTTGGTCCTGGAAGGAGGACGCATGCCTGTGGCTGAGCTGCGAACCCGGGGATCTGCACCTGCGGATGAAAGGTGAGTCCTGGCGACTGTCGCGCCCTCTCCATGATGGCAGCCGCATCGAGGCGGTGGTGGCCCAGTCGTCACGCCCCATGGAAGGGGCCTGGCTGGCTCCCACCTTCCATGCGCCCGCCTGTGCGGTGGATGGCCAGAGTCTGGAGCTGGACTCCCAGGGCGAGCGTCTGATGTGGACATGGCGGACCACGCTGAAGGAGGGGACCGCCCCACTTTTTCTCTTGCTGGATCCAGCGGCCAAAGTGGACAAGGCCACATGGTGGTGGACTTTGCCGGGAAGCCCATCCACCCCGGCCCAGCTTGCCCGCGATGGCGCCTGGGTGGTGGTGGAGGAAACAGGGACCGCGAAGAACACAACTCTTGAATTGAAGGGATCCATCCAGCGGGTGAGAGTGCGCGAGGACAGCCCACGCCAAATGGCCTGTTCTGCCGCGGATTGGTTTCCCCGCCATCCCTGGTGGGTTCCCGCCCTGCCCACCACTGTCACGGATGAGCGGCAGCTCCTGGGTGTGGGTGAACGCTGGAGTGGCCTGCTGGACGGGCGCGCCCCCCGTCGCTTTTTGCCATGTCCCGGCAATGCCGAACAACTTACCCAGGATCTAAGCCTGTGCTGGACGCCACTTGCGGAGCAGGCGTCCCGTCCGCGCCCCGCCTGGACGCCCCCGCCACGCCACACGGGGGACATCGCCAACCTGGAGTTGAAAAGAGATCGTGAGCTAAGGCCGCCCGGCCATGAGGAAGCGGCGGAGCCCCGCGACCTTGCCCTTGGCCAGGACAGTCTTGGCCTGGCCATGCTGGGCGAGGACGGCGGAGCGGAGCTGGCCTGGGCGGCGGAACAAATGCGCCAATGGCTGGGCGCGCCCGCCTTCCCGGTGCGGCTGTGGGAGCGCAGTCGCGCCTTGGGGAAAAGCGAGGAGCGGGACCGTCTGCTCCTGGCGGAAGGCCCCGGCCTCCTGCCGTTGGAGATCACCGCCAGCGACCTGCGCTCCGCCGATGCCAACGCACGCCTGCGCGTGTTGGAAAGGCTCTGCCTTGCCTGGTGGGAGGCCCCTTCCATGGAGTCTGCCGGGGAGGCCCGCTGGCTCTCCCTGGGCGCGGCCCGCGCCTGTGCCTTGCGCCTGCTGGAGATGCGCACGGGAGCGGAGCTTCCCTCCCGGCTGCGCCAGGATGCCTTGAAGGCTGAAGCCGCATCTTTCCAGCCCAAGGCTTTCGCCAGCCTGCCATGGCTGGGGGAGCGCGCCGAAGGGGACTGGTCCTCCCACGACCTGCAGGAGCGCCTGGCCTGGCGCCTGGTTCTGGCCCTGGAGCAACTGCGCTGGCAACTGCGGGACCCGGCCAGCCTGGACGACGCGCTCTACCTGGACCTGCTGGTGGCCTGGCGGGATCGGCGCATGGAGGCCCTGTCCCCGCGCCGCCCCCTGGACGATCTGGCATCCGCCCTGGGCGGCCTGCTGGTGGGCGAGGAGCTGCTGGATGGCAGTGCTTTCGGCACCATGCCGGTGCTCCGCCAGTGGCTGGATTGCCAATGGACGCAGTGCGCGTTGCCCACGGTCCAGGTGGAGAGTGGACGAGTGGAAACTCTTCAGGGTGCCCAATTGGCGCTGAAAGTGGCGTGGGAAAGTCCAGTGGCCGCAGGGACCGTGCTCCCGGTGCTGCTTCGCCATGATCAAGGCTTGGAAAGCTATTCCCTGCGCTGCACTCGGCAGGAGGAGAGCTTTCTTTTGCCAGTGGACCCCGCGCGGGTGACGGGCATGGAAATCGCGCCGGGCGGCAGCCTGCCCGCCCGCATCCGCATGAAGTAGGAGAGCAGCCATGAACTGGCAGCCAAGTGTCCTGGTGGGAGCTCTCCTGGCGGCGGCGCTGAGTGGTCCCGCCCAAGCCCAATGGTGGCCCATCCTGATGGACCGGCATCCGGGTTGCGATGCCGGGCAGGCTTCCTGGGCGGGGGCGGGCCGGGTGGCCATGGCCTGCGACTCCACCCTGCGCCTCTTGGATCTGAGTCAACCTGCCTGGGGCCTGCTGCTGCAACACCGACAGAATCTGGACATGCCCCTGATTGACTTGCGTGCCGGTTTGCGCCAGGCGGCCCTGCTGGGAAGCTCGGGCCAGTTGCGCATGCTGGATCTGGAGAGTTGGGAAAGTCTGGAGGCCGGGGTGGCCACGCGCTTGGCCAGCGAAGAGGGCACCTTGCTGGCCGCCTCGTCAAGCGGATTGCGAAGCCTGGACCTGGACAGTCAGGACGCCATCTGGACACCGGTGTGGGGAGCCTTCTCCCATGCGCCCAGGGCTCTTTGCCTGCGCAGCGGCGTGGCCTGGGTGCTGGCCGCCGACACCCTGCGCTCCATCGTGCTGTCAGATCTCCCGCCCACGCCGGGCCAGGTGCCGTGGTTGGAGGCACCCCTTTCCATGGACGCGGGTGGAGGCCTGGTGCTGGGTGCGCTGGGAGATCAGGGGCTGCGCGTGATCCACGCACAGGACATCCAGGCGCCCACACTGGGCACGCGGTGGCAACCCGGATTCCCCGTGCAGGACCTGCGCTGGTGGCGCGATGCCCTGTGGGTGCTGGCGGCGGGGGACAGTGGCCTGGCCCTGGCGGATTTCTCCCAGCCGGATGCCCCACAACTGGTGGGACGCTGGCGCACCGTGGCCAGCGCCCGGACCCTGGATCTGCGCGGCGACAGCTTGCTGGTGGGCGAAGGCCCGGACGGTCTAAGCCTACATGTGTTGAGGGAATCCGCTGGAGTGGCCTTGCCCGAGCTGCTGGCGCGGCACGCCACGCGCCCGCGAATCCTCTCCTGGGAAGAGGGCCAGTGGGATGCCACCACCGCGTGGGCCCTGGACCGCCAGCAGGGCTTCCGCCGCTTTCACTGGCCGGAAAGGGTCGGCTGGCCGGGGGAGGATCCCCAGCCCGTGGAATTGCCCGGCGTGGGGCTGCCACTGCCCGTGGATGGCGGCGATTGGCGCGCCGGCCTTCTGGCAGGCTGCCGTTTTGGCGCCGGCCTGCGCTATTACGCTGAGGAGGGCGAGGGCTTCCACCTGGAGGGCATCCATCCCACCGACCCGGTGAAGCTGCTCAGCTGGGGACCGCAGGACCTTGTGGCCTACATCACGCCGGACGCGTTCATCGCCATCAAGCAGGCCAACCGCAGCCCCTGGTTCCTGCGTCACTTGGGCACGCTCGCGCTGGGTGGCACGCCCCTGTGCGCCGCCTGGTCCCCGGACCAGCACCTGTGGGTGGGCCTGGAGGACGGGCGTCTGTGCCAGGTGGATGTGGGCAACCCCCAGGCCCCCGTGCTGGAGGCCGTGCACCAGCTGGCCGGCCCGGTGCGGGACATCAGCATGGATTGGGAGCAGGGAATGAGCGGCGTGGTGGCCGCCACTTCCCTTTACCTGCTGTGCACGCCCTATGACACCGACGCGTGGCAGATGGCGGATTCCGTGGAGGCCCAGGCCTGGCCCTTCACCTGCGCCAGCGTGAATGCCCTCTACCTCTTCGCCGGCAGGGACAATCCGCCCGTCGTGACGGAAATGGGGGTGAACGCATGGGAGGGCACATTGCACTCATCCGGCGACCATTTGAACCTCCCCGCCGCGCCCTTGTCCGTGGGACGCCGGGTGACGGACGGATCCGTGATGGGCCTGGGCTGGGTGGCGCTGGAAAATGGCGACCTTGTCCTGGTGGCGGGAACTGACGAGGTGAGCATCCATCCCGGCCCACCAAGACCAGGACGCCTGGGCCTGCTGGCGGCGCCCAATCCCTGCAATCCCGGCACGCGCCTGTGTTTCACATTGCCGCACGCCGTGACGGAGGCGCGCATCTCGCTGTGGGATGTGGCGGGAAGGCGATGCAAGGAGTTGGCAACCGGACCGCTGCAGGCCGGCTCGCACAGGCTGGCGCTGGATCTTGGCGATCTGCCGGCGGGTCTTTACCTGGCGCAGGTGCGCACGGCAAGTGATGTCGAAAGCGTGAAACTGCTGCTCATCCCCTGAAGGAGCCCGCGTGGATTTGCCCTTTCCCCTGTTCTGGAAAATCCTGGTCAGCCTGGTGGGCATGGTTTGGCTGGCCCATGGAAGACGGCAACGGGATTGGATTGCCACCATCGCCGGCATCCTGCTGGCGGTGATGCCGTACATGGTGAGCAACGCCCTCCTGCTGGTGCTGCTTGCGGCAGGTGTGAGCGTGGTGGCATGGAAACTGGGGGCCTGATGGACCAGGACAATCGGGCAGAACTCCTGGGCCGTGTGGAAGCGGAGGTCCGCGCCGCCGAATGCGCTTTTTCCTCCGCCTTCGCCAACAGGGACCGTGAGCTCTTCCTTTCTTTTGTAAGCGAGAACGCGGTCTTCCTGGGCGAGGCCACCACCCACCGAGGCCGGCAGGCGGTGGCCCTGGCCTGGGCTTCCCTGCTGGAAGGGGTGGAAGCTCCATTCACCTGGATGCCTGAGCGCGTGGAGGCGGCAAATAGCGGACTGGTGCTGAGCACCGGACCCGTCCATGATGCCCGTGGTTGCCTGACAGGCCGTTTCAGCAGCGTCTGGCGGCGTGAAGAGGACGGCGCCTGGCGCGTGATCTTCGACCAGGGCTGTGCCCTGTCCCTTCCCACACAGCAAGGAGAGACTCCATGAGTGAAACCATCAAGGTGGACATCCAGCATGGGCCCGGCGGCAACCGACACGGAGACTTCGCCGCCAAAGCCGGCATCGGCCTGGGAACGGCGCTGGCCGTGAGCATCTCGTGGAGCCTCCACAAGTCCATCCTGTGGGCCATCCTGCACGGGATCCTGTCCTGGTTTTATGTGGCCTATTACGCGCTTACACGCTGAAACGGACACACAAGCACCCTTCCCGGAAGGCGATCCTGTTGCTTGTTAAGGGGAAAAGCCACTAATTGTCGTCCGACGCGACGTCACGCCCCATCTCGATTCCCGTGCCTGCTACCGATGGCCCGCCCTGGACGGCGGCCCCGGCGGGATTGTGCGTGCCGCGCCAGACGCCCGCCCCGTGCGGCCGCAAACCCGATGTCAACACAACTCAATAGGTCATGGAGGACACACGCCGTGATGAGCAAGAGCTGGATTCGACCTCTCCTGGTGGCTCTCAGCCCCGCCCTGGCCCTGGCCAGCGAAGCGGATCTGAAAGTGCCGGACCTGAGCACAGGCACCTATCTGGGTGGTATCAGCGGCACCGAGCTGCTGGGCCTGGGCATGGTGATCAGCGCCCTGGGATGCCTTTTCGGATGGTTCATCTACAACCAGCTGAAGAACCTGCCCGTGCACGCCTCCATGCGTGAGATCTCCGAACTCATCTACGAGACCTGCAAGACCTACCTCGTCACCCAGGGCAAGTTCATCCTGCTCCTGTGGGCCTTCATTGGCGCCATCATCGCCGTCTATTTCGGTGTGTTGAATCCCATCCACGGCGGACTGGGCGTGGTGGGCAACCTGGCGGTGATCCTGGCCTTCAGCCTGGTGGGCATCGCCGGCAGCTATGGCGTTGCCTGGTTCGGCATCCGCGTGAACACCTTCGCCAACAGCCGCACGGCTTTCGCCAGCCTGCGTGGCACGCCCTACCAGGTTTACGCCATTCCCCTGAAGGCCGGCATCAGCATCGGCACCCTGCTCATCTCCATCGAACTGCTCATCATGCTGGCCATCCTCCTCTTCATTCCCGGGGATCTGGCGGGCGTGTGCTTCATCGGCTTCGCCATTGGCGAATCCCTGGGCGCGGCGGCCCTGCGCATCGCGGGCGGCATCTTCACCAAGATCGCCGACATCGGCAGCGACCTCATGAAGATCGTCTTCAAGATCAAGGAGGACGATGCGCGCAACCCGGGCGTCATCGCGGACTGCACGGGCGACAACGCCGGTGACAGCGTGGGCCCCACAGCGGACGGCTTCGAGACCTACGGCGTCACGGGCGTGGCCCTCATCTCCTTCATCCTGCTGGCCGTGCAGGAGTCCTACCGCGTGGATCTGCTGGTGTGGATCTTCGCCATGCGAGTGATGATGATCATCACCAGCGTGGCCTCCTATTACATCAATGAGACCATGGCCAGGAGCAAGTACGCGGGCCAGAAGAAGATGGACTTCGAGGCTCCCCTCACCACCCTGGTGTGGCTCACCAGCATCATCTCCATCGGCATGACCTACCTCATCAGCTACCTGCTCATCGAGGGTCTTGGCGACGGCACGCTGTGGTGGAAGCTGGCCACCATCATCACCTGTGGCACGCTGGCGGGCGCCATCATCCCCGAATTGGTGAAGGTCTTCACCTCCACCAGCTCCAGCCATGTGAAGGAAGTGGTGAAGTCATCCGAAGAGGGCGGCGCCAGCCTGGGCATCCTCTCGGGCTTCGTGGCGGGCAACTTCAGCAGTTACTGGCTGGGCCTGGCCATCCTGCTGCTCATGGGCAGCGCTTATGCCGTGGCCAACACCGGCCTGCAGGACATCATGGTGGCGCCGGCCATCTTCGCCTTCGGTCTGGTGGCCTTCGGCTTCCTGGGCATGGGCCCCGTCACCATCGCCGTGGACTCCTACGGTCCGGTAACGGACAACGCCCAGTCCGTCTACGAGCTCTCCACCATTGAGAGCATCCCCGGCGTGGAAGAGGACATCAAGAAGAACTTCGGCTTCACCCCCGACTGGAGCGTGGCCAAAGAGAACCTGGAAGAGAACGACGGCGCGGGCAACACGTTCAAGGCCACGGCCAAGCCCGTGCTCATCGGCACCGCCGTGGTGGGCGCCACCACCCTCATCTTCTCCATCATCGTGCTGCTGGCCGGCAACCATGCCGGATTCGTGGAAGGCACGGCCATCACCAAGGAGATGATGGAAGGCGCCCTGAACAATGTCAGCTACTTCTTCTCCCTGCTCCACGCCCCCTTCCTGCTGGGTCTGGTGATGGGCGGCGCGGTGATCTACTGGTTCACGGGAGCCAGCACCCAGGCCGTTTCCACGGGCGCCTACCGCGCGGTGGAGTTCATCAAGGCCAACATCAAGCTGGATTCCGGCGCCACCAAGGCCAGCGTGGCGGACAGCAAGAAGGTCGTGGAGATCTGCACCCAGTACGCCCAGAAGGGCATGTTCAACATCTTCCTGACGGTCTTCTTCTCCACCCTGGCCTTCGCCTGTCTGGACGAGTACTTCTTCATTGGCTACCTCATCTCCATCGCCCTCTTCGGCCTCTATCAGGCCATCTTCATGGCCAACGCCGGCGGCGCCTGGGACAATGCCAAGAAGATCGTCGAGACGGACATGAAGGCGAAGGGCACGCCCCTGCATGACGCGGTGGTGGTGGGCGACACGGTGGGCGATCCCTTCAAGGACACCAGCTCCGTGGCCATGAACCCGGTGATCAAGTTCACCACCCTCTTCGGCCTGCTGGCCGTTGAGCTGGCCATTACCCTGAACCACGAGACGCGCCTGCTGCTGGCCGGCATCTTCTTCGCCACCTCCCTGGTTTTCGTGTGGCGCAGTTTCTACAAGATGCGCATCGGCAACTAGGCCTCTGGTCACAGTTCACCACACGGGGGCCTTCGGGCCCCCGTTCTTTTTGCCGCCCGCCGCACCCTAACTTCCAGGCAAGGAGCAAAGGAGCAGACGCATGGATGTGAAGGAGCTGTTGCTGGGTGAACTGGACACGGAGCTGGCCGCCACTCGGGCCATGCTGGGCCGCCTGAAGGACGAGAACCTGGCCTGGCGCCCCCACCCGCGCTCATGGAACATGGCCCAGCTGACCACCCACATGCTGATGATCCCCGAGTGGGGTCGCGTGACCCTGGCCACGCCCTGTTTCGACATTGCCCCCGAAGGCGGAGCCATTCCCAGCCCCACCCTTGTCACAAGCATCCAGGAGGCCTTGGAGCGCCTGGATGCCAATGGAGCCCAGGCCCGCGCCGCGCTGGAATCCTGCGAGGACATGGATCTGGCCTGGCCCTGGTCCCTGCTTAGAGGCGGGCAGGTGCTCAGCACCCACACCCGCCTGCAAGTGTGGCGGGGCATGATCATGAACCACCTTATCCACCATCGCGGGCAGCTTTCCGTGTGCCTGCGCCTGCTGGAGCAGCCCCTGCCCGCCGTCTACGGCCCCAGCGCGGACGAGCAGGCGTGATCCGCCACGCAGGCGGCACGGTTGCAGTGACCCAGCGGGAGCTGCCAGTTCCCCCCACTCCCGTGCAGATGGTCTGATGAGAACTCCCCGCCTGGCGGCGTTCCGGCTGGGCGCTTCAGTCTCTGGCGGGCGCGGCGTGGACTTCGCTCCAAATGAGTGCCGTTGAAGAGCCGGGCATGCCGCCCGGTGCATGGAAGATGCGGATCGGCGAAGGGCCGCAGGGACCCGGGCACCAATCCATGGAACTCGTTCAAGTGATGGGACAACAGATGACGCGTTGCTTCCAACCCGTCGGCCACCGACCCCTTCCCGTTCCAGCGCATTGGCTGGCCCTTTTGGTGGCAGCCGCACCCCTGGCCGCCGCGCCGCTCTCCCTGGAGGAGGCTCTGGGAAGTGCCCTGGCCACTCATGAGCGCGCCGCCATTGCCGCCCAGGGCACCCGCGCGGCCCGCGCCAGAGTGAACCAGGCCTGGAGCGTGCTCTTGCCCTCCCTGCGCCTGGACCTGGGACGCAGCGAGTTCGCCCGCAGCGAGGGCGCCGCTTCCGGCACCCAGAACTACGAGGATTGGGAGCTGCGCGTGGGAGCGGATCAACTGCTTTTCGATGCCCAGGCCCTGCCTTTGGTGGCCCAGGCTCGCCATGCCGGCCAGGCAGCCGAGGCGGACGAAGGTGCGGAACGGTTGGCCCTGGCCCACGAGACGGCCGGCGCCTTCCTTGAGGCGTTCAGTCTGCACGAGGTGGAGCGTGCAGCCGCCGAGCGTCTATCCCTGGCCAAGCGCTCGCTGGAGGAGATTCGCAGCCGCCACGAAGGCGGACTGGTGGGTTCCAACGATCTCACCCGAGCAGAGCTGGAAATGGCCAATGCCGAGCGGGCCCTGGTGCGCGCCCGGGGTGATGCCCACAGCGGACGCCTGCGTTTGTCCGCGCTCACGGGATCCGGCCAGTTGGACAGTCTGGCCGCACCCCAAAGCTTGCTGGACAGGTCCGCCCAGCGGCCCGGCCCCCTGGATGGGCAGACCGTGCTGCAGCAGCGTCCCGATGTGCGCGTCCTGCGTGAGCAGGCCGCTGCCGCCAGAGCTTATGCGGCCGAACCCTTGGCACGCTGGGTGCCGGACTTGAGCGTGGGTCTGGACAGCTGGACGGACCAATCGGAGGATTTCTCCGCCGCCGACGCCCATTGGAGCTGGGCCCTGAATCTGGGTTGGTCGTTGTTTGATGGCGGCTTGCGCCTTTCCCAGCAGGCTGAGCGACGAGCCATGGCGCGGGCGGCCGATCTGCGCACCGAGTGGGCCGAGCGTCAGGTGGCATTGGATCTGGCGTTGGCCACCACCGCCCTGGAAAGCGCCCAGGCCGGTCTGGCCCGTGCCGAGGTGGCCAGGCAGGCTGCCAGACGCAATGCCGAGGAAAGCGCCGAACTCTATCGCCAAGGCCTGGTGCGCGCGCTGGAGGTAACGGACGCTGCCGTGCAGCTCTTCGAGGCGGAAGTGGAACACACGAAGGCCCAGGTGGGGCAGGCCCAGGCCTGGCTTCAGCTGCAGGCAAGGCAAGGTTTGGGCCCCGTGGAGGGGGAATTCCCTGAGGAGCGGAGATGAGCAGGATGCGATGCACAGGGGCCATCACCTTGGGAATGCTGCTGGTGCTGGCTGCGGCATGTTCAAAGGGCAAGGGTGAAGGGGCGGGCGCTCCGGGAGCCGGTGGACCGGGCGGTGGCGCCAGAGGTCCACAGTCGGTGGCCGTGGAGGCCCGCCTGGTGGAGATCCGCGCCGTTGAGGCCACCGTAACGGCGGTGGGTTCCGTTGAGGCCTTTGAAGTGGTGCAGGTCACCGCCCGCGTGCCCGGCGCGGTGGAGGCCGTGCGCTTCCGTGAGGGACAGCGGGTGGAGGAAGGCCAGGCGCTGGTGGAGATTGAGCCCGAACGCTATCGCCTGTTGGTGGAGGAAGCCGAGGCCGCCCGAGAGAAGGCCGCCGCAGCCCTGGCCGAGGCCGAAGCCGGACTTGAGCGGCGCAACGCCGCCAATGAGCGCAACGCCGGCATCATCGCCGGCGAGGAGGTGCAGGCCTGGCGCACGCGGGTGGCCACCGCCACGGCGGAGCTGCGCTCCCGCGAGGCGGCCTTGGCCCAGGCCCGGCGCAACTCAGAGGATTCCCGCGCCAAGGCGCCCCTGGCGGGCACCGTGCAAAGCCGCGATGTGCAAACGGGCCGCTATGTGCAGCCGGGCACTTTGCTGGCCACGCTGGTGCGCCGGGATCCGCTGCTCCTGCGCTTCCGCGTGCCCGAGGCAGAGGCTGAGCGCTTGCATGCGGGCCTTGAAGCCCGCTTCCGCGTGGCGGGATCGCCAGTGGAGCGCAAGGCAAGGTTGATCCATGTGGCTGAATCCGCCAATGAGGACACGCGCATGGTGGAGGTCACCGCCGAGGTCATGCGGCCGGATGCCTCCCTGCGGCCTGGCGCCTTTGCCGAGGTGTCGGTGCCGGTGGGCGACAGCGCCGAGCGCCCCGTGGTGCCGCAAAGTGCCGTGCGTCCCAGTGAGCGCGGCTTCCTGGCTTATGTGGTGAAGGACGGCAAGGCCCAGGAGCGCGTGCTGGAGCTGGGACTGCGCACGGTGGACGGTCTGGTGGAAGTGCGCAAGGGCCTGGCGGCGGCGGAGAGCCTGGTGGTGCGGGGCGCTGAAGCCCTGCGCGATGGCGCAACGGTGCGCACAGGCGGCGGCAAAGCGGGAGGTGGCAAGGCCCAGACGGGAGCCCGTCCATGAATTTGACCGAAGTCTGCATCCGCAAGCCGGTCCTGGCCTGGATGATGATCGCCGCCACCGTGCTCTTCGGCGTGGTGGCCGGCCGACGCATCGGCATCAGCCAGTTCCCCGATGTGGATTTTCCCACCATCACTGTGGGACTGGCCTGGGAGGGTGCTTCGCCGGAATCCATGGAAACCGATGTGGTGGAGGTACTGGAGGAAGCTCTGGTGCAGGTGGAGGGCGTGCAGAGCATCACTTCGTCCAGCCGCCAGGGACAGGCCAGCATCACCCTGGAAATGGCCATGGAGCGGGGTGTGGACCTGGCCCTGCAGGATGTGCAAACGCGCATCGCCCAGTCCCAGCGCCGCCTGCCCCGGGACATGGATCCGGCCACGGTATCCAAGACAAATCCCGAGGATCAGCCCATCCTGTGGCTGGGCCTTTCCGGCCCTGTTCCGCGCCAGCAACTCACCGATGTGGCGCGTTACCAGATCAAGGAGAAGCTGCAGACCGTCCCCGGCGTGGGCGAAATCACCATGGGCGGCTACCTGGAGCGCAATGTGCGCATCTGGCTGGACGCCGAGCGGCTGGACCAGTTCGGTCTCACCGCCGGGGAGGTGGCCCGCGCCCTGCAAGCCGGCCATGTGGAGTTGCCCGCCGGACGCATTGAAACCACGGGCCGCGAAATCAATGTGCGCGTGCTGGGCGAGGCCCTGGACCTGGCATCCTTCCGCTCCATTGAGGTGGGGCGCCGCCGGGGCTCTCCTGTCCACCTGGAGGATGTGGCCCTGGTGGAGGACGGCTTCGAGGACATGCGCAACATGGCCCGTGTGAACGGACAGCCGGCCATTGGCCTGGGCATCCGCAAGCAGCGTGGCGCCAACGCCGTGGAAGTGGCGGAAAAGGTGCGCGCCGTGATGGAGTCCCTTCAACCCACCTTGCCGGAGGGCATGGCCCTGGCCATCAACTTCGACAGCACGGAGTTCATCGCGGAGAGTGTGCACGAGGTGCAGTTCGAGCTGGTGCTCAGCGTGCTCCTCACGGCCCTGGTGTGCTGGCTCTTCCTGGGGAGCCTCTCCTCCACGCTGAATGTGGTGCTGGCCATTCCCATGTCCTTGTTGGGCACGGTGGCGGTCATCCACTTCCTGGGCTACACGTTCAACACATTCACCCTGCTGGCCATGGCCCTGGCGGTGGGCATCGTGGTGGACGACGCCATCATGGTGATGGAGAACATCTACAGGCATGGCGAGATGGGAAAGGACCGGCACGCCGCGGCCCGCGAAGGCACGGCGGAGATCACCTTTGCCGCGCTGTCCGCAACGGTGGCAGTGGTGGCCATTTTCCTGCCGGTGATCTTCATGCAGGGCATCGTGGGGCGCTTCTTTTTGCAGTTCGGCGTCACCTTGTGTCTGGCCGTGCTCTTCAGCTATGTGGAAGCCGTCACGCTGGCGCCGGCCCGCTGTTCCCAGATGCTGGACACCAGCCGGGAACGCCGCAGCCGGGTGGGCTTGGCCGCCGACGCTGTCTTCACACGCATTGAAAGGGCCTACCACACCACGCTGGACAGGGTGCTCAACCATCCTGGCAAAATCCTGCTGGGGGCATTGGCCCTGACGGTGGGTGCCGTGTTCCTGCTGCGCAGCCTGCCCGGCGAGTTTGTTCCCAGCCAGGATCAGAGCCGTCTGATGATCCGCGTGCAGACCGCCGTGGGCAGCCATATCCGCGAGACGGATCTTTTGATGAACCAGGTGGAGCAGCGCGTGCTCGCCCATCCGGAAGTGCTGCGCGTTTTCGGCAATGTGGGCGGTTTTGGCTCCGGTCAGGTGAACTCGGGCTTCCTCTTCGTCACCCTGGTGCCGCCGGACCAGCGCGAACTGGGGCACATGGACTTCGCCGCCCAGCTGCGCAAGGAGTTGAACACCATTCCGGGCGTGCGCGCCATGGTGCAGGATCCCAGCCAACAGGGCTTCACCGCGCGGCGTGGATTTCCCGTGGAGTTCTCCGTGCGCGGCTCAGATTGGGACGGCCTGGTGGATGTCACCGGCGAACTGCGTCGCAAGCTGGAAAGCGGTGGACTGGCGGTGGATGTGGACAGCGACTACCAGGTGGGCATGCCGGAGCTGCGCGTCACACCGGACCGGGCCCGCTGCGCCGACCTGGGCATTCCCGTGGAGGATGTGGCGGCGGCCATCAACGCCCTGGTGGGCGGAGTGCGCGTGGGCAAGTACAGCGAGGGTGGACGACGCCTGGATGTGCGCATGCGTCTGTTGGCCAGCCAGCGCGCGCGCCCGGAGGACCTCATGCGCCTGCGCGTGCGCACCGCCAGCGGGGAGCTGGTTCCCTTGTCCAGCGTGGTGCAGGTGGAGGAGCTGCCCGCCCTGCAGGCCATCACCCGGCGGGATCGCGAACGCGCCATCACCATCACGGCCAATGTGGCGCCCGGCCATTCCCAGCAGGATGTGCTAAAGAGCGTGGAGGACATGCAACAAGAACTGCCCGCGGGCTACCGCCTGGTGCTGGGCGGGGCCAGCGTGGCGTTCAAGGAATCCATGGGCAGCCTGCTGGTAACGCTCTTCCTGGGCATCGCCGTGGCCTACATGGTGCTGGCCAGCCAGTTCAACTCCCTGCTGCACCCGGTGACCGTGCTCACCATCCTTCCCCTTTCGGTGGCGGGCGCGGCGGGCGGCTTGTGGATGGCGGGCAAGACGCTGAACATCTTTTCCATGATCGGCCTGCTCCTGCTCATGGGCATCGTGAAGAAGAACTCCATCATCCTGGTGGATTACGCCCGACAGGCCCAGGCCAGGGGCCTGAACGCCCGGGATGCCTTGCTGGAGGCGGGGCCCAAGCGCCTGCGACCCATCCTGATGACCAGCACGGCCACCATGATGGCGGCCTTGCCCAGCGCACTGGGCCTGGGCCCGGGCGCCGAGGTGCGCTCGCCCATGGCCATCGGCATCCTGACGGGTTTGTTTGTTTCCACGGCCCTGAGCCTGCTGGTGGTGCCGGCCTTCCACCTGAAGGCCGACCAGGCGGTGGAGGCCCTGCGGGAGATGCGCCGCCGCCGCTGGCTGCGCAGCCTGCCAGGCGCATAGAAATTTCTGCCTCGCGGGGACGCCTTGCCTGATGGCGGGGCGTCCCGTTATCTTGTGAATTGTTCAACGGGCCACGCGGTCCACACGCTTGTCATCGATTCCTTCCGCAGTCAAAAGCCAAGCCCCACTGGGGCCATTGTATCACGGCCCTTCATCAGGAATGGGAGGTTCCATGCTCCACCAACCGGCAGCGTCCTCAGGCAAGGATCCCAGCTCGGCCTTCAAGGCCCGCGTGGGAGTCTGGATGTTCATCGTGTATGCGCTGGTGTACGCGGGATTCGTGGCCATCAATGTGGTGGATCCTCTGGCCATGGAGGCTGTGGTGGCCGGCGGACTGAACCTGGCGGTGGTCTACGGCATGGGTCTCATTGTCATCGCCCTGGTGCTGGCCTTGATCTATGACCGCATGTGCTCAAACCACGAGCGCGGGCAGTCCGGCGGGAAAGGAGGCCAGGCATGATGGCCATCCTGGTCTTCCTCTTCTTCGTGGCCAGCGTGCTGGGTCTAAGCTTCTGGCTGGCCCGCCGCACCACCTCCGCCAGCGCCTACTACGCGGCGGGCGGCAGCATCCACTGGGCGGTGAACGGCATCGCCTTCGCCGGCGACTACCTTAGCGCCGCCTCCTTCCTGGGCATCTGCGGCATGATCGCCACCGCCGGCTACGATGGCTTCCTTTATTCCATCGGCTATCTGGCGGGCTGGATCGTGGCCCTCTTCATCGTGGCCGAACCCATGAAGCGCCTGGGCAAGTACACTTTCACCGACGCCCTGGACGCCAAGTTCGACCATCGCGGCATCAAGCTGGCGGCGGCCATCAGCACCCTGGTGGTGAGCATCTTCTATCTCATCCCGCAGATGGTGGGCGCTGGTGTGCTGGTGGAGCCCCTGTTGGGCATTCCCCATGCCTGGGGCGTGGTGATGGTGGGCGCCATTGTGATCACCATTGTGGCCACAGCGGGCATGACTTCCACCACCTATGTGCAGTTCATCAAGGGCGCCCTGCTGGTGGTCTTCTCCACCGTGCTGGTGGGCGCGGTGCTGTGGCGCGGCCTGGAGACGGCGCCGGACCAGGGTGGCACCACACCCTTCGTGGAACCCCACATGCTGGCCGCCACGGCCAGTGGCGAAGCGGTGCTTCCCACGGACAGCACAGTGAGCGTAACGGAGCTGGCCACGGTGAAGAAGGCCCGCTTCGTGCGCCTGACCGGTCCCGCGGGCGAGGGCTGGTACCATGTTGAAGAGGGCAAGGATGGCGCCTTGACCCTGGCCGAGGCCCAGTGGGAAGCCAAGGGAGCGGACGGCAGCCACATCATCAATGGCGCGCCGGCCTCGGAAACCAACAAGCTGCGTCAGGTGGGCAACCTGGTGAGTGTGGCGGGCAAGGCGGGCGACGGCGCCTCCACCGGCCCCGTGGGACCACTGGAGTACTTGTCCCTGATGTCCCACAAGGACACCAAGGTGCGCCGCTGGAAGGATGCATCCTTCACGGACGAGGCTGGCGCCAAGGTGAAGGTCATCTACCCGCTGGAGACGCCGGGCAACCGCATCATGCGCCCCGGCCTGAAGTTCAAGGTGGAAGGCACGCCCCTGGAGCGCCTGGACTTCATCAGCCTGATGCTGGCCCTGTTCTTCGGCACGGCGGCCCTGCCCCATATCCTGATCCGCTACTACACCGTGCCCAGTCCCATGTCCGCGCGCAAATCCACCATTGTGGCCATCGCGGCAATTGGCGCCTTCTATGTGCTCACCCTCTTCATGGGTCTGGGCGCCATGACCAGCGCCGTGGTGAACCCGCTGGACAACAACATGTCGGCGCCGCTGTTGGCGCGGTCCTTCGGCGAACTGCTCTTCGCCATCATCTCCGCCATCGCCTTCAGCACGGTGCTGGGAACGGTGAGCGGGCTCATCATTGCCGCCTCCGGCGCCGTGGCCCACGACCTGATGGACCGCTGGGCGGGGCGCAACATGGATGAGCACAAAAAGGTGCGCGCCGGCAAGACTGCCGCCTTCGTGGTGGGCATTGTGGCCATTGTGCTGGGCATCCTCTTCAAAGGCATGAATGTGAGCTTCCTGGTGGGCCTGGCCTTCGCCGTGGCCGCCAGCGCCAATTTGCCCGCCATCCTGATGATGCTCTTCTGGAAGCGCACCACGGCCCGGGGCATCACGGCGGGCATCACGGCGGGCATCACCAGCAGCGTGGGACTCATTCTTTTCAGCCCAACCATGTATGAGAAGTACGGGCTGGATCCCACCACGGCACCCTTCCCGCTGGACAATCCGGGCATCATCTCCATTCCCTTGAGTTTCCTGGTGCTGGTGCTGGTCTCGTTGGCCACCACGCGCACCACCACGGGCGTGGAGCACTAGGGTCGGGGGATCCTGTGGGGCCGGGCCTTTCAAACGCTTTGCTGGAGAATCGCGCCGCGCGGTTTCGAAAGGTTGGTCCGGCAGAGGCGATGAGAAGCGCGAAGTGGCCATGAAACGCAGACCTCTTTCATGACTGGCATCCCGGCCTTCTCTTGTGGAGAGGGCCGGGATTTTACATTCCGTGGTCAAGCGAGGCGGCACCAGGGCGGTGCCGCCCTTTCCCGCGCGACGCACCCCAGGGGAGGACACCATGGCCCGCATGCGGCCGGTGGATCTGCACACCCACAGCCATTTCAGCGACGGCACCTTGAGTCCGGAGCAGTTGGCCGGCGAGCTGGTGCGCGCCGGTGTGCGGCATGCCGCACTGGCGGACCACAACACCGTGGAGGGACTGGAGCGTTTCCGGGCCGCGCTGGAGCCCAGCGGCGTCCATGTGGTGAGCGGTGTGGAGATTGATGCGCTGGGGCCACAGGGCGTGTTGCATGTGCTGGCCTACCACTTCAATGAGCACGATGCGGAGCTGCTGCTGGCCCTTGATTCCATCCGCCATCCCCAACTGTCCCGGGTGACGGGTGCCCTGCGCGGCGGACCAGCGCCAGGGGCCGTTTCCCTTGGACTGGGCCAGGGCGCTCTTCCCTTGAATGAGGTGTGCCGACTGGTGCATGCCGCCGGTGGCATCACCCTGGCGGCGCATCCCCTGGCCGGCCTGTCAGGCCTGGAGGAACTGGAGGAACGCCTCCCCGCCTGGGTGGAGGCGGGGCTGGATGGTCTGGAGGTCCATTACGCCACCTATGACGATGCCACCCGACATGCCCTGCGTGGTCTGGCCAGGCGCCACGCCCTGCTCTGTGGCGCGGGCAGCGACTTCCACGGCCCGGGCAGTGGCTTCCCGCCGGATTCCCCCGGCGTGGACATTCCAGAGGAGGACTGGCTTCCCCTGGCCCGCCGCCTGGGTTGGGCGGGGCGCGAGTTCCTGCGGGAGGGGCGGGGACGCAGGGGCCTGTCCGGCGCGGGCAACTGGCGAAGCTTCCTGCTCCACATCGGCCTGCCCGCCATGCTGGCGGGACTGCTCTTCCTGTGGGCCATCTTCGGCGCTCTCATCCCTGCCATGGAGGAGCAGCTGCTGGAGCGCAAGAAGGAGACCATCCGCGAACTGACACGGGTGGCGGCCAGCATCCTGCAGGAATACGCCGATGATGCCGCGGCGGGACGCCTTCCCCTGGCACAGGCCCAGCGCGAGGCCGCCGAACGCATTCGCCTGATGCGCTATGGCGCCGAGGGCAAGGACTACTTCTGGATCACGGACATGCGGCCGGTGATGGTGATGCATCCCTGGCGCACGGATTTGGAAGGCAAGGACCTGTCCACTTTCAAGGATCCCCGGGGCTTCCTGGTTTTCGTGGAGTTCGTGCGGGCCGTGCAGGAGCGCGAGTCCGGCTATGTGGGCTACGACTGGCAGTGGAAGGACGATCCGGATCAGATTGTGCCCAAGCTCTCCCATGTGCAGGCCTTCCGCCCGTGGAGCTGGGTCATTGGCACCGGCATCTACACCCAGGATGTGCAGGCGGAAATTGCCAGGGTGCGCACGCGTCTGGTGTGGATCAGCCTGGGCATTGCGCTGGCGGTGGGCCTGCTTCAGCTCTATGCCATGCGCCAAAGTCTCCTGCTGGAGACCCGCCGCGCCCAGGCCGAGCGGGAGTTGAAGGAGAGCCGGGAGAAGTACCGCAGCCTGGCGGAGGCTGGCAGTGAAGGCATGTTGATGGTGCTGGACGGCGATGTAAGCTACGCCAACCGCCCCATGGAACTGCTCTGCGGCGGCGGGCCGGGGGCCCTGGCGGGTCGCCATGCCCTGGACCTTCTGCCGGATGAGAACACGACTGACCGGCGTGCCCGGGAGTGGTTGCAGGCCCTGATGGATGGCGGCGCCGCCGCTCCATCGCTGGAGGCGCGTCTGCGGGCACTGGACGACACACGCCCGGAAGTGCTCTTCAGCGCCACGCCCATCGCCTTCGACGGACGCCGGGGATTCATCCTGGTGGCGCGTGACATTGGTCGGCACAAGGAGCTGGCCGCCGCCCTGAAGCGCAGCCGCGTGCATTACCGCAAACTCACACGCAGCATCCGCATGGGAGTGTTCCGCAGCGAGTGGACGGATGGCGCCCTGCTGCGCGAGGCCAACCCCGCCTTGCGCCGCCTGCTGGGAATGGCCGACGACGCGTCCATTGAAGGTCTGGACTGGCTGGAGCAGGTGGCAGACGCGGAAACCAGGCAGGAGCTGCGCGGCCGCCTGGAGCGCGAGGACAGCGTGGAGGTTCCGCGCCTGGCCCTGCGACGCATGGATGGATCCCGGCTGGAGGCGAGGCTCTTCGCAGTGCTGGTGAGGGAAGAGGGCCGCGTGCTGTGCGACGGCGTGCTGGAGGACCTTAGCGACAAGCTGCGCGAGGAAGCCAGACGCAACGAATTGATCGGCCAATTGCAGAGCACGCTTTTCCACTTGCAGGAACCCGTGGCGCCGGCGATCCGACCCGCGCCCACCTTGCCACCAGGACGCAGCATCGCCGAGGCCGCCCGGCGCATGGTGCTGGCGGATTCCAGCGCCCTGGTGGTGGTCACCGACACGGGCGAGCCCGTGGGACTGGTCACCGACCGCGATTTCCGCGCCCGCGTCACTGGCGGCGGCCTGGATCCCAGCCGCCCCGTCCGCGAGATCATGAGCGCGCCCTTGAGCACCATCAGCGTGCATGCCCTGGTGCACGAGGCCATCCTGCAGATGCAGAACCGCCGCATTGGCCATCTGGTGGCGGTGGATGAGGCCGGTCGTCTGGTGGGTCTGTTGCGCGATCGCAATCTGGTGCACTTCCGCCACTACAGCACCATGATCCTGACCCACAGCCTGCGCCACGCGTCAGGTCCCGTGGCCCTGGCCGAGGCGGCGGAGCGGTTGCCACGCCTGGTGCATGCGCTGCTGGGTAGCGGCACGCGTGTGCGCGCCCTGAACCGGCTGGTTAGCAGCGCCGCCGACGCGGTGGTGGAACGCCTGCTTGAGTTGGCGCTGGAGGATCTGGGTCCGGCGCCGTTGCCTTTCGCCTTCCTGGCCATGGGAAGCGAGGGCCGCATGGAGCAGACCCTGCTCACCGACCAGGACAACGGCATTGTCTATCAGAATCCTCCAGCGGGCCGCGAGGAGGTATGCGCCGCCTGGTTCCTGGAGTTGGGGCGGCGCGTGTGCGAAGGCCTGGCCCAGGCCGGCTATCGCCCCTGCCTGGGCGGCGTAATGGCGTCCCGTCCCGCCTGGAACCAGAGTCTGGACGGCTGGAAGAACTCCTTCAGCCGCTGGATCCGCGAAGCCGGACCTCAGGAGCTGCTGGACCTGAACATCGCCTTCGATTTCCGGCCCGTGGCGGGTTCGGGAGGCGAGGCCTGCCAGGCCCTAACGCGGGAACTGCGCGCCCATGTGGCCGCCGAGATCCGCCAGCACCCCCCCTTCCTGCCACACCTTGCCCAGAACACGCTGCTGTCCAGGCCCGGACTGGGTCTGCGCGGCAACATCCTGCTGCCCATGAGCACACCAGGCGGCGCGCGGGCGCTGAATTTGAAGGAAGTCCTGCTTCCTCTGGTGAACACCGGCCGTCTTTACGCCCTGCGCCACGAGCTGGTGGAGACGCACACCATGGATCGCCTGTCACGCCTGCATGAGCTGGGACGCCTGGGACGGGAACTGCATGAGAATCTGGCGGCGGACTATGAGAGCATCCAGCGCTTGCGCCTCTATCGGCAGGCCCAGGCCTTGAGCGAAGGGCGGGATCCCGTGAACTGGACCACGCCATCCGACTGGAGCGCCGCGGAGGAGGCGGCCATCAAGCGGCTGTTGGCTGCATGGAGCGACCTGCGCAAGAAGATTGGCTACGACTTTCTGGGGAGTGCATGAAGCGATCTGCAGGCCAGCCCGCCACGGGTTGGAAGGTGAAGGCCAGGCGGCAGGGCCTGCGTCTGGCGAAAGGCGCTCTGGGACTCTTTGTCCTGCTGGCGCTGATGGTGGTGAGCATGCGTTGGGTACCGCCCCTGACCAGCACTTTCATGCTCCGCCATCAGGTGCAGTCCCTGTTTCGTAAGGACGCGCCGCCCTTGCGCCACCGCTGGGTGGACCTGGACGACATGAGCCCGAACCTGCCCCTGGCCGTCCTGGCTTCAGAGGACCAGCTCTTCGCCGACCACTGGGGTTTCGACATGGAATCCATTGGCAAGGCCTTTCGCCACAACAGCCGTGGCCGTCGCGTGCGGGGCGCCAGCACCATCAGCCAACAGACCGCCAAGAACCTCTTCCTGTGGCCGGGGCGCAGCTGGTTGCGCAAGGGTCTGGAGGCCGGCATCACCGTGATGCTGGAAACAGCCTGGCCCAAGCGTCGCATCCTGGAGGTCTACCTGAATGTGGCCCAGTTTGGCGATGGCATCTACGGAGTGGGCGCCGCCTGCGACGAACTGCTGGGCACCCGCCCGGATCGCGTGGACGCCGCCCAGGCCGCCCGCCTGGCCGCCGTGTTGCCTTCACCACGCAGGTACAGCGCCGCCCGCCCCGGTCCCTATGTGCGCCAGCGCGCCGCCTGGATCCAGGGCCAGATGCGCATGCTGGGCGGCTCCTCCTATTTGGGCCCCCTGGCACCCTGATCTCCGGCCGGCATCTCGGGAGCGGGCCCTGCTGTCACTCCCACGAATGCGGGAATTCGTGCTGACAAGAGACCTCTGCGTTCACTGGGATGATGATCATTGAATAAATAGCTGCCGCAGGAGAGCGCTTCTGGTCCAAGCAGGCTCAGCCAAGGCTGCTGCGCAGGGAGACCAGTCGCTCCACGAGGCAGGCGAAGCCTTCGCCGCCGGGAGCAGGGGCCAGATATGCGGGATGGTGCTTCAGCAACTGCAGGAAGGGTTGAAGATTGGCCACGCCCACACTGCTCTCCTCCAGCCAGGCGAACATGGGCTCGTCATTGGGACTGTCCCCGCTGAAGGCGCACTGATCCCGCTGGGCAACAGGATCCATGCCGGCGAAGTGGCGCACATAGTCCTGGGCCGCGCGCACCTTGTCGAAGTCCCCATACCAGCCGTTCACATGAATGGAGCTGATCTTGGCCGTGGCGCCGTGTTCCTCGAAAATGGCCTGGATGCGGCGCGCCTCCTCAAGGGGCAGACGGGGCACATCCTCGCAGAAGTCAATGGCCAGATCGTATTCGCGATAGGCCTGGTCGCTGGCGATTCCCACACCCGGCACACGGCGCAGGATATCCTCCCTCACCAACTCCAGGCGTTGACGGAACTGCGCCCGGGTGGCTTCATCGTAAAGGAAGTGGCGAGCCATCTTCCCCCCTTCAAGCCGGAAGACCAGACCGCCATTCTCGCCAATAACGCCATCCACCGGCCACATGCGGGCAATATGGTCGCACCAGCCCGCCGGCCTTCCCGTGACCGGAACCACGCGCAGCCCCGCTGTCTGGGCCTTCCACAGCGCGGCGTAGGCCTCCGCAGTGATGCGGCCCTCGCTGGAGACCGTGTCGTCGATATCGGTGAAAAGGATGCGCAGGGCGGCGGCCTGCTGGCTCGTCCATGCGGACAGAGGCTTCAAGCGCTCCGTCACGCGGCCTGACGCCCCGCGTTGCCGCGACCGGCGCTGGACACAACGCTCCAGTTGGCGGCCAGATACTCGTAGAGGCTGTAGAAGGTGTAAAGGGCCGCCAGCAGCACCAGCCACCAGGCCACCTGGTTCAGCAGGGGCTCGGGCAGGACCGTGCTCCACATGACGCTGACAATGCGGCCCAACAGGATGGCGATGATCACCGTGGCCTGGATGATGGCCTTGATCTTGCCGCTGCTGCGCGCGGCCACCACTTCACCACGGTAGGCGCAAATGGTGCGCATGGTGCTGATGAGGCTGTCCCGGTAGACGAAGATGAGCACCATCCACCAGGGGATCAGGCCGGCCGCCATGAAGGCGATGAACACACTCATTCGGCTTACACTGTCCGCCAGGGGATCCAGCAGCTTGCCGAAATCCGTCACTTCACCACGGGAACGAGCCAAGTGGCCGTCAAAGGCGTCGGTGAGTTCCGACACCACCACAATGGCCAGGGCGGCCACGCGCGCCCAAAGTCCCTCCTGCATGAACACCAGCACGAAGACAGGACTGAGCAGCAAGCGGGCGGAGGTAAGCCAATTGGCCAGAGTCATGTGTCGCTTCCCTTGTGTGACGGCCAAAGGTCTGACAATCCCCCTGCAGGTGCAAGCTCGAGCAGGGCCGACAAAGAGCTGATCTGCTTGTCAGTGGGCATGATCGAAGTCAAGTGGCCGCCCCTTGGCCTCTGTTGCGAAGCGTCCGTTTTCGTAGACCACCTGGCCGCGCACAATGGTGTGGGACACCTTTCCCCTCAGCCTTTGGCCATGAAAGGGACTCCAGCCACAGCGGCTTTGCAGCAGCGCCTCGTCCACCGCCCACTCCCGCCCGGGATCCACCACCGTGAAGTCCGCCCGCATGCCAGGGGCCACTCGGCCCTTTCCTGAAATCCCAAACAGCCGCGCAGGCTCCTCCGCCAGCAGGGCCACCAGGCGATTCAGTCCAAGCCTCCCCCGTAAAACCTGATCCATCATCAATGGAAGCATGGTCTCCGTGCCCGGCATGCCGCTGGGCGCCGTGGGATAGGGCCGGCCTTTCTCCTCCACTGTGTGCGGGGCGTGATCGCTGCCCAGGATGTGGATGCTCCCCTCCCGCAAGGCCTCCCACAAGGCCTCCCGATGGATGGCCTCGCGGATGGGCGGATTCATCACCGCACGCCACCCCAGCTCTTCATAGCAGGCCGGTGCCTCCAGCAGCAGGTGCTGGGGCGTCAACTCCGCCGACACGCGCCCGCCCAGCACGCCCTTTGGCAGCGCGCGCAGAAGCTCCATCTCCTCCGCGCTGGTCATGTGAAGTATGTGCACGGCGCGGCCCGTGGTCTCCGATGCCTCCAGCAGACGCGACACGGCCAGACGCGCACACTCGGGATCCCGCAGACGGGGATGCCAGCGCGGGTGGTCGGCCTGTTCCAACGCGGCCTTCAACTGGCGCAGGCGGCCCTCGTCCTCGGCGTGCACCGCCACCCGGCTGTGTCCGTGGGACAGGGCCCGACGCAGACCGTCATCATCCGCCAGGAGCAGGGATCCGGTGGAGGATCCCATGAAGATCTTCACACCACAACAGCCCGGCAGGACCTCCAATTCGTGAAGGCGGTGGGCGTTCTCTTCCGTGGCGCCCATGAAAAAGCCGAAGTCGCACCAGCAGCGTCCGGTGGCCCGCGCCACTTTGTCGGCCAGGCTGGCCTCATCCACGGTAAGGGGTTTGGTGTTGGGCATTTCCAGGAAGGCTGTCATGCCTCCCGCCACGGCGGCGCGGCTGCCACTCTCCAGGTCCTCCTTTTCAGGAAATCCCGGTTCACGGAAGTGTACCTGGGTGTCCACCATGCCGGGCAGGATCCAGGCTTCGCCCAGGTCCAGCAGTGGCAAGCCGGCGGGAGCCGCCCCATCCCTTGAGAGCACGCTTTCTATCACGCCGCCCCGTATTACCAGCGTCGCCGGAAGCAGCTCTCCGTCCAGCCAAACCGCCTGCGATCCAAGACAATACTCGTCCATTTGCATGGAATCCTCCTTCAGGCCATGAGGCGTTCGCGGAAGATGAAGAACAGGGCGCCCAGAATGCAGAGCGAGGCCCACAAATAGTCCAGCTTGACGGATTCCTTCATGTAGAAGAGGCTGAAAGGCAGGAAGACGGCCAGGGTGATGGCCTCCTGCAGGATCTTCAACTGGGGAAGGCTAAGGACCTGGTGGCCCATGCGGTTGGCCGGCACCTGCAGCAGATACTCGAAGAGCGCAATGCCCCAGCTGGCCAGGGCGGCGACAATCCACGGCTTGTGTCCCAGGTTCCTCAGGTGGGCATACCAGGCAAAAGTCATGAAGACATTGCTCAGGGCCAGCAGGCCGGCGGTGCGCATCACAATCGTCATGGGGCTCCCAAAAAGCTGCGGCCGGTTCCTCAACCGGCCGCCAAAGATGGGATCTCGCGTCGGATGCCTTGCGCCTTCTATTCCGGCCGGGTATAAGTGGCCTGTAGGACGGCTGTGGACAAGGTGCGATCAGCCATGGCTGCCAGCATGTCGTCGCGATCCACCTCTGTGGGGGCTTGCGGCAAATCCACTGGCGCCGACAGTGCATACAAGGTGATCTCGTAGGTCTTGGCGCCCGGCCCCTGGGAGCAGGGCGGTGCATAGGCGGCCAGCCCGTTCACCGTGTTGGCCCCCCAAATGCCAATGTCCGTCACGGCCGCCGGCAGTGCGCCAAGGTCCGCCGGGATGTCGTGGAGGATCCAGTAACAGTGCACGGTGCTGTCGATGGCCACATGATGCATGATGAGGGCCAGGCTGGTGCAAGCTTCAGGAAGTCCCGCCCATTCCAGTGCTGGCGAAGTGCCATCGCCATCGCAGGTGCAATCCACGGAAAGCAGGCCCTGGGCGTCCACAGCGGGACTGCTCAAAGTGAAGGTGTCCCCGGATGATCCGAAGAGGAAGTCGGTGTTGGGAATGGCCGGCATGGCGATGGGTTCCGAGTAGAGGAAAGCCCCGCTGCTGGCCTGATAACCCAAACTGCTGGACAGGGCCTCAAGACTCTGGCGTTGAGCTTCGTCCAGGTCGCGCCCCACTTGGGAGAATGCCAGGGCGTACTCGCATGAGATGGACCCGTCCAAGGCTCCGTAATGCTCGGACAAGGAGAGGACCGCCTGGGTGTCCACATCTTCTCCACGCATGTAGCCGCGCAGCAGCGTGGCAATGGCCCGGCGGGTTTCCACCAGTTCCAGCAGCTCATCCCGCTGCAGATCCACCAAGCCTTCCACACGGGAGCGCTGGCTGGCGGTGAGCAGGCCCAGAAAATCCTCTCCGGCCCTGGCGGTAAGCTGTTCATCAATGGTGTAATCCGGATTCCCCATGGCGGGCCAGTCCTTCAGATAGAAGGACCCGAAGTAAGTCCCCTGGCGCTCGGGACAGAAGTAGGTGTCGGCCTCGATGGACCCTGCGTACCAGCTCCACATCTCACTGGCAAAGGTCATCACCGCCACATTCTCATCGTGCTCCAGGTGCAGGCCGGACAAGGGGTCGCTCAAGCCGCGCTCCCAGTTCCCCACTCCACCCAGATTGAGCAGACTGTCCAAGGACAGGACCTGGGCATTGTCCAGCCCGCGCAGGACTTGGCCCATCACCTGGGCCCGTCGCAGGCTGATTTCACCATCCAGCAGGTAGAGATCCGCCGTGCAGGCCATGACGGCTTCTTTGTCCAGCCCAGTGGATGTGGTGGGATAGTCCGCTTCAAGCTGGCGGCGGAAGGCGTCCAGCAGAGGGAAGCGGGCATAAGCAAAGGCGTTGATGCGTTCCACCTGATCCCGGGCGGCGGCCACCAGCAGGTCCAGCTGTTCCTGGGAGAGGCGATGCAGGATGTTGAAGGCCACAATGGTGACGAAGTCCGTGTTGTGCCCCATTTCTGTGGGATCGTTGTCGCGCAAGTATTGAAAGCCACTGAAGTCGGCCACTTTCCCGGGCGGCAGGAAGGACTGGTCGCCCAGATTTCCCGTCAGGAAGGCCAGTGCGTCGAACGCGATGGTCTTGCGCTGGGCTTCATCGGACAAGGTCCGCTCCAGCGTGTATTCGGCCAGGCTGCCATTCTGGGTTTCCTCTTCGGTGTCGTCCTGGGCGCAAGCGGTAAAAAGGATCAGGCTGCACAGAAAGAGTGGTTGAAGGATCCGGGACATGTGAAGGGCGCGGCGAGCTTCGGGAACTGAGAGGCGCTTCATGGTTTCCCCCGTTTATTGAACAACGGTTCGATGGTTTCAAAACGGGGCTGCTCCGGTATTGTTGCCCGGACATCCTCAAAAAGCGTGAACGGGCCGCCCAAAGGACGGCCCGTTCCGCACCAGCAAAGAGACATGGTGTGGAGACCCCCCCGGACCTCCACACCGACAGGAGGCGTTACACAGTGGTCTGGTAAAGGCGGGAGACCTCCGACCAGTTGACCACTTTCCACCAGGACTCGATGTACTCGGCCCGGCGGTTCTGATACTGCAGGTAATAGGCGTGTTCCCAGACATCCAACGCCAGAATGGGCAAGCCGCCATCGTCCATCAAGGGGTTGTCCTGGTTCGCCGTGCTGGTTACCCGCAAGGTTCCCTTGTCCACCACCAACCAGGCCCAGCCGCTGCCAAAGCGCGTGAGGGCCGCCTTGCCAAAGGCCTCGCGCAAGGCGTCCAGGCCACCCAGATCCCGCTGGATGGCGCTGGCCAGATCTGCACTGAGGCCCGCATCGCCATGCTTGCACATGAGACGCCAGAAGAGGCTGTGGTTCCAATGGCCCCCGCCATTGTTGCGCACCGCCGCGCGCTGGGCCTCCGGCACTCGTCCCAGTCCGCTGAGCAGAATCTCGAGCGGCGCTCCGGCCACTTCCGCCCCAGCTTGCTCCACCGCATTGTTCAGGTTGGCCACATAGGCCGCGTGATGCTTGCCATGGTGAATTTCCATGGTGCGGGCATCCACTATGGGCTCCAGGGCGCTGAAGTCGTAGGGAAGATCGGGCAGGGTGAACATGCGGGGCCTTTCCTTGCCGGGAAGTGATGCCTGAGGGCCTTCAATCGTCAATCGCGTGCCAACCTATCATTGTTCGTTTGGCAGAACAAGCAGGGAGAAGACTTTTTTCGTTCCAAATAAGAACACGATGAATGCCATTGAACAACAACATCTTTGCCATCAGGGTTCGATGAATAGGGCGGCGTCTTCAGGGGAAAGCGCTTCCAGCTCATGACGCAGCACGTGCACCAATTCACTTCCGCCAATGCCGCGGATCTCCGTGCGGCGCTTGATGAAGCGCGCCCGATAGCTGGGATTGAAGCCGGCTTCGTCAATGCCGCGGGCAGAAAAGGCGAAGCTAAGCCCGCCCAGCTTCTGCAACCTGGAGGCGATGTTGATGCAGGGCCCCACATGGTCGGCGCCGTCTCCCACCGGGATGACAATGCCCCGGGCCACGCCGCAGCGCAAGCGGCGAGGGGGATCCGTGAAGTGACGCCCTTCCGTCTCCAGAAAGGCAGGGTAGGCCTGGCAGACTTCCCACAGGGAGGCGATGATGTTGCAAATGAATTCCTGCACCGCTGCCTGAAGGTTGCCAGCGGGACCCCGGCCTTCAATTCCCACAATGCGGTCCAGATCGATGCGCCATAAAAAGAGCACACCGTCGCCCATGAACTTGGCGAAGAAGGGCAGCTCGGCCCACAAGGTCGCGCTGCTCTCCTTCTGCACCAACTGGCCGCGGATGGTGGCGAACAACCACTGGAGAAAGCTGTTGAGGAAAGCTGGCACCGTGAGCTGGGGGTCGATTTGGCGAGCGAAATGCGTGAAGCCTTCCAGGTCGAAAATGACCGCCAGCACATCCGTGGGGCGCGATGGAGCCCCGATGTCGCCCAGCCCCAATTGGCGCGCGTCAAAGCCGGCCAGGGTGGCGGGATCCACGCTTACCAGGATGCCGTGCTCAGCATGGCAGTGGTAGGTGTAGGGGGAGGATTTCAGATCCCGCGTCCCTCGCTCATCCATGCAGCAGACCCCCGAACTGGAAACCCGCCCGCTCCACGGCGTCCCGGAGCCGCTCCTCGTCCGGCAGGTGCCCGGCGCTGAGCAGCACTTCGCCCTTCTCCAGCTGGACCTCCACGGCAAGGCCCTCCTGCAGGCGTTCCAGCTCCCGCTTCACTGTCCCCGCACAATGGGAGCAGTTCATGCCGCCCACAGCAATGCGCATGTCCATGTGGTCCTCTTTTCTTTACTGACCGGCGTGACGGGCCAGGGTGGCCTCCCGGGCCAGACGCATGGCGGGAGCCGCGTCGCCCCGTGCTCCAGCGCTGACTTCCAGATCCCGGATGAGCCCATCGGCCAAGCTGTAGATGATGCCATGCACCTGCAGGTCCTGCCTGCGCGACCAGGCTTCCTTGAGAATCTTGGTTTCC
Source organism: uncultured bacterium (assembly GCA_903910645.1). Classification (GTDB taxonomy): domain Bacteria; phylum CAIWAD01; class CAIWAD01; order CAIWAD01; family CAIWAD01; genus CAIWAD01. The sequence goes on along the minus strand of CAIWAD010000027.1, from coordinate 4,256 downwards.
GACAGACGCTCCACCTGCTCAATGACATTCATTTCGCACAGGGCGTCCACCCGGCGCTCCTGCGGCACATGATCCAGGTCCGTCTGGTGGCGGTCGCGGATCTCGCGGATGCTCCAGATCCAGTAGTCAATCAGTCCGTGGGCGCTGTCCTCCATGGCGGCCTTCACTCCGCCGCAGCCGTAGTGGCCGCACACAATGACATGCTCCACCTGCAGCACTTCCACGGCATACTGCAGCACGGACATGCAATTCAGATCCCCGGGATGCACCAGGTTGCCCACATTGCGGTGCACAAAAACTTCACCGGGATCCAGGCCCACAATCTGGTTGGCGGGTACGCGACTGTCGCTGCAGCCAATCCACAGCCAGCGCGGACTTTGCTGATGCAGCAACCTGGAAAAGAAGGCGGGATCCCGCGCCACCATGTCCTCCGCCCACTGCCGGTTGCGGTGGAACAAAAGCTCCATGCCCTTCGCGTCAATCATGCTTTCCCCCTGGACCAGTAGCGTCGCTTCACCAACAGGGCGCCAAGCCCGCCCGCCAGCACCAGCAAAAGACAAACGGCGCCAAAGGCCCATGGGCGATTGGCGAAGGGAATGCCCGCCACATTGATGCCCAGGAGGCTGGTGAGCAGACTTAATGGAAGAAAGACCGCCGCGATGAGGGAAAGGCGGAACATGGTGGTGTTGATACGGTCCCCCAGCCCAGCCGCCAATTCGTCGTGGGTGACAAGGGCCCGCTCGCGCAGGGCGTCCAGGTCCTCCACCAGGCGGATCAGGCGGTCACTGGACTCATGCAGCTGCCGGCGCACCGGACTTTCCAGCAATTCGTGCTCTTCCAGGGAAAGGGCCGTGGCCAGTTCGCGCATGGGCGCCAGATGCCTCCGCAGCTGGATGCACTGGCGCCGATGCATGCCCACCCGCCGGCGCAGGCCCGGCATGGGTCGGTTCAGCACCTCATCCTCCAGGCCATCCCCCGTCTCCGTCAACTCGTCCAGGACTGGATCCAGGCGATTGAGGACATGTCGCAGCACCAGGGCCAGGAAGGATCCGACATCGTGGGGTCCGCGGCCCTCTTCCACCAGATTCAGCACATCGCCCAGGGCCAGCATGGGCCGCCCCTGCACCGTGATGATGCGACCGGGCTCCAGCCACAGGCGAAGGCTGACCATGTCCTCGGGCTCCTCGCCCTGGTTCAGGTTGACGCCGCGCAGCACCACCAGCAATCCCCTGCCCAGGGCAAGGAAGCGCGGCCGCGTTTCCGTGGCCAGCAGAGCTTCGCGCACCAGATGATCCAGGCCCGCGCTGGCCAGCAGTTCCGCCGCCCGGGACTCGCGACGCTGCACATGGATCCACTGGAGGCCTTCCGGCAGGCTTGGGGGCAGGCTGGAATCCAGGGGCTGGGGGCTTCCGCTCCCTCCGCGCATGTTCACATGGAAGGAATCGCCGGGATAAGTGGCATTGGTCATGGCAGGACCTCGCCATTCTGCGTGGAAGTCTCTGGCTCTGCCCGATGGTGGCGGGCGGAATCCGGCAGCAGCAGATCCTCAAGGAACCACGCGCTCAGCTCCGCCCGGCCTCCCACGCCGGATTTGCGGTAAATCTCCCGAGCCTGCTGGCGTACGGTGCGCTCGCTGGTGTGGCGCGCCTCAGCCGCCTCCTTGTGACTCAAACCCTTCAGCAGCAGGATGCCCACATCCCGTTCGGCAGGGGAGAGGTTCCAGCGCTGGAATTGCCTGTCAATGGCCTGGCCCAGACCTTCCAGAAGTCCCTGGGCCTCACTGCGCCAGCGGGCCGCGTCGCCGTGAGCGTCCTGAAGATCCCGTTCCAGGCGCAGGCGCTGGCCCTTTTCACGATACATGTCCCATACCAGCGCCACCAATCCCACCAGGGTGAACAGGGCGAAAAGGAGCTCCAGCAGCACATGGCGCAGGCCTTCCCCCGCCTGAAGATCCAGCAAGGGATCCACGGCCAGAAAGAGGAAGGCCACGGCAAGATAAAGGGCCATTGTCCCTTTGCGTGCAAAAAAACCCAGATCCATCAAGTGGGAACTCCCTTTCAATCAAAGGGAAAATAGGGAAGTACCACATCCGACGCATTGCAAGGGGGGCTTCGTGGCGCTAGGTTTGTGTCATGAAGGGCATGGCAACAGGAATTCAACTCATTGGCTGGGCAGGTCAGGGCGCCTATTTCGGGCGTTCCATCCTGCAGTGGCTGGCCAGTGAACGGGCAAGACGCAGTCTGGTCCCTGCGGGCTTCTGGAGCCTGTCGGTGGTGGGCGCCCTGTTCATGTTGGTCTATGCAGCTTTTCGTGAAGATTGGGTGATTCTGTTGGGCCAGATGGTGAACCTGGGGATCTACCTGCGCAACTGGCGCCTGGAGGCTTCCCAGGATCCCCGGCGACTCAGCCTGAATGCCCTGCGTCTGTTGTTCAGCGCCATGGCACTGGCCTTGGTTGGCGCCATGGCCTTGTCCCTGGGCTTGGATCACTCTCCCTGGATGCTGGTGGGTTGGCTGGGCCAATTCATCTTCCTGACACGCTTCCCCATCCAGTGGTGGGAGGCCGAGCGGAGCGGCCGGGCGGATCTTCCCCTGCTGTTCTGGCAGGTCAGTCTGGTGGGCAGCCTCCTCCTGCTGGGCTATGCCATCTGGCGGCGGGATCCCGTCATTGCCGTCAGCCAGGGATTCGGCCTGCTCACCTATGGACGAAACTGGATGCTGTTCCGCCACCAGCAAAGCGATCCCGCCTGATGCCCTTTCGCCCTTCATCCCGTCACGGCCGCACTGTTTTATGGCTCCTTGCCCTGTTGACCGCGCTGTGGGCGGCGTCCATGGCCAAGGGTTTCTGGGGCGCCCACGGTGAATCCCGCCGTGCCGAGGTGGCTCGGGAAGTTCTACAGGATGACCACTGGCTGGTGCCCACCCTGCTGGGTGAACCCTTCATCACCAAGCCTCCTCTCCTTTATTGGAGCAGCGCCGCTTCCATGGGCCTGCTGGGCGTCCACGACTGGGCCTCACGCGTGCCGTCCCTGCTGGCAACCTTGCTCAGCTGGCTGGCCCTCCTTAGCCTGGGCCGCTCTTACCACCGGGAACTTCACCTGGAAAATCTGTCCGTTGAATCCCACCCCCAGGACGAGGGCGAAGCGGGTTTCCGTGCCGCCGCCGCCCTCATCACCATGCCCATGGTCCTGATGATGGGATTGAACACGGAGACCGAGCCCCTGCTGCTGGCCTGCACGGCCGCCGCCGTGGCGGCCTGGTTGCACCTGCCCCCCGCCGGAACACGCAGCACTGGGCTATCCGCCCTTTTGCCCGGCTTTTTCCTGGCCCTGGGCTTTCTGGTGAAAGGACCCCTGGGCTGGCTCTTCCCGCTCTTCGGCATCATGGCACTGGAAACAGGCCTGCCCGCATCGCGCCGTCGCTTCAGCCTTCCGCGCCTGGGCCACATCCTGCTGCTGCAGCTGGTGCTTGCCCTGCCCTGGTTCCTGATGGTGCTGTGGCGACTGCCCAACGCCATGGACATCTGGCTGGGGGAAAGCGTGGCCCGGGTGACCGACGCGGACTTCCAGGTGCACCGGGAACCCTGGTGGTACTATCTGCCCAGGTTGGCGGTCTTCCTGCCACCCCTGCTCTTCCTGCGGATGGACATGATGAAGCATCCGCTCAGGCGCGCCCCGCTGCTCTGGCTGGGTCTGGGTCTGCTGTTCCTTGGGCTGGCGGGCAGCAAACGCACCCACTACCTGCTCAGCCTTGCCCCCGCCGCCGCGCTACTTCCCCTGGCAGCCGGGGATCTGCATCAGCGGCGACTGATGAAGGGCGCCCTCCGCTCATTGGCCATCTTCCTGCCATTAGTGGTGCCCCTGGCCACCGTCCTCCTCATGGCACGCGGATTGCTCCCCCATTTGCCCTGGAGCATGGTGGCGGCCCTGTTGGCCCTACTCGGAAGTCTGTGGCTGTGGAAGTCCGGGCCCCGCGATCCTTTGAAAAGTCTGGCGTTGTCCCTGCTTCTCCTGCTGGGGAGTGGGGCTCCCGGCGTGTTGGGCGCGGTGGACGGCTACCGCAATCCCCAATCCTTCTATGCCGAATGCGCAGAGGTGGCAAGTGATTCAAGTTTAATCGTGAACTGGCGGAACGACCGCTATTCTGCTTCCTTTTACATGCAGGCAGCCATTCCATTCGCCCGGAACGAAGTGGAGTTGCGCGGCCTTTCCCCCGACCCTGTGTGGCTGATCTGTCAGGAAAAGGATCTGGAGCCCT
>CAIWAD010000026.1 GCA_903910645.1 uncultured bacterium | reverse complement strand
GGTGATGGCGCAACTCACGGCCGGACTCTCGCCGGGCTGGACATTGGTCAAGGCCGACAGGCTCATCACCGGGGCCGCCACATCCGACAGCACGGTGTAACTGGTGTTGGCCGTGGTGGTGGTGTTGGCATTCTCCGATGCGTCCACCGCCACGATGTTGAAGTCCACCAGGACGCCCGCGTTCTGGCCAGGAATGGTGGCGCGGTAGAATGCGCCGTCAAAGGGCATGATCAGGTTCGTCCAGGCCCCGCCGTTCACGCGGTAGCGCAGGGTGGCGCTGGAAACGCCACTCAAATCGGAGATCTGGGCCGAGATCTGCTGAGAGATGGGGGCGTACACCGAGCCGATGGGCGAGACCATCACCGAGGGGGCGATCACATCCACGAAGTCACCGGCAAGGGTGCTGAAGTAAATGGCGCGCCCCGCCGCCACCGTGCTGGTGGTGGTGGGTTGCTGGGTCCAGTGGCGCATGGTCAAGCCCACCAGGCTGTTGTGGTCCTTGAAGCCGATGGAGCAATAGGGGAAGTCCGTCCCGGCGCTCTGGGTGTCGTTGAAAGTCAGGTACTGGAACTTGAAGGGCCCGTCCCCCGTGCTGGTGGGATACCACGCCGGATCGTAGAGCACCAGCTGGAAGGAGTTGGGGCCGCCGCTGCTGTTGGCGCTCAGGTTGTACCAACTGAGGACGAAGGCGTGGGCCGCGCTGTCGTAGTACTTCCACACGCCGCTGCCCGTGCCGGTGGTCAGATGGTCGTCCCACATGGGAGCGATCATGGCGTCCGGGCCCATGCCGCTGGGGAAGGTGTGGTTGCGGAAATCGAACTCGCCGAAGCCGCTCTCATCGAAACTGATGAAGCCGTTGGAGCACACCATGGCCCGCGTGTAAATCTGCCCGTAATAGTTGAAGGCGAAGGGCAGGGTCACCCATTCGCCATCATCCTGCTCGTTGCCGTTGTCGTTCAAGGTCACTTCCGTGCCCGGTCCGCCTTCCGGCGTGCTGATGGCGTACCAGCTGTAGGTGGGGGCGTAACCGGAGGCGTCGCCGTTCTCATAGGCCCAGTAGCCATAAGCGTCGGGACCCGTCGGGCTGGTGGCCACGCCGCCGCCACCCAGTGTGAGAATGGTGGTGAAGCTGCCGCTGATGCTTCCGCCCTGGCTGGTCCAGTTCACCGTCAGGGGAACAGGTTGGCCACGGTTTGCGCCGCCCGCCGCTGTAAGGTTCACCACCGCGCTGCCATTGGCGCCAGCGGCGATGTTGCCCACAATGATGATGCCGCTGTTCACCGTCACCACATCTGTCATGGTGGAAGCCACGGTGAATGTGATGGCCGTGCCACTCACCGCGCCCGTGTTGCTCACACCCAGGGTGATGTTGGCCGTCTGGCCCGGACTCAGCGTGCCGGTCACCGTGCCAGGCGTCATTTCCGGCGCCGCCATGGGCACCAGGGCCTGCAGGGGGAAGGTGCCCTGGGCGCTGGCCACGCTCAGGTTGAGGGGCAGCACGGCGTCGTCGCCCAGACTGCCCACCGGGCTGATGGTCAATCCGTTGAAGGTGTAGGAGGCTCCCGCCGCCAGGCTGGCCAGGGTCAGCGTCGGGTTGTTGAGCGTGCCGTAGCTGGCCGCAAGGCTGGGCGTCAGCGTCAGGCCCGTCATGGCCGCGCTGCCCTGGTTCTGGATCGTCAGGCTCACCGCCTGGGCGCCGCCGCCCGGCAGCAGGCCGATGCCCGCGCCCACCGAGGCCACTGTGGGCGCCGCCGTGGCCGCACCCACCGTCAGGCTTTGCAGGACCGGCACATGACGGTGCTCTGTCGTCGTCACATACACCGTGCCAACCTGCAGGCCGCTGAAATTCAGCGTCACCTGGCCGCTGGCATTGGTCAGACCCGACACCTGCACGTCCGTGGCCAGATCCTGCCACAGACATACTGCCGCACCCTCCACCGGCTGGCCGCCGCTGGTCACGGTCAGGGTGAGGTAGTTGGCGCCCAGGGGCAGCGTGGACGGTGTGTTCACGCTCATGGCGGCGGGAACGCCCGCCCACTGGTCCGTGCCCGGGTCGCCCATCAGGTTGCCCCAGTAGGCGAAGTTGGCGGCG
>CAIWAD010000025.1 GCA_903910645.1 uncultured bacterium | reverse complement strand
CTGTTGAAGCGTGGCATGTGGCGGCTGGTGTGGCGGAAAATGTCCGCGATGATGCGCATGCTGGGAGCGGGGGGGTAGATGTAGGTGTTGCGCACCATGAACTCTTTCAGGATGTCGTTCTGGATGGTGCCCGCCAGCTCGCCCTGTGCCACGCCCTGTTCCTGGGCAGCCACGATGTACAAGGCCATTACGGGCAACACGGCGCCGTTCATGGTCATGCTTACGGACATGCGGTCCAGGGGAATGCCTTCGAAGAGAATGCGCATGTCCAGGATGGAGTCAATGGCCACGCCGGCTTTGCCCACATCGCCGCGTACCCGGGGATGGTCGCTGTCATAGCCCCGGTGGGTGGCCAGATCGAAAGCAATGCTCAGTCCCTTCTGTCCGGCGGCCAGGTTGCGTCGGTAGAAAGCGTTGCTCTCTTCCGCTGTGGAAAAGCCCGCATACTGGCGCACGGTCCAGGGCTGAGTGGTGTACATGGCGGGATAAGGGCCCTGCAGGAAGGGCGGCAGCCCCGCCGCGAAGGCCAGGTGTTCCAGGCCGACCATTTCCGCGGCATCCCGGCGGGCGGGCAGGTCCAGGCCTTCGGCGGTGGAAGTGGCGGGCTGGGTGCGGCCCGCGCTGCGCAGGCCGGATCCGGCGGCCACCTGCCAGGGCAGCTGGCTGAAGTCGGGAAGGCGGCTCATGGCTTCTCCTCCAAATGGCGCAGGATGGGCGTCAGCATTTCATCCAGGCGGGCCCGGGCATGCACAAAGCCGTCAAGCCCCGCTGCCTGCAGTCTCTCACCCAGTGGGCCTCCCTGCCCGGCCAACAGCAGAAGAACCGGCGGACGCGCCCTGTCCTTCTCCAGCTGGCGCAGCTGCCTGGTGAAGGACTCCGCCACCTGGGCGTAGGCATCGTCCTGTCCGCAGAGCAGGAAGACGGTGTTGTTCGTGTCCAGCGCCAGTCGGGCAGCCTCCTCCACCTGTGTCGGCAAGGACAGGACCTGGCACTCCAGACCGGCGGTGGCCAATAGATCCCGGCAGAAGTCCACGCGGGCACCATGTTCCCTGGTTGTGCCCAGGGCCAGCAGGGACACGTTCACCCGCAAGGCCAGGCCGCGCCGACGCAGACCTTCCAGCTCCTCCGCCAAGCGGTGCGGACGCAGGGGGGCGAAGTCCAGCGCAACCTCCGCCTCCGCCTTCACCGCTCCACGGAGCCAGCTGGCCTCATCCTCCTGGGCGCGGGCAAAACGGCTGCAGCCCACCAACACCTTTCGCCTGCGTTGCAAATGATCCTGCCTGAGCTGGGCCGCCTGGTGAATCCAGTCCTGCACCCGTCCGGCGCCCAGGGCCTTCCAGATGCCACCCGCCTCTTCGATGCGCTGGAATTGGCGCCAAGCCTCCTCAGCCAGAGCTAGAGTCAGGGCCTCCACATGGCCGCTGCCCCGGGCAGGATCCTCCACCCGGTCCAGCAGGGCTTCCTCGCGCAGGACTTCCTGGGTGTTGAAGGCCAGGCGGGCCAGCTTCTCATCGGGTTGGCCAAGGTCATCGGCCACCGTGGGAAGACTGAGGGAATCGGCGCCTCCCGCCATGGCGGCAAAGCCGCACAGGGAGACACGCAAGGCATTGGTCCAGGCTTCTGTGCGACTGTGACCGCGCGTGCTCCCCCGGGCGCACAAGCGCAGGCCGCGCTGTTCCGGCGGCAGCCCAAGCGCCTCGGCCAGACGGGCGGCCAGCAGGCGGGCGGCCCGCAGCAGGGCCATGCTTTCGAACAGGGAGGGCGTGCAGGAGAGTTCGTGCTCGGCCCGGGCCAGAGCCTCTTCCACAGGAACACCGGCTTCTTCCAGCTGGCGCAAGGCGGCCACGACCAGGGCCAGCCAGGCACCAAGCTCCTGGGCGGAGGTGGCTCCAGCCTGATGCAAAGGCCAGCCCGACACGCGCCAGCCCACCCGTCCGGCATCCTGGTGCCGCCAGGCTTCCGCCAGCTCCTTGGCCCATGCGGCATGGGGCAAACGCCCTTCCACCAGGGCGGGACTGGACACATCCACCAGCAGGCGGTACGGTCCGGAGCGTTGCCCCAGCCAATGCAGCAGGTCCTGCACCTCGCGGCCGTGAACCAGCACTTGGGCCCCGGCAAAGTCCCTTTGGTCCAGTGCCTGGCCCCATTGGTCAAGTTCAAGTGTAGATAGACCATCAAGACTTAGCGGAAGCTCCTTCTGCCCCCGTTGGGCCAGCCAGGCCAGTTGCGCGGCCACCTCGGTGGCAGAGCGGCCCCAGGGCCACTGCCTAAGCCCACAAGCGGCTTTAGGCGGAAAGTCCGGGTCCTCCGCCTGGAAGGGAAGTTCCGCAAGCGGGGCATGGCGCAAAGGAGTGCGCAGTCCATCCTCGCTTACTGGAGCCAGGGATTCCAGGGAAGGCCCCTTCACACTCTGCCGGGCTGCCTCTTCCCATTGGGCGGGTGTAACCGGAGAGAATGCCTCAAAGGTCAAGGGTGGTGTCGGTGTGGCGTGCATGCCGCTCCCAGCATTGGCAAGCCTGGCGCCACCCTTCCCAACTTTGGTGGGAAAAAAGGAAAGAGGCGCACAGGGAAGGGTTTGATCATGTTGATAGACAAGGAAAAGCGGCTACAAAGCCGCTCGTCCTGCATTGGATTAGGCAATTGGCATGCCAAGGGGCCCCGCAGCTTCAAGCATTGAGTTTGCGGAACTCGGCGAAGTTGCGCACCAGCAGATCCGATCCCCGACGCTCCAGCCAGCCATCGTTCTCCAGCTTGGCCAACAGACGGCTCATGGTTTCCCGGCTGGTGCCCGCCATGCTGGCCAGATCTCGTTGCAAGGGAAGATCCGCCAGCACCATGTCCGTGCCGTCCGCCTTTCCCAGATCCCGGCACAGGTGCACGATGGTGTTCACCACCCGGCCCCGGGCGTCCAGGGAGGACAGGGAGACCAGCTGGGCATCGGTTTTGCGGATGCGGCCGGCCATCAGTTTCAGCAGGGAGATGGCCACCAGTGGATAGCTGTGGAGGATGTCGAAGAAATCTTTCCGGCGCAGGCTGAGCAGTTCCACCTCGTCCAGGGAGGTGACGGTGGCGCTGCGGGGGCCGCTGTCAATGATGGACAACTCGCCAAAGAAATCCGCCGGCCCCAGGATGGCCAGGATCACCTCTTCCCCCGCGCTGTTGATGCGCGAAATCTTCACCCTCCCCGAGCGGATGATGAAGAGCACCTGCCCCTCATCCTCTTCAAAAATGATGAGGTTGTT
>CAIWAD010000024.1 GCA_903910645.1 uncultured bacterium | reverse complement strand
TCTCAGCGTAGTGGCTGTTGTGCTGTGGTTCGATCTCAGGCGCCCCTCAGATACATTTGCTCATGAAGACATAATCAGCGGCACCTCGCTGTGGTTCGATCTCAGGCGCCCCTCAGATACATTTCGAAGTCACAGAGTACATGTCTGAGTGCGCTGTGGTTCGATCTCAGGCGCCCCTCAGATACATTCCGCAGACACGCTTGCGGCATCACTTGGGGCTGTGGTTCGATCTCAGGCGCCCCTCAGATACATTCAGATTGTCGGCGGATAAAACTTGAAAATGGCTGTGGTTCGATCTCAGGCGCCCCTCAGATACATTGAGCCCGACGCTGGGCAGGCGCATTGTGTTGCTGTGGTTCGATCTCAGGCGCCCCTCAGATACATTCGATGTGCCTGGATTGGATTGAGCAGCAGGGGATTTCGCCCGATGACGGGGCTCAAAAAAGCTGCAGTTGTTCGGGCCTTGCCTCGGCCTTCCCGCGGTTCTTGCCGTGGTACACTTCCATTTTGGCGAACTGGCGGTCGGTCACGGCCATGACCCTCACATGACCTTCTTCCGGCAGCTTGGCGCGGATGCGTCGGCGATGCACCAGGCTGGCGTCCTCGCAAGCGCAGTAGCGCGCGTAGACGGACCACTGCAGCATGGTGAAGCCTTCCTGAAGCAGCAGCTTGCGGAAGTGCCGGTACCGCTTCTTGGCAAGCGTGTCGTCCACCGGCAGGTCGAACATGGCGAAGAGCCACACGCCACGGTACTCCGAAAAGGATTGCAGGGTCTCAGTCTGTCTCGTCCCCATGGGTCGCCGCCTTTCGGCATATCGGAATGTCCAGGTTGACGCGCTCGCCAAGGCACACGCCCGCCATGCTGCGGGCCAGCCGGTGGAGCCAGTCCAGCAGCCCCCGCTCCTCGTCCTGCCAGCGGTAGCGGCCCACCAGGGGCTCCAGCAGGCGACGTTTCGCCTCGCCGCCCAGCCAGCACTCATCGTCGGAGAAGCCGGCCACGGCCCGGTCCACCAGGGGCCGGTAAGGCTCCATCAGGTCATCGGCCAGGCAGAAGGGGTTGTAGCGGTTGTGGTGGAAGAGCCCGAGGCCGGGGTGCAGGCCCACACCGGCGATGGCCCGGGCCACCATGGCGCGCAGCACGGCGTAGCCGTAATTGAGCAGGGCGTTGCGCCCGCCTTGCTCGGGATCGCGGGTGAAAGGCTCGCCAAAGAGCTGGCGCCAGTAGATGCGCGCGCCCCGGGCCTCGTTGTTGCCCTTGTCCCCGCTGGCCACCCGCCGCGCCAGGAGCCCCAGGCCGTGGTCCTGTCCCCGCACGTCCTCCAGCAGGGCCGCCTGGGCCAGCAACTTGGCCTTCACCACCTGGGCGTGCAACTGCTTGCGCTTCACCTTGCCCAGCTCCAGCTGGGCCTGCATGCGCTCGCTCTGCAGGCTGTGGTGGGACAGGGGCAGGAGCATGCCCACGGGCATGCTGCGGGAATTGCACACCACCGTGCCCACGCCGTGCTCCGCCAACTCGGCCAGCAAGGCCCTGCTGAATGTGGCCTCCGGGTTGCTGACCACGATGGCCCCCACCTCGGCCAGGGGCACCGGGGTCTGCACGCTGCGGCCCTCTTCCAGCAGGTCCAGGCAGCCGTGGGTGATCCTTAGGCGAAGGGCCCGCGCACTGATGTCAAGAATCCGCTCCATGCCGACCTACCTCGCCCAGCAATCCCACATGGACTTTGTGGAATCCTCTTTCACTTAAGGTTTTTATGGTTCTCACCTTGAGTTTTCCCTCGGGAGACTTATCAGCATTGATTTCCTTCAACATTCGAGCGTCTCTTGATGAGACAAACGCTATGCGCATTCCGCCAGCATTGTTATCCAATGTCCGGATGATCTGCACACCCACGCACTCTGGGTCCTTGTCCAGATAGAAACAATCCCCCTGCTGCAGGGAGAAGAGGTAACGCAGCCCCGGTCCGTGGTTCTTGCGGATCACCGGCTCCTGGCGGATGCGGCGCAGGTTGGCTTCAAAAGTGCTGACCATCACACCTGTCCAACTGGTTTTGCCAACGGCATTACTTTCCAGCACCTCGATATGATGGTTTCCACCAGTTTCCACAAAGCGCGCACGATGGCCGGCGCCCATGGCGGTAACACGGCTTTTCTTGCGAATACGCACATGACGGATTGGACGGGCTTCCCCCTGATCGTTCATCAAACAGGGGATGGATGCGGGATTCTGATTCCATTTGTTCCCATGGGTGGCCTCCGCCTCCCGCAACAAAGCGCGAATGGCAGGATCCACAACATCTTCCACCTTGAAAGCGCCTTCAATGGGCTTGCGGATGTGAACCCATTCCCCTGTGGGATCTGGGTGGCCCTGGGCATCGCGACGCTGGCTGAAGTTGCTCTCGTTGTGAAGAGCGCCACGAACACGGCGATTGACCTTATGCGACGGCACGGTCTGCTGGATACAATTGGTGGCATCGTTGCGGAAACCGGGCCAGGGCTCGTCCAATTGGGCGGCCATGCGTCGGCCTTCCTCTTCACAGCGCTCCAGCGCTCGGCTCAGGTCTCGCACATGGGCGGGGGAGGACACAGCCACTACCAAGGCATCCAGGGTGTGGTGTCGATGGTCTCCCCTGTTCTTGGTGGGATTATCATGCAAGGCCTCGTTCAGGTGCCAGGCAGAACGCAACAGGGCTGTTGCCCGCCCCGCGACCTTCTCCACCCGACGATTGCCGTTGGCGTCCACTTCTCCGCCGAAGAGCATGCCCAAATAGCGGCCTGCCAGGCGCGTGGCATAGGCAGTGTCCACCAATTGGCTTTGCTCAAAGTCGTTCAGCAGCAACTCCACTTCTGCTGCATCCATCTGGAAGCGTTCAAGCTTGGCCTTGCGGAAATTCTCGCTGAACTGTCTGACCCTGTCCAGGATCTCCGCAAAGCGCACCGATTGCCCGCCGTAGGCTTCAACCGGGGTCCTACGACCTTTGCGCTTGTTTTCATCTGCCATGCAAAGGGTTTTGTTGGCAAAGGAGTTGTCCAAGCTGCGAGAGCGCGGAATGATGTGCTCCACATCCACCCGGCCACTGAATAAGTCGCTCATCCCAAAGTGGACGCCGGTGTAGGGGCAAGTGAAGTTGCATTCCTCAGCCAACAGGAACTTCTCGATGTCCATGCGGCTGGGATTGGCAATGCCTGCCTCTTTCAAAATGCGCTCACGGGCTATGTCGCGCTCCTTTTCACGACTGCGGTTGCGCTTGATATCCCTTTCGCGCCGATCGGGTGTCTGTTTAAGGTTGCGTGCCATCTCAATGCGGAACTTGTCTGGCAAACCATGCTTGACGATGTAGGAATTGACCACCTGCCGCAGCTGGGTCAGGGCTCTTGCCACAACGGGATTGCGCAGATTGGGAAAAGCCTTTGTCACCGCAGGAAGCAAGTCCTCCTGTCGATCATCTTGAAGGGCCTTCGGATAGCATTTCTTGATGGCTGTGTTCAGTGGCAAACCCAACATCATCTCTGGCAATAGCATGCGGATCGCCTTTAGGGAAAAGGCGGCGCGCCCATCTTCCAGATGCAGCTTGGCAAGGTCTTCCGCCACGGCAGGCGTGCACTGCCAGTGATCTGTCAGACGGCGAACCATGCTCTCGTGACTTTCAACTGTAATCAACTCCACCACTAGCTTGTCCAATGCATCCTTGGACAGGCCTGTGATAAAAGAGGAATCCACAGCCAACAGTTTGGAAAGTGTGCGGTTCCCCACCAGCCCTTTATCTCCGCCCAGTTCCAGGTTGAAGGTGAGCTTCTTGTTTTTGAGCATGGTCCGGAGCCGTGAAAAGGCCAAATCACCTTTTTGCTCTAGATGGGCCAAGATCAATTCGCGCTGTTCGGCGCTCGGCTTGAACATTTCGCCCGTTTGCTCATCTGTGATCTCCAAATCGTTCAACCGTTGGAACAGTCGAAAGCGCTGGGCATCCGGCATGGCCCAAATGCAGCGCTTCTTTTTTGGTTCCAGATCACAGTCACCGATGAGGTGGCTTTGGCTCTTCAATTTGCGCTGGTGGAAGACGATTTCGTGAATGGTGGCCCGCGCTTCCTCAGTCATCAAGTTTGGGTGAAAGGATGCCTGTTTCTGCCAGATAGCCTTGAACTCCTCTACATACATGCTCCTAGCCGTCCAGCGCGCGCGCATGCGCTCGCCAGCATCCACATGGAACAAGTATTCGCCCAGCGTGCGCCAATGTCCTTCCACCAAGTGCGCCTGCAAGTCCTTGATGGCATCAAGCACCTTTGAGCTGTCATCGTCCTTCCGGTCCGCCTTGCGGTTGCTCAGGAATCCACGGTGCTGCGCCAAGTGGTACAGCAAGCGCCCTACCGCGTACGCTGGCAGTTCCTCGTCAAGGGCTTTGGTACGCAGCATGTGAAAGAATCGTTCGGAGTTTTCCCGTGCACCAAACTCCTTTTGCAGTTGCTGATCCAGGCCTTCCAGTAGTTCATGACGGACAAACTCCTGGGCTTCCTCGCCTCTTTCCACTTGTCCTGGTAGAAGCAGGTAATGTTGAAGTGCCCGAAAGAGCTTGTTCTTTCGGCGGGCACGGCGATCCAGCTGTTTGCGAATCTGCCTGGCATTGCGCCGCTCGTGGTTTCGTGGCGTGCCACGCCCGTCACTTTCCAGACCGTCTACACCGGCAGGAAAAATGCGCACCCCTGCGTGCTGGATGCCCGATGCTCGTCCATTTTGAAATGAGATTGCCGCCCAGCCAAGGGAGTTTGTTCCTAGATCGATGCCAAAAACAGTTTCCACTGGACCTCCCTGTTGACTTTTGGGAACGAGGAGTATACATTCGCCCTCAATGTATCTGAGGGGCGCTTGATTCCTTCCACAGTAAGGAAACCAAGTGTTTCCGCGGGCTCTGCTAACAGCAACCCTGGCGCCTGGGCTTCCGGGCGCTTTCTTTTAGTATGCCATCCAACTTTTGTCCTGGCAAGCATTCATTGCTTGATCAATGCCTTTTCTGTCTTTTCCTAGCTCCAATCCACCATATGCACGCCTCCCCTGCCACAGCTTTCGCTACGCAGGGGCGCATTGATCCGGGATGTGGTTGGGGGATAAAAGAAAGGGCCGGCATTGCCGACCCGTTCATTCAATACATGTCGCGGGCAAGCCCGCCAAAGGGGGGGTGAAGGATGATGCTCAGAAGAGCATGATGAACACAAGCAGCAGCAGCAGAAAAAGCGGGCTGCTGAACAGCATGTCCGTGGGAAGTCCAAGGAAGCGCTTCTTGTTCAAGGCGCGGGCAAGCTTGCGATCTGCAGTCATGATGTTCTCCCAAGCCTTCGTTCCAGGTCCGTGCCGGTCGGGTGCCGTGCTTTGTCAAAGCTATGAGCAAGAGCCGGGCCAACTCGTGCAAAGCCAGTGACAATTCGTGGAAGATGTTGTCCAGCAAGTGGATGAATTTTCATAGCCTCGGAATAGAGTATCCATCCGCCCCTTTCTGCATGCTTGAAATCCGCCACCTCTGTCCAAATCCCGACAGCTCGCCCCCCATCAGCGGCAAAAAGCGGTGGATTTGGCCCAAGGGATCTCCCCTAACCATGCTTTTTCAGATAGCGTCCCACCCATCGAGGCCAGGAGACGCGCGTCCAGGCCTCCGCCAGTGCGTAATCAGGATAGGCTTTCTCCTGCCGTCGGAACTCCCCGTGATGGTGCACAAGGCGGGTTCCATGACGCTGAGGCCCCAATAGCGCGTGCAGCAATTCATGGGCAATCAGGTTGTCCAACAAATAGATTGGCACAGATGGATGCCGCAGGGCGGCGTGGATTTCTATGCGGCGGGCGCGACTGTCGTAACGCCCCAGCACGCGGCGGCTGGTGCTTTTCGCCCACACAATGGAGGGCAATTCCATTGTGGGCAAATGACCCAACCTAGTGGCCACGGCGCGCAGGCGGCAGGCAAGAGCGTCATCCTCCTCCACCTCCATGCGGCGCAGCGCGGCGTCCGCCACCGGCAGGCGGGCGGCCCACAGCTTGCGCAGCTGGGCCAGATTGGCCAGCAATGTGGCGGGGGGGCGCTCGCGCCGCGCCCGGTGCAGCAGGAGTCGGCCCAAGTCCAGCACCAGATGGGGATGGGCGCGCAGCAAGTCCTCCGCCACGGTGAAGCGCCACACCTGGGCGTCCACATCCAGGCGCAGGCTGGCCATGGTGTTGCGGTTGCGCCGGGTGCGCACTTGCACGGGCGGAGCATGGCGCGTGCCCAGCTCACGGTCCAGCTCTTGCAGCGCTTGGGCCATGCTGGAGAATTCCTGTGGTGGAAGGTCTTGCGTGGAAAGGGCTTCCACTGGTTCTGGCAGAGCGCCGACTTCCCCTGGAGCTGGCAGAAGGACTTCCTCCAGCTTCAGGACAAGTTGCTGCACCCAGGATCGCACGGCTGTTCTGCTCATGGGGGAAATGTAAGTTCAGCCCGCCCCAGTCTTGGCCCAGGGCCCCATGGAAATGGCGGGGGCGGAAAGGAAAGAGCGTGACGCGCGACGAAGTTCTAGACCTGCTGAAGCAGGTGCATTACCCCGGTTTGAACCGGGATCTGGTCTCCTTCGGCATGGTGAAGGATGTGGAAGTGCTGCCGGAAGGCGTGGATGTCCACCTGGAAGTGGCCAGCAAGGATCCGGCCATCCCCGGACGCCTGGACGAGGCCGTGCGTGCCGTGCTGGAAAGCCGCATCCACGGGCGCCTGCAGGTCTTCACCCGTCTGACCGGCGGACATGGTGAGAGTGAAAACCATGATCACCATGGGCATGGACACGGTCATGGCCATGGCGCCCCAGACCCCAACACCATGCCCAAGCTGCTGGAACAGGTGAAGCATGTGGTGGCGGTGGCCAGCGGCAAGGGCGGCGTGGGCAAAAGCGCCGTGGCCAGCAATCTGGCGGTGGCGCTGGCGGCGGCGGGCTATCGCACGGGCTTGCTGGACGCGGACATCTATGGGCCCAGCGTGCAGCTCATCATGGGCAGCATGGAGCGCCCCTTCGTGCAGGACAACAAGATCATCCCGCTGGAAGCCCACGGCGTGCACATGCTGAGCATTGGCCATTTGATTGAAGAGGACGCCGCCATGATCTGGCGCGGACCCATGGTCATGCAGGCCCTGACCCAGCTGATGCAGGATGTTCTGTGGCCGGAGCTGGATTTCCTGGTGGTGGACATGCCTCCCGGCACGGGCGATGCCCAGTTGACCATGGCCCAGCGTGTGCGCCTGTCCGGCGCCGTGGTGGTGACCACGCCCCAGGAAGTGGCACTCATCGACGCCCGCAAAGCCGTGACCATGTTCCGCAAGGTGGGCGTGCCCATCCTGGGCATCGTGGAGAACATGAGCTGGTTCCAGTGCCCGGACACGGGCAAGCGCCACTTCATTTTTGGCGAAGGTGGAGGCGCGCGGGAAGCGGAGCGCCAGCAGGTGCCGCTTCTGGCGGAGTTGCCCATTGACATCCGCATCCGCGAAGGCGGGGATCGCGGCCAGCCCATTGTCAGCCAGGATCCCGCCTACGCGGAGATCTTCGACAACCTGGTGCAGGCCATTTGCCGCCAGCTGGCCTAGGAAAACACTGGCAGCAATGGAGCGCATCCGGCGGGCAAGCGGGTGCGCTTTTCCGTTGGGGAATGGGCAATTCGCCATCGGGCCTGGTCCCTGGAAAGCGCCAATGGAAAAGCGCTTCCGGCACTTTGTCGGTTGACAGCGCATAGGCCCCTTCCTACCTTTGGAGCGCTTGTCTCTAACCCGGAGGATTCATGCCCCGCTTGCATACCCTTGCGGCCACCAGTCTGGCCCTGGTTCTTGCCGCCCACGCCCAGACGGGCCTCTTCACCGGCTACACGGTGCGCTTCCTGGGTGGGCTGGATCATCTGGCGGGCCTGGAAGGCCTGAACGACCAGGTGCGCGGCATGAACGCCTACTTCGGCGTGGATGGCACCTGGGTGCGGGATGCGCAAGGCAATCTGGGTGGTTTTGAAGGCGTGTGGGCGCCCTACCTCAATGTGCCGGAGCTCACCAACCGTCCGGACATGGGTCTTGCCCTGGAGAAGGTGCTGATGCAGGGCGAGCGCACGCGTCTTTTGGCAGGTCTGGAGTACACGGCCGGCGCGGCCTCCACCAGCAACATCTTCCTGTTCACCAACGGCACCACGCAGAGTTCCATCTACGCCGCGGAGGAGCTGGAAGTAAGCAACATGATGGCCACCTGCCGTTACAGCCTGAAGGACTTGAACCTGCCCTTCCACGCCCACGCGGGTCTGGGCCTGGGTCTGGCGAACATCACCGCCAGCGGCATGTACCAGCAAATGGGCATCACCTTCGATCCCAATGCCGAGGAATTGAGCGAGGAGCTGGATGTCCAGCACCTCATCCAGGCGGACTACGATGGTTCCGCCCTCAGTGCCCGCCTCTTCGTGGGCGCCGAGTATGAGCTTGGCCCCATGAGCTTCATCCTGGATCTGGGCTACAACCACATGAACTTTGGCGAGCTGGAGGGCAGCACCACCCAGGTGTTGCGCAATGCCACATCCCTTGAGCTGGAGGAAGTGGAAGTCATTGGTGAGCCGGGCACGCGCTATGAATTCGCGCCGCTCATCTCCGCCTCCCTGCAGCACGCCCGGGACAATGCCCTGCGCATCGCCCGTGGCCTGCCGCCCATTGACGGCCCGGTGGACCTGACGGACACCAGCCTGCAATGGGGCACGCCCAAGGCCATCGAGTACGATTTGTCCGGCGGTTATGCCCGCTTGGGCTTGGCCTTCCGCTTCTAGGAAGCGTCCATCAGAATGTGAAAAGGGGGCCGCGCGGCCCCCTTTTTTTCTCCATACGAATCCGCTCAGGCTTCCAGCAGCTCTGGCAATTCCTTTGCGTCCAACTCCTCCATGCGCAGGCGCCGGGCTTCCCCTTCATGATCCAGACGCAGCAGCCGCACCCGGCCGCGCAACAGAGGCAGGGCCAGGCGGGGCCATTCCACCAGCACCACGGCGTCGCACTCCAGGCTTTCCTCGAAGCCGATGCGCCGCAGCTGGTCCAGGCTTTCCACGCGGTACAAATCGTAGTGATGCAGCTCCAAACGCCCCAGCAGCCGGTTGCACAACGCAAAAGTGGGGCTGGTCACGGCGCCCTTCACCTCAAGGCCCGCCGCCAGACCCTGGGCCAGGCTGGTTTTGCCCGCGCCCAGGGGGCCGTCCAGAAGCAGGATCTCGCCGCCCCGCAGACCGTGGGCAATGTCGCGTCCACAGTCCCGGGTGGCTGCCAGATCCTCCAACAGCCGCTCCACCATCAGCGTGGCTCCAACACCGCCACGGGCAGGATCATCTCCTCCATGGAGACGCCCCCGTGCTGGAAGCTGTCCTTGAACTGGGTCAGGTAGTGGTTGTAGTTGTTGCCGTAAAGGAACATCTGATCCTCCGTGGCGAAGGCCATGGTCTCGCTGCCCTTTCCATGGGGCAGACGCCAGGTCTCCGGCTTGTCCACGAAGATGCCGCTGCGGTCGTCCTCCAGCCGCAGATTGCGTCCCAGCTTCCAGCGCAGGCCGCGTGTGGCATCGCGGTCACTGTAGATCCGCGCTCCCCGCTGCACGCGCACGCTGCCGTGGTCGCTGGTGATGACAATGGTGTAGCCCTTTTCGCGGAAGGCTTCCAGGATCTGGTTCAGGGCGCTGTGGCGGAACCAGGCGGAGACCACGCTGCGGTAGGCGGCCTCGTCGGGCACCATTTCGCGCACAATGTCATTCTGGTTGCGGCTGTGGGCCAGGATGTCCACGAAGTTCCACACCATGCTCACGAACTGGTGGTTGAACAGGTTGTCCACCTTGCGCAGGGTGTCGTTGGCCTCTGCCAGATCAATGACCTTGATGTACTTGTGGGCGGGCTTGAACTCGATGCCGTTCAAGCGCAGCTGGTGGTCCAGGAACTGGCGCTCGTGACGGTTGGTGTTGCCCTCGTCATCCATGTTGCGCTCCCACATCTCCGGGTGGGCGCGGGCAATGTCCGCCGGGTGCATGCCGGCGAAAATGGCGTTGCGTGAATAGGGCGTGGCGCTGGGCAGGATGCTCACCTGCACCTCGCGGCGCACGCGGAACTTCTCGCGCAGTGTCTTCTCCAGCACCATCCAATGGTCCATGCGCATGCAATCAATGACGCAGAAGAGCACGGGGCGCTTCTCCCGCAGGAGAGGCACCACCACCTGGCGCACTACGCCGGGGCTAAGCACGGGACCATCCTTGCCGTTGATCCAGTCCAGGTAGTGGCGGTCAACCAGGCGGGCGAACTCGTGGTTGCACTCCCGCCGCTGGTCCGCCAGGGTTTGGCCAAATCCCAGCTCCGGGCGCTCATCCAGCTCCAGCTCCCAGGCGCAGAGCTGCTGGTGCATGGCCAGGAAATCCTGCCAGGTGGCACCCATGGCCAGGGTGCGGCCCATCTGGGCCAGTCCCTGCATGTAGCTCTCGCTCAAATTGCGTCCGGTCAGGCGCTGGCGCTCGATGATGCGCTTGCACACCGCAATGATCTGGCTGGGGTTGACGGGTTTGGTCAGGTAGTCGTCAATCTGGCGGCCAATGGCCTGGTCCATCAGGGATTCGGACTCGCTTTTGGTCACCATCACGCAGGGCAGGGCGGGATCCACCTTCTTGATCTCCCGCAGGGTGTCCAGCCCGGTCATGCCCGGCATCATCTCGTCCAGCAGCACCAGATCCCAGCTCTCGGCACGCACCCGCTCCAGGGCGTCCATGCCATTGGTCACGCCCACCACCTCGTAGCCCTGCTTCTCCAGGATGAGCACATGCGGACGCAGCAGATCGATCTCATCGTCCGCCCACAACACTCGGCGAGCCATGTCAGGCCTCCTTGTTCAATTGGAAGAAAGGAGCGAGCCAGTGGCGATCAGGCCTCTCCTTCCTGTGCGGGAAGGCGCAGGGCCTCTTCCCGGCGGGTGCGCAGCCAGGTGATCTCGCCACTGAGGCGCTCGTAGACCGGCGCCAGATCCGGGTGGCGGGCCTCCAGCCAGACGCGGTGCTGGCCCAGGGTGGCCACATCCCCACGGGCGGCCGGCCCGCTGGCGGCGAGCTCCGGCGGTGCCAACTCCAGATTGTGCAGGGTTTGCTGAAGGATGGGACGCAATGCCCGGCGGGCCTGCTCGGCATCCCCGGGCCACAGCCGTCCGCAAATGGAAAGCATGGCTGGCAGGAAATTGGAGGCCATCACCGCGCTCAAGTGATACGGCAGCTGGTCCTCCGGGTGCAGCCATATCCACTCATCGGCCAGGCGGCCCATCAAGGGAGCCAGCAGGGTGCGCAGATCCTCATGACCGCCCAGGGCCCAGAAGGGAATCTGCTCCGGGGGCGGCGTGTCCGCGGGAAAAGTCTGCAGCGGGTGCAGCAGGCCGGCGCGCACGCCGCAGGCCAGCAAGGGTTCCAGCGCCTCCAATGGCGAGCTGGCGCTAAGCTGCAAGGCCACGCAGCCTTCACGCTGGTCTTCCTTCAAAAGCCGCGCCAGGTTTTGGGCCAATCCGGGCAGCTCCGGCTCCCGCACGGCCATGATGTAGAAGTCCGCCGTCAAGGTGGAGGGCGCATCCTCCAACACGGTCTGTCCCGCCAGACGCTCGCCGGCGTGGGCGGGATCCGCCACGAAGGACACGCTTACCATGCCGGTCTCCAGCAGGGCGGGCAGCACGCCACGGGCGGCGGCGCCAGCCCCAAGGAGGCCCAGGCGGAAATGGCGCGGTGCCTCAGGCATGGGCATCCTCCCACAAACGCGCGGCGGCGTAGCCCACCACGCTGGATTCATCCATTGTCACGCGGGCGCTGCTGCGCCAGTCCAGCACATCCACCCTGGTCGTCCGGCCGCGCAGACTGAACAGCTCCAGCAGCACCGCCGCCGGGCCGCCGCCACACGCTTCGCAGGCGCCGCTGGCCAGGGCGTCCAGCAGAGGAAGGGCCTTGCCACCGGTGAGCAGCGCCAGAAAGCGTTCGTCCAGAGCCCTTGCCTCGCCCACTGGCAGAAAGTGGCTCAAATCCGACGAGGCCACCAGCAGGGTGGGAGTGTCGTCATCCCTCAGACATTCGTGAAGGGCTTTCGCCAGGGCCAGCACAGTGGTGGCGTCCTGGTTTCCCACGCACAAGGGCACAAGCGGGGCCTGGATGCCAAGCATTTGCAGGAAAGGAAGCTGCAGCTCCAGGGCGTGCTCCTGCCCATGCCCGGCGGGGCCGAACTGGACAAGCGGGCAGGCCTGGCCAATGTTGCGCAGGAAGGGTTGGTCCACCGCCATGCGGCCCAGGGGCGTTTCCCATTCACCTGGCACGGCCAAACCCTTGGCGGGACTCCACGCGCCCACGCCCTCCACCCACTCCCGGTGGGATGGCCCCAACACCACCACCCGGGCCGGGCGCCAGTGTCCAAGTGAGGCGTAGGCAATGGCCGCCGTCTGGCCGCTGTAAAGGTAGCCGGCGTGGGGAGCCTGCAACCCCACCAGTGTGGCGGATGGCGGCAAGGCCGCCAATGGCTCCGCGCACTCCTCCGCCTGCCGGAAGAGTTCCGTCAGAAGGGCGCGCAGGCTGGCTGCGTCGCCAGGGTACCAGGTGCCCGCCATGCGAGCGCTGCGCAGGGCTTCCGCCACGGTATGTTCCTTAGTGGGATGTGGAGGGGCGATCACCCGCCAACAGGGAGGCGATTACGCCGCCCGCCAGGATGAGCACCACCGCCGCCAGCAAGACCAAATTGAAATGATCGCCCAGCACGGCGCGCAACCATGTGGCGCCGAGCATCTTGGCGCCCACCAGGATGAGCACCAAAGAGAGGGAGACCTTCAGGTAGCGGAAACTGCGCAGCATGCCGGCCAGCGCGAAGAAGAGACTGCGCAAGCCGAGAATGGCGAAGATGTTGCTGGTGAACACGATGAACGGATCCGCCGTGATGGCGAAAATGGCCGGGATGCTGTCCACGGCAAAGACCACATCGGAGGCCTCCACCACAGCCAGCGCCAGGGCCAGTGGCGTGAGCACAAGGGTGCCCTTGGCCAGGCGGGCCATCACCGGATCCTCGCCACCCCCGTCCGGATGGGCCGCCTCACCCGTGCCCGCCCGCACCACAAAGTGGCTGCCGTAGAGGCGCGTGCTTACCGGGAAGAAGCGCCGGGCAAGGCGCACCACCAGATTACTCTCCAGATCCTGCTCCTCCTCCTTGGCGAAGAGCATCTTGATACCTGTGAGCACCAAGAAGATCCCGAAGAGATAGAGGATCCAATGAAACTTGGCCACCAGGGTGGCGCCAACGCCAATCATCACGCCACGCAGGATGAGTGCGCCAAGGATGCCCCAGAAGAGCACGCGGTGCTGCAGGATGTCCGGAACGGAGAAGAAGCTGAGGATCATGGCGATGACGAAGAGGTTGTCCATGCTCAGGGACTCTTCAATCAAATAGCCGGTGATGTACTTGATGGCCGCCAGGCTTCCTGTGTTCAGCTGGCCGTCCACCCTGTCCACGGCGGTTCCCAGCCCCAGCCAGTGGGCATCGTAGGCGAAGTAAATGAAGACGGTGAAGCTGAGGGCCAGGCTGATCCAGAAGGCCGACCAGCCCAGGGCCTCCTTGATGGACACCACATGGGCTTTGCGGTGGAAGACCCCCAGGTCCAGCACCAGCATGGCCACCACAAAGAGAATGAAGCCCGAGTAAAGCCAGAACATGCTCAGCCTTTCCATTTTTCGCCGGCAATCTACCCAATCAGGCCCGCTGGAGCAGGCTACGCCGTTCCGGGCCATTGCTCACCCAGCGCACGGGGCAGCCCAGGTCCTCTTCCAACCAGCCAAGGTATGTCCGGGCCTCCGCAGGCAGTTCCTGCCAGTGGGTGGCCTGGGCACTGTCCCGCCAGCCGGGAAAACTCCTCCACTGGGGGTTCACCGGGCCTTCCAGCAAGCGCAGATCCTCCGGCATCTGGCTGTGCACATGGCCGTCCAGTTCGTAGGCCACCGCCGCGCGCACTTCGTCCTGGCCGTCCAGCACATCCAGCTTGGTAAGCACCAGATCCGTGAAGCCATTGAGCTGGCAGGCGTAGCGGGCCGCCACCGCATCGAACCATCCACAGCGCCGTGGCCGGCCCGTGGTGGCGCCGAATTCTCCCGCATGCTGGCGGAAGGTATCGGCGAAGGGACCGGGGGCGAACTCCGTGGGGAATGGCCCGTTGCCCACGCGGGTGGCGTAAACCTTCAGGATGCCAATGACCTGGTCCACCTGGCGCATGGGAACACCACCGCCGGTGCAGGCGCCGCCCGCCGACGGATGGGTGGAGGTGACATAGGGCCAGGTTCCCCAATCCAGATCCAGCATGGCGCCCTGGGCGCCTTCCATCAGCACGCGGCCGCCTTTGTCCAGCACGCCGTGGAGCAGGGGACGCGTGTCCGCCACAAAAGGCCGCAGGGCCAGGGCGGCGGCGGCACAGGCCTCCTCCACCTCGTCCAGCTGCAGGGGCTCGGAACCCAGGCGCTCCAGCTCCTCATTGGCACAGGCCAATCCATCACCCACCACGGAACGGCGACGCGTGTCCAGCAGATCCCCCAGTCGCAGGCCGCGACGCCCCGCCTTGTCCATGGCGCAGGGGCCCATGCCTCGGCCGGTGGTGCCAATGGCTCCCGCTCCGGCGGCCTTCTCACGGGCGCGATCCAGCGCACGATGCCAGGGCATGATGAGATGACAGGAAGGTGAAATGCGCAGGCGCTCCAGATCCACACCCTGCTCCTGCAGCATGGTGGTCTCCGCCATGAGCTCCCAGGGATCCAGGAGCACGCCCGGACTGATAAGGCAGGCCACGCCCGCGTGCAGGATGCCGGTGGGCACCTGGTGCAGCACGGTCTTGTGTCCATTCACGATCACCGTGTGGCCCGCGTTGGGGCCGCCCTGGTACCGCACCACCATTTGCAGGGAAGGGGCCAGGGCGTCAATGATCTTGCCCTTGCCCTCGTCCCCCCATTGAGCGCCGATCAACACTGTGACTGGCATGGTTCCCTCACATGGAAAGGGCCCCGGCCATGGCCGGAGCCCGTTGGATGCGATCCACCCGGCCCGGCTGCTTTGCGGCGCGCCGGACCTTCACAACTACTTGCTCAGCGCCAATTTGGCGGCGCGGCGGTCGTGCCATTCAATGAGGATGGGCGCCGCGATGAACACCGAGGAGTAGGTTCCCGTCAGGATGCCGATGAGCAGGGCCACGGCCATGGTGGTCAGGCTGGGGCCGCCAAAGAAGATGAGGATGATCACCGACACAACGGTGGTGGTACCCGTCAAGATGGTGCGGCTCAGGGTTTGGTTGATGGCGTCGTTGACCACCTTGGCGAAGGGCACGCCCTTCTGCTTCTTCACCTGTTCGCGGATACGGTCGTAGACCACGATGGTGTCGTTGATGGAATAGCCCACCAGGGTCAGGATGGCGGCCAGCACGCTAAGGCTGAATTCCCAGCCGAAGATGCTGAAGAAGAGCAACACCACGAAGACATCGTGCAGGGTGGCGATGATGGCGCCCACGGCGTAGATGAATTCAAAGCGGATGCTGACATAGATGATGAGCAGGATGGAGACCCAGATGGTGCTCCAGATGGCGCCGGTCTTCAGTTCCTTGCCCACGCGGGCACCAATGGTGTGCGCCGACAGCACCGAGTCTCCGCTCTGGGGAAATGCCCCGCGGATGGTGCTCATCACCTTTTCCTTCATGCCGTCCTGGGAACCGCCCTGGATCTTGAGCATCCAGTCCGGATGGGCGGCATCGGCGCTGCGCAGGGTGGTGACTTCGGCCTTGATGCCCGCGCCTTCCAGGGCACCGCGCAGCTCCCCTTCGTTCATGGGCTGCGTGAAGCGGTACTGGATTTCCGTGCCGCCGGTGAAGTCGATGTTCTTGTTGTAACCGCGGACGAAACCCAGCAGGATGCTGGCCACCAGCAGCGTCAGCGAGAAAGTGATCCACACCTTGCGCTTGCCGACGAAGTCGATGTTGGGCGTCGAGAAGAACTCAAGCATGACGCAACCTCAGATGCTCAGCCGCGTGGCGCGGTCGTAGTTGGTGAAACGATCGAACAGCAGGCGCGTAAGGATGATGGCCGTGTACAGGTTGGCCACCAGGCCGATCATCAGCGTCAGCGCGAAGCCGCGGATGGGGCCCGAACCGAACTGGTAGAGCACCACGCCGGCGATGAGGGTGGTGACATTGGAGTCGATGATGGCGCTCATGGCGTTGGTGTAGCCTGCATCCACCGCCGCCCGCACCGTGCGGCCCTTGCGCAACTCTTCCCGGATGCGTTCCAGGATGAGGATGTTGGCATCCACCGCCATGCCAATGGTCAACACGATGCCGGCGATGCCCGGCAGGGTGAGGGTGGCATGAAAGCCCGCCAGGGCGCTGACCATCAGGAAGATATTGGCCACCATGGCGATAATGGCGTTCACCCCTGACAGCTTGTAGTAGATGATCATGAAGAGCACGGTGAACAGGGTGGCCAACAAGGCGGACATGGCACCCTGCTGCAAGCTCTCCGCACCCAGGCTGGGTCCCACCGTGCGCTCTTCCACCGGCTTCACCGTGGAGGGCAGGGCACCGTGCTTGAGCAGGTTGGCCAGTTCCTTGGCCTCCTCGATGCTCTCCATGCCTTCAATGATGGCGCGGCCGTTGGGAATCTTGCTGCGGATGTTGGGGGCCATGAAGACCTTGTCATCCAGCACAATGGCCAGGCGACGGTTCACATTGTCCCCGGTGATGCGGGCAAAGCGGCGGGCACCTTCCCGCGTCATGCTAAGCTCCACAATGGCGGCACCGGCATTGGCGCCCTGGCCGCCCTGGTTGATGTTCACGCCGGCGCTCTCCAGCGCCTTGCCCGTGAGCAGGGCTTCCTTGTCCAGCAGGAAAAGTTCGGCGTAAGGCTTCTCGCCCACCAATTCCATTTTGCCCAGCAGGAACTCCTTGGTGGGCGGAATGACCTCTTTCACCGCCTGGGACGCCAGAATGGCCTGCACCTTGGGACGGTTCTCCTCGGAGACCAGCAAGGCGTTGCGACCCTGGAAAATGGTGAGCAGCTCGAAGAAGGTGGCCACCTTCCTGGTGGTGTCGGTCACCGCCGCTGTGCTTACCGTGTCGGTCTTGGCGGCCAGGGGATCGAAGGCCGCGCTGTCCGTCTTGGCGGCCACCTTGGCATCCGTCTTGGCGGCTGCGCTGTCCGCCGGGGCGGCAGCCAGCTGGGTGCTGTCCGTGGCAGCGCTGTCCACCGGCAGGACCACCTTCTCACCCTTCACCACGGCGTTCACCGCTTCCAGCACCTGATTGGTGCGGGCAGGCTCATCCACCAGCTTGAACTCCAGCAGGGCCGTTTTGCCAATCATGCGGCGGGCGGCTTCCGGATCATTCACGCCGGCCAGCTCCACCACAATGCGGCGCTGTCCCTGCTTGGTGATGGAGGGTTCCTGCAAGCCGGAGCCGTCCACGCGGTTGCGCAGAATGGTCAAGGAGTTGTCCACGGCGTCATCGGATTGCGCCTTGAGGACGGCGATGATCTCGCCATTCTCCTGCTTGCGCTCGCCGAAGTATTCGCTCAATTGGATATCCTTGAACTCCTTCGTGAAAACATCCCAGAAGTCCACGGTGGGATTCTTCTCGGTTTGTGCCTTCACGCGAGCCATGCGCTCGTTGAAGCGGGAATCCGGCGTGCGGGCCAGGCCGCTCACCAATTCCACCAGGTCCACTTCCAGGACCATGTGCATGCCGCCTTGCAAGTCCAGGCCGCGCTTGATGGCCTGGCTGCGAAGTTCGACCTGCGCCTTTTCATCCAGCGCCTTCAGGCCTTCCTCGCCGATGATGGCCATGCGGACGGTGGGATAGAACTTCCACGCGGCCACTGCCATGATTGCGGCGAAAATGATCCAGCGCAGTTTGTTGTTGTGCTGTTCCATGATGATGGAAAGCTCCTTCGTCGTGAGCTGAACGGTTTTTTGCGAACCTTGAAAATAGAATCAAGCCTCCCAAGATGCAACGAAGAACTCAACTCGATTCTGAGTGCCCCTGGGCCGGAAGTCTCTGCTGGAGCTCGGACGCGGTGCCTTCGCCAAATCCTGGCCGCCCAAGCCACTCAGGAAGTTGAATTGACTCCCAGCTCCTTTTTGCTAGGTTGATTCCGGCACCTGCCCCAACTCGAGGCTGATTTGACCGAACAGAACCACATGTCGCCGCAACCTGAGCGTTCCACACCCCCCTCCAAGGGAGCGGTGGCGCTAAAGGTGTGGCGCACGCGTTTGCTCAATCTGGGCGTGGTGGTGGCGCTTGTGCTGCTGGGCGTGCGCTTCCAGCAGGATTTCAACGCCGAGCGTGTTCTGCAAGAGAATGACCGCCTGCATCGCAGTCTGGAAGAAGCCATCACCAATTTGGATGAGCTGCGCCAGTCCGTGGATTCCCTTCATGCCATTGACAAGGAAATCCGCCAACTGGCGAAGCTGGATCCCATTCCCGACGAAGTGCGCAAAATGGGCGTGGGCGGCGCCATCTACGAGTCCACCCTGCCGGGCATCAGCTCCCAGACGCTGGGGGAGCTGGCCCAGTTGGAGCGGGAAACGCGCCTTTTGCATGAATCCCTTTCCCGCGCAAAGGAAATGGTTGTCATGCAAGCGGATCGCATGCGGCGTCTGCCGTCCATCGTGCCGGTGGAAGGGGTTGGCATCACCAGCCGCTTCGGCTTCCGCGAGGATCCCTTCAGCGGTTCCTGGCGCATGCATGAAGGCATCGACTTCGGCGCCAATGTGGGAACGGCCGTGCTGGCCCCCGCTGACGGCACCGTCATTGAAACCGGTTTCGACTCGGGTTACGGCCTTACCATCAGGATCGACCACGGCGACGGCGTGCAGACCTTGTACGCCCACTTGTCCCGCACCCAGGTGGTGGAGGGGGAGGATGTCCGCCGGGGAGACCGCATTGGCAGCGTGGGCAACACGGGCCGCAGCACTTCACCCCATTTGCACTACGAAGTGCATGTGCGCGGCCGCATCGTGGATCCCGAGCCCTATGTGATGCAGGAACTGGCAGATCTGGCCAACTGAGGCCGCATGACTTTCCACTCGACATTTCTCAGGCGCCCCATGCGGGCGCCTTTTCTCTGGACCGGGCACTGATGTCCGTGGCGGTGGAGATCTGTCTGTCCGGCGGGCCCGCCGTGCTGGCCTCCAATTGCGTGGCGGCGCGGGAAGGCGGAGCCGCCCGCGTGGAGTTGTGCGCCGCCATGCGCCATCAAGGACTCAGCCCCAGCTCCTGGCAAATCGCCACGGCGGCGGAGGCACTGGATGGCCGCGTGGAGCTGGTCACCATGTTGCGGCCCCGCCCCGGCTCCTTCGACCTTTCATCCAGCGATGTGCGCCAGCTTTGCCACCGCATGGAGCGTGCCGCAGCGCTGGGGGCCAACGGCGTGGCGCTGGGCGCGCTGAAGGGCAAGGCACTGGATAGAGACGCCATGCAGGCGCTGACGGAACAGGCTCATGGTCTTGGCCTGAAAATCACCTGCCACAGGGCCTTTGACGCCGTGTCCAGGCCCTTCCAGGCCCTGGACCTCCTGCTGGAACTGGGCGTGCAGCGCGTGCTTAGCGCCGGGCAATCCTGGGGACAATCCGGCGGCGCCGCGCGGGGCCTTCCCCGCCTGGTGAAGCTGGCCAACCACCTGGATGGCCGCATGGAGCTGGTGGTGGCTGGCGGTGTGAACGCGGCCTTGGCTCCCATGCTTTGCGCCAATCTTGCGCCCACGCCCACAGAATTCTCGCTGCATGCCTGGTCCGCCGCGCACGCTGCCCGACGCGTGCACATGCAGCTGGTGCGCAATCTGGTGTTGTCCGCCTCCTCTTCACCCCACGGCATCCAGTTCCACCCGTTGCCCTGACAGCCTCCGCCATTCTGTCACTTCAACTGCCACTACTGACATGGCCCGTCAGGCTCGTGTCAGGCCCCTTGGTGGCAGCGCAGAGCATGAATCTGCTTTCTTGTTGATTATCAACTCTTTGCAAAACTGGCATCCCGCTTGCAAAGGTCTTCATCGTCCCGGCGCTGATGCGCCTGACGCCCGGCCCCAGTCCGGAATGAAGATTTGACAACAATCACTGCAAGACGAAAGGGATCGCATCATGTTCATCAACACCCTCCTCCCCGCCGCCCTTCACCGGGACATTGTGCGCAGCCTGGCCCAGGCGTCCACCGTGGACACGGGGTTGAACCAGCGCCTGCGCGGCGAAATTGTGGAGCGCGAAAACACCTGGGAACTGCAGCTGGACCTGCCCGGCATGGATCGGGAAGATGTGGAGATCCTCATCGAAGGCCAGGAGCTGGTGGTGAAGGGCGTGCGCAACCGTGAGGCCATGGGCGAGAAGGACCGCCTGGTGCACAGTTCGCGCCTCTTCGGCTCCTTCGAGCGCCGCTACCGCCTGTCGGACGAGATCGACATCGCCGGTATCGCCGCGCACATGGACAAGGGCGTGCTGCGCATCACCCTGTCCAAGGCCCAGGCCGTGCTGCCGCGCAAGGTGGACATCGCCGTCAACTGAGGCCTCCAAATGCCTTCCGACCGAGTTGTGTGACCGGCGGGAGGGTGTGGCCAAACGCATCCTCCCGCCATGCCTGACAAGCGTGATGAGAAAGGCCCACCCCATGCGTGGGACCAGGGAGTGGGCGAGCCCGTCGGCCTGTGCCGGCGGGCTTTTTCATGGCCCATGTGTGTGAAGGAGGGCGCCGCCTTCCGCAAGGCGGGATTCCAGCGGATGGGGCGCGCCAGGATGAGATCGCGTGCAGACCGGAAGGCTGTCCTTTACTTGGCTTCCAGCCAATTCAGGCCCATGGAAGGCTCCGCCACCAGGGGCACGCGCAGGGGAACCACGCCCTCCATCTCCTGGCGGATGGCCGCCATCAGGCGCGGGGCATCGTCACGCGGGGCGTCGAAGAGCAGTTCGTCATGCACCTGGGAGATCATGCGCAGGCCTTGCAGGTCGCTGTCCAGGCGATGGTGGATGGCCAGCATGGCCAGCTTGATGAGGTCCGCGGCGCTGCCCTGGATGGGCGTGTTCACCGCTATGCGTTCCGTTCCTTCGCGAAGCTGCCGATTGGCGCTGCGCAAATCCGGCAGACTGCGACGGCGGCCGAAAATGTTCTCCACGAAACCGCGCTCACGGGCCTCCTCGATGAGCGCCGTGGACCAGTCCTTCACCCCACGATAGAGATCGAAGTAGTTGTCTATGAAGTGCTTGGCTTCCTTTTGGGAGATCCCAAGATTGCCCGCCAGGGCAAAGGCCCCCATTCCATAGATGACGCCGAAGTTGACCACTTTCGCCTGCCGCCGCATGTCGCTGTCCACGGCGCTTTCCGCCACATGGAACATGGCCGCCGCCGTGCGCGTGTGGATATCCGCTCCGTCGCGAAAAGCACCGCACAACTCAGTGTCGCCACTGATGTGCGCCAGCAGCCGCAGCTCGATCTGGCTGTAATCCACATCGATGAGCACGCGATCCGGCCCGGAGGCCACGAAGGCACGGCGGATGCGGCGACCCCATTCGGTGCGCACGGGGATGTTCTGCAGGTTGGGATCCGTGCTGCTCAGGCGGCCGGTGGCGGCAATGGTCTGGTTGAAGTTGGTGTGCACACGGCCGGTGCGCCCGTTCACCAGCAGTGGCAGGGCGTCGCTGTAGGTCCCTTTCAGCTTGGCCAGTTGGCGGTAGTCCAGCAGAAGGCGGGGCAGGGCGTCCTCCTTGGCCAGCCGCTCCAGTTCATCCACATCCGTGGACCAGCCACTGGCGGTCTTGCGGCCAGGCTTCAGGCCCAGCTTCTCGAAGAGGATGGTGGCCAGCTGGCGCGGGCTGTTCAGGTTGAAGGCCTCGCCCGCCATGGCGTGGATTTCGCTCTCCAGCTCCGCCATGCGCGTGGCCAACTGGGCGGAGAGTTCGCGCAATTGTGCTCCGTCCACCTGTACGCCGCACTGCTCCATGCGCGCCAGCACTTCCAGCATGGGAAGATCGATGCGCGCGTACAGCTCCAGCAGCTTCTGCTCCTCCAACTCCCGCTTCAGCAACGGCCACAGCTGACGCACGCAGTCGGCATCCTCGCAGGCGTACTCGGCAATGCGCTCCAGCGGCACATCGGCCATGCTGATCTGCTTGGCGCCGCTGCCAATGAGCGCTTCCGTGGGAATCTTCGTCATCCCCAAATGCTGCAGGGAGAGGGAATCCAAGTCGTGGCGGCGGCCGGCGGGCCGCAGCACATAGGATGCCAGCATGGTGTCGAAAACCACGCCGCGCACCGTGACACCGTGGGCCGCCAGCACATTGGTGTCGTACTTGGCGTTCTGGCCCAGCTTGGGACAGGCAGCATCCTCGAACCAGGGCCGCAGCAAGGTCAGGGTCCAGTCCAGATCTTCCCGGGCCTCCTGGGTCTCGAAGAGGCCGCCTCCCGCGCCTTGACCGGCGCCGTCCACCAGCCGGGCGGGAATGTACCAGGCCTCGCCTTCCACCCAGGCGAAAGAAAAGCCCACAATGGCACAGGCATGGGCGTCCAGGCCGGTGGTCTCCAGATCGAAGGCGCAGGGCGCGCCGCCAGGACCACACTCCTTCCACAAGCGACTGGCAAGGGCTTCCACCTCTGGCCGCGTGGCCACGGTGTGATAAAGGCGCGGCTGAGTCCGGACCAGCGGCACGGGGACATTGCCCGGCGCGGCGCCTTCTTCCACACCTGTTGCGGACGCCCTTCCTCCACTGAGGTTCGAAAAGGCCGAAAGGGCCATGCGCAAGCCCAGATCACCCAGGCGCTTCAGGAAGGCCGGACTGTCCCAGGCGGGGGCGGGCAGCTTTTCCGGCTGGAACTCGCAGGGGGCGTGGCAATCAATGGTCACCAGTTGGCGGGACAGATAGGCCAGCTCCTGATTGGCTTCCAGCTTGGCGCGCACGGCCTTGGTGCCCAACTCTTCCAGATTGGCGAAGACGCCCTCCAGCGTACCATGGCGTCCCACCAGATCGGCAGCGGTCTTGGGCCCCACGCCGGGGACGCCGGGGACATTGTCCGAGCTGTCGCCCATGAGGGCCAGCACTTCAATCACCTGGTCGGGGCCCACGCCGAACTTCTCACGCACGCGATCCTCGCCCACCAGATCCACTTCTCCACCCTTTTGTGGATTGAAGAGGAACACGCCGGGCTGCACGATTTGCATCAAGTCCTTGTCCGCCGTGAGCACGAAGACTTCCCAGCCCAGCTCACGCGCCTGGCGGGCGCAGGTGCCCAGCAGGTCGTCCGCCTCCCAACCTTCCCGGCGCATGGCGGGCAGCCCCGCCAGTTCCAGCAGTTCAAAAAGAATGGGAAGCTGGGCGGCCATCTCGTCGGGCATGGGGGGACGATTAGCCTTGTACTTGGGGTAGAGTCCATGGCGAAAGGTGGGAGCGGCCGTGTCTGTGGTCACCACCAGGGCGTCCGGACGCTCGCTCTTGATGAGCCGGGCCAGGGTAAGCAGCACGCCGTTGATGCCGCTGACCACCAGACCATCGCCAGTGCGCAGGTGGTGGCGCTCCAGCGCCATGTGGGATTTGAAGAAGACCGACATGAGGTCGATGAGGAAGAGCTTGCGCATGAAGGGCCTTTCCGGCCAATTGAATTGCTGTGATGTTGCGGTC
>CAIWAD010000023.1 GCA_903910645.1 uncultured bacterium | reverse complement strand
CGCGGCATCCGGTCTCGCTCTGGGGATGGGGATGGAACTCCCGGTCCAGTTCGAAGAGGCGAAGTGTGCCCGCGCGCCGGTTCAAATTGTACACGGCGCATTCCACCAGGCTGGGCAGAAGGCTGGTGCGCAGGGCGCTCAGCTCCTCCGCCAATGGATTGCGGATGCGCAAGGCGGGGCGATCCCCCATTACCCGCTCCAGCAAGGAGGGACTGACCATGCTGTAGCTCATCACCTGGCGGAACCCCAACCCAACCATGGCCTGGCGCAAGCGGTCCGCCAGCTCACGGCGGGGATTGGCGCGCTGGCCCAGTGGCACGCGGGCCACGGGGGCCTCCGCCACGGCGCCGTAGCCTTCCAGTCGCACCACTTCCTCGATGAGGTCGATCTCCCGTTCCAGGTCGAAGCGCCAGGAGGGCGGGGCCACCAGCAGCGATCCGTCGCCCTGCTGCTCGCAGACGGCGCCCAATGCTTCCAGGTGGCGCACCATGCGCGATGTGTCCAGTTGCAGGCCCAGCACAGACTGGCAGCGTGCGGGACGCAGGCGGATCTTCTCCAGATGACGGGGCCGGGAATGGGCCTGGGCAATGCCGCCCGCCACTCTTCCACCCGCCAGATGGGCGATGAGGGAGCTGAGGCGCTCCAGCACCGCCTGGCCATCCTCCGTGTCCACGCCACGCTCGAAACGGCGGCTGGAGTCGGAGGCAATGCCCGCCCGCCGCGCTCCCATGCGGATGTTCACGGGATCAAAAGCCGCGCACTCCAGCAGCAGTTCCGTGGTGTCCGCCTCCACGCCGGAGTTCAGCCCGCCCATCACACCGCCCAGGGCCACGGCGCGCTCAGCGTCGCAGATAAGGGTGTGTTCCCCGTCCAGCACGCGCTCCACGCCATCCAGGGTGGTGAAGGACTCGCCGGGACGGGCGAAGCGCACCTGGATGCGCTGCCCTTTCACCTGGCGCAGATCGAATGCATGAAGGGGGTGGCCCAATTCCCACATCACGTAGTTGGTGGCGTCCACAACAGTGTTGATGCTGCGCAGGCCCACGGCCTCCAGACGGTTCACCAGCCAGCGCGGACTGGGTCCCACGGTGACGCCTTCCATCAGCTGGGCCAGATAGCGCGTGCAGCCGCCGCAGGTGGCGTCAATCTCCACCGTGGCGCGCCGGTCGCCGGAAGCGGCGGGCGCGGAAGCCAGAGCGGGGCGGGACAGGGACAGGCCGTCCAGCGCCGCCAGATCCCGGGCGATGCCCAGGATGGAAAAGGCGTCGCCCCGGTTCTGGGTGATCTCCAGGTCCAGCACCACATCTTCCAGGCCAAAGTCCCGGGACAGGGGATCGCCGGGCTGCCAGTGGGCGGGGTCCAGCTCCTTCAAGCCGCTGTGGTCGTCGGACAAGCCCAGCTCCACCTCGCTGCACAGCATGCCTTCGCTGTCCACGCCGCGGATGCGGGCCTTCTTCAAAGGCTGATTGTCCAGGCCGGGCAGCAGGGCGCCCACGCGGGCCAGGGGCACGGTCATGCCCAGGGCCACATTGGGGGCGCCGCACACGAGGGTCATGCGGCCCTGGCCGTAATCCACCGTGACCAGACGCAGGCGATCGGCATTGGGATGAGGCTCCAGCGCCTCCACCCGCGCCGCCACCACGCCCTGCAGGCCGCGCTGGATGCGTTCCACGCTTTCCACCTCGAAGCCCAGCATGGTGAGCTTGCTGGTGAGGGTCGCCACGCCTTCGGGAGAGGCGTCAACAGGTATGAATTCACCCAGCCAGGAAAGGGAGATCTTCATGGATTCACCGCCATCAGGGTTGAGTCCTTGCCAGCTTGGGAAGGGCGGCGCGCCCCACCCTGGGGATCCGTCCGCCGCACAGGAGGCCGGATCCTAGAACTGTTCCAGGAAGCGCCAGTCGTTCTCGTAGAAGAGACGGATGTCGTCCACGCCGTAGAGCAGCATGGCCATGCGCTCCACGCCCAGGCCAAAGGCGAAACCCGTCCACTCCTCCGTGTCCAGGCCCACGCCCTCCAGCACCTTGGGATCCACCATGCCGCTGCCGCCCATCTCCAGCCAGCCGCTGTGCTTGCACACACGGCAGCCCGCGCCCTGGCAGAAAATGCAACTCACATCCACTTCGGCACTGGGCTCGGTGAAGGGGAAGTAGTGGGGGCGGAAGCGGATTTTCACCTGGGGGCCGAACATGCGGCGGTAGAACTCCAGGAGCGTGCCCTTCAAATCACTGAAAGTGACGCCATGGTCCACATAAAGCCCTTCCACCTGCATGAACATGGGGCTGTGGCTGGCATCGGGCTTGTCGTTGCGGTACACGCGTCCCGGCGCAATGATGCGCAGGGGCGGCGCAACTTCCTGCATGACGCGCACCTGCACCGGACTGGTCTCCGTGCGCAACATATGGCCCTGCACCAGATAGAGGCTGTCCGAATCCATGCGCGCCGGATGCC
This sequence comes from uncultured bacterium, assembly GCA_903910645.1. GTDB lineage: Bacteria > CAIWAD01 > CAIWAD01 > CAIWAD01 > CAIWAD01 > CAIWAD01. The sequence continues at coordinate 14,248 of CAIWAD010000023.1, read as the reverse complement.
AGAAGGGCGTGTTGAGCATGTCGAAGTTGTGGTGCTCGGTTTCCACCTCCGGGCCATCCTCCACGGCGAAGCCCATGCGCGTGAAGATGCCCGTGATGCGGTCCAGCACCTGCTGCAGGGGATGCAGGCCGCCTTGTGCCGGCGCGTGTCCCGGCAGGCTAAGGTCCACGGCGCGCACGCCCTCCGCCTGGCGCACGGCCTCCTGGCGGGCCATGAAAGCGGCCTCCAGTTCCTCCTTCAGCACATTCACGGCGGCGCCGAAGGCCGGGCGATCGGGCCCGGGCAGCTCTTTCATCTGCTTGAAGAGCTCCTGCAGGCGGCCCTTGCGTCCCAGCCAGCCCGCGTGCAAGGCGGCCAGGGCATCCCGATCCGCAGCCGCGGCCAGGGCCTTGGCGAATTCAGCGCGCAGACTTTGATGGTCGTTCATAGGATGTTCACTCCTTGAACTTGTGGGCGGAAGGGCCCCCTGGATGCCAGGGAGCCGCTTCGTCCCGCTCTCACACGCAGGGATGGCAAAGAAATGTCCCCGCGTGGGGGACATTTCAAAGTTCCAGTGCGGCTCCCGCTACCGCAGGCTGCGCACCAGCTGCCCGAAGGCCTCCGGCTCGCGCACGGCCATGTCCGCCAGCTGGCGGCGATCCAGGGTGACACCCTTGGTGGCCAGCAGGTGGATGAAGGTGCTGTAGTTCATGTCCGTGTCGTGGATGCGCACGGCGGCGTTGATGCGGGCAATCCACAGACGGCGGAATTCGCCCTTGCGCACCTTGCGGTGGGCCGTGTTGTTGGCCATGGCGCGATCCACGGCCTGCAGGGTTTGGCGCAGCAGGTTCTTGCGACCGCCACGGAAGCCCTTTGCGGCCTCAAATGCGCGCTTGCGACGGGCCTTGGAGGCGGGGTTGTTGGTTGCTCTCGGCATGGGTCGGGCCTCCTTAGCTCAGAATCATCCGCTTCACACGCGCCTCGTCGGAGGCTGCCACCAGGGTGCCCTTGCGCAGGCCACGCTTGCGGCCCGGGGACTTGCTGGTCAAAATGTGGCTGGCGTAGGCCTTGTGGCGCTTGACGCGACCCTTGCCGGTCAGTTTGAAGCGCTTGGCCGCGGCGCGGTTGGTCTTCATCTTGGGCATGTCTATTCCTCCGTCTTCTTTTTCGGCGTAACCTTGCGCGGAGCCAGAAGCGCGCTCATGCTGCGGGGGCCGTCCATTTTGGGCTCCTGCTCCACGAGAATGATCTCCTTCAGGATCTCGATGAACTTGTCCAGGGTGTCCTGGCCGAATTCCTTGTGGGTGATCATGCGCCCGCGGAAGAGCACGAAGGCTTTCACCTTGTGTCCGTCCTCCAGGAATTCCCGCGCCTGGGCGGCCTTGGTCTCCAGGTCATGACCGCTGATCTTCGGGGTCAGGCGCACGCCCTTCACGGTGATGGTGTGCTGCTTGACCTTGGCGGCCTTGTCCTTCTTGCTCTGCTGATACAGGAACTTCCCGTAGTCCATGATCTTGCACACAGGCGGATCCGCGTTGGGTGCAATCTCCACCAGATCCAGGCCCTCCTGCTGGGCCATTTCGATGGCGGCCGCCGTGTCCACCACACCAGCCTGCGAACCGTCGGAGGCTATCAGGCGAACGGCGGGAATGCGGATGTGCTCGTTGATCCGGTGCTTGGGCACCAGGATCGCCGGGCGCTGCATATACTTTTTTCTGGCGATGATGAACTCCTTGCGCTGGGCCTGCGCGGTTCAGGCCTTTGCCGCTTGCCACGGCCACCGCGATGGGGACCGGCTCCTTTAAGCCAGGGTCTCCGCCTCCAGGCTGCGGGCCATGCTCAGGGCCTGCAGCTCCTTCACCACCTCGTCCACGGGCTTGGCGCCCAAATCGCCTTTTCCATGACGGCGCACGGCCACCAGGCCCTGCTCCGCCTCCCGGGCACCCACCACCAGGATCCACGGGATCTTGCGCGTCTCAGCGGCGCGGATCTTGTAGCCAATCTTCTCCGAACGCGTTTCCAGCTGGGCGCGGATGCCACCAGCCAGCAAGCGCTCCTGCACGGCGCGGGCCGCCTCCATTTGGCCTTCCGTGATGGGCAGGACAATGGCCTGCACAGGGGAAAGCCAGGTGGGCAGATTGCCGGCGAAGTGCTCGATGAGGATGCCAATGAAGCGCTCGAAGGACCCGAAAATGGCGCGGTGGATCATGACCGGGCGCTTGCGCGTGCCATCCTCCGCCGTGTAGTCCAGACCGAAGCGTTCCGGCATGGAGAAGTCCAGCTGCACCGTGGCACACTGCCAGCGGCGTCCCAGGCTGTCCTTGATGTGGAAGTCGATCTTCGGGCCGTAGAAGGCGCCGTCGCCGGGATTGAGCTTGAAGGCCGCGCCCACGCGTCCAAGCGCCTGCTTCAGGGCGTCCTCAGCCTGCTCCCAGATCTCCAGACTGCCGATGTACTTCTCCTCCGGGCGGGTGGAGAGTTCCATTTCATAGCTGAAGCCAAAGGTGCTGTAAATGCGGTCCACCAATTGGATGACCTTGACGATCTCATCCTCGATCTGCTGCGGAGTGCAGAAGATGTGGGCGTCATCCTGGGTGAACATGCGCACGCGGAAGAGGCCGTGCAGCACGCCGCTCTTCTCGTGGCGATGCACCTGGCCCATTTCCGCCAGTTTCAACGGCAGTTCCTTGTAGGAATGCGGCTGGGCGCCGTAGACCGTCAGGTGGCCGGGGCAGTTCATGGGTTTCACGGCGAAATCGCCATCGTCGATGCGCGTGAAGTACATGTTCTCGCGGTAGTGCTCCCAGTGGCCGCTTTGGTGCCACAGGCTCTCCGAGAGGATCATGGGCGTGCGGATCTCCTGGTAGCCGGCGGCGCGGTGCAGATCACGCCAGAAGCGCACCAACTCGTCCCAGATAACGGCGCCGTTGGGATGCCAGAAGGGGAAACCCGGACCTACATCGTGGAAGCTGAAAAGCTCCAGCTCCTTGCCCAGCTTGCGGTGGTCGCGCTTCTTGGCCTCTTCGATCATGAACAGGTACTGGTCCAGCTCCTCCTGGGTGGGGAAGCTGATGGCGCGCACCCGCTGCAGCTGCTCGTTTTTCTCATCCCCGCGCAGGTAGGCGCCCGCCACGCTGAGCACCTTCACCGCCTTGATTTTGGCCGTGTCCAGCAGGTGCGGCCCGCGGCACAAATCCGCCCAGGCGCCCTGCTCATACACCGTGATGGCCTCGCCACGGGCGGCGATGACCTGGATGAGATCCAGCTTGAAGCGCTCGCCCCGCGCGGTGAAGAAGGCCGTGGCCTCGCCGCCGTCCATCTCGCGGCGCACCAGGCGCTCCTTGCGCTTGAGGACCTCGCGCATTTTCACCTCAATGCGCGGCAGATCCTCCTCGCCGATGGGCTGGGGGAACTTGATGTCGTAGTAAAAGCCGGCCTCGGTGGGCGGTCCGTCGTCCAGCAGGGCGTCCGGCCACAGCTCTTTCACGGCCTGGGCCAGCACATGGGCGGAGCTGTGCCAGAACACGGCTTTGCCCACCTCGTCCTGCCAGGTGATGAGGCGGAAGGCCGCGGAGGCCTGGATGGGATGAACCAAGGAAACGAGCTCGCCATTCAATTCGGCCGCAAGGGCGGCCTTGGCAAGCGAAGGGCTGATTTCCTTGGCGACTTCCAGCGGCGTCGTGCCAGGGGAAACCTGGCGGACGGCGCCGTCCGGAAAGGTCAGGGTAAACATGACCCGGCCTTTCTCTTAGTCCGGAGAGAGGTGCGCCATTTACCTCATCCCCTTGTCGTGCAAGACCTTGGCTTGCCACTTCACACTTTCGTGAAGGCTCCGGCCTTGTGTCGATGGGCGGTACGGGACTCGAACCTGTGACCTCTAGCGTGTCGAGCTAGCGCTCTAACCAACTGAGCTAACCGCCCTTGGAAGCCGCGAAAGGTAGAGTTGATGCAGGAATGAGTCAAGGCAGTTTGAAGGAAAGAATCACGAAAGCGACGCCTGGTCACGGGTCACGGGCCGGGATGCCGCATGCAGCCTTCTGATTCAAGTTGCTCGAACACCACTTCGGCGCAATTTAGCGCCCCGCCCCCCGCAACACGGTGCGCACCGTGAAGAGCAGGATCTTCAAGTCCAGCCCCAGACTCATGTTCTCCAGATAGAAGAGATCCAGGCCAAGTTTGTCCTCCAGCCGGGTCAGGCTTTGGTCATAGTGCTGGCGCACCTGGGCCCACCCTGTCATACCGGGACGCACATTGTGCCTGCGGGCATAGAGCGGCCAGCGGCGCACATAGTCCTCAACCAATGCCCTCTGCTCGGGTCTTGGCCCCACTAGGGACATCTGGCCGCGCAGGACATTCCAGCACTGGGGCCACTCGTCCACACGGTAGCGCCGAAGCCAGCGCCCAAATGGCAGCAGGCGGGGATCATTGGGCAATACAGGCGGAGGCGAGTGTTCACCCTCCCGGGCGCGATGCTCCTCCGGGTGCAGGGTGCGGAACTTGTAAAGCGTGAATTCCTGGCCGCCCTTGCCCACGCGCCGCTGGCGGAACAGGGCGGGAGCGCCGGGACTCTGCCAGCGGATAAGGGGAGGCAGCGCCACCATCAGGGGCAGACCGACCACGAGCAAAAGGCCGCCGGCCAGCACATCGCCCAGGCGTTTCAACAGGAACTGCCAGGGAGCCATCAGGTGGGGAAAGACCTGGATAACGGGCATGCCCCAGATGTCGAAGGACTTCACATTGCCCAGCACCAGGCCATGCAAATCCGGCACAATGAGCACGTCGGCACCCAGGGACGTGGCGCGCTGGATGACCTGGAAGAGCAGCTCGCGTTCAGGCTCGGTCACCACAACTTCGGCGACTTCATACTGTCGAATGACCTGTTCCAGCCCTTCCATGCTCTCCGCGTCCAGTCTGGCCATCACGCGGTAGCCCATGCCGGGGTGCTGGTGAAACTGCCGTTCAAGATCCAATGCGCGCTGACCGGATCCCACAATGACCGTGTTGCGCTGACCCACGCCGCGTTCCAACAGGCGCTTCTGCACGGTGCGGAAGAGCACGCGGCCCGTCCCGGCCCCCAGTACGAGCACGGCACCGTAGCTGAGCAGGAAGAATCGCCCCGCCCCCAGCATGCCCCGGCTGGGATCGTAAGTGGCCAACAGCAGGATGAGCAGGCCCACGCCCACGCTGCCCGCCACTTCCTGCACGCTGCGGAAGCGGCTTACGTGGTAAAGCTTGCGGTATTGGCCGCGCAGGGCAAAGATGCCGACCCAGAAGAGGCTGGAGACGAGCAGCACGGGCCACACGGGCAGACGGTAGGGTTCCACATCCAAAAAGTAGCCGGAACGAAAGCGCAGCCACCAGGTGAGGGCGGTTGAAGCGCTGATGCTGGCCACATCCGCGGCCAGCAGGAAGAAGCGTTCCCAGGACAGGCGGCGCAGGGCCTTCATGGTCAGATACTGCGCGCCACCAACACCACGGTGAGAATCTGGGAGAGCACGCCTATGCCTTCTTTGAACTTGTCCCACGCCGTCAGCTCCTCCCGGGGCATGAGCATGACCACATCACCGGCTTTCAATTCATAATCCTTGGGAAAGGGGCCGAAGTCGTCCTCGCCCATGCGGCGCAGGCGCAGTTCCTTCAGGCGGGCGCCCTTTAGCTTCCCACCACAAGCCTCCACATAATCCTCGGCCGTCCAGCCTTCCCGCCATGCCTGGCGACCGGGGTGCCGCACAGCGCCCAGCACTTCCACATCCCGCTGGCGGCGCAGCACGCGCACCTGGTCGCCATCCATCAGGAGCAGGTGGGCGGGGTCCAGCATGTCCCCATCGTAGGTAACGGAAATGCGCCCACCTTCCTGCAGGGTGCGGGCTTTCAGATAGTCGCGCTCGAAGCGTGTGAGGTAGCCGTTGGCCGAGATGTTGTCTGCGAAGGCGAACTCCCCGTCCAGCTCTGGCTCGCGCGTGATGCGCACAAGGGAGAGCTCTGCCGACTGGCTGTCCGGCCTGGCCCAGGCCAAGAGATCCGCCAAAGTGCTGCGGCCGGGCTCGATGGCGTATCGGCCAGGCTGGGTCACACGGCCGCGGATGTCCACCTCCTGGGCCATGTCCAGCGCGTTGTCGCAACGCAGATAGAGGCGGTCATTGGGCTTCAGGCGCAGGGAACGGCATTCCGGGGAAGCGGCGGTGAAGTCCCATCGCTGTTCCACGGCGCCCTTGCCCCCAAAGCGCACCAGCTCGTAGCGCACACCACTCAGACCCACGCGCGGGCCACCCAGCACCTCGATGATGTCCGCTGGCGTATCTCCCTCGCGGAACTCCACACGACCGCTCTGCTGGCGGAAAGGCCCCTGAGCGCGCACAGTGGTGTTGCGGAAGCTCCAGACAATGCGGTCCCCGCCCTCCAGCATGGGATTGTGAGCCTTGTCCCCCGTGCGCAAGTAACGCAGCAGGTCCACACTATGGACGTTGTCCCCGCGCAGCAACTGGACATTGCGCCAGGCCAGCGGGCGCTCCTCACTTGCAGACTCTGACTTCTCATTACGGCCCGGGACGGGCAGGGCGACTTCCTTTCCAGTGGCAATTCCACGGAAATCCGGCAGCCAGGCGGGAGGCTTCAGCGCGGCCCCCAAACGCGTGGTGTAGGGAAGTTCCAGCCAGCGCGGCGTCAGGTCCGCACCCGTGACGCTTACCTGGATGCGTCGGGGCTTGGCTACCCACACATTCACGGAATCGCAATTGAAGATGCGCGCCAAACGGCGACCAAAGCGCGAGCGGGCCTCCGCCAGGCTCAGGTCCGCCACCCGCACTCGTCCCATGCCGGGGAGATCCAGACAGCCGTCCGTGTCCACCAGACCTTCCCCGCGTGTGTTCTCCAGGTTGTAGGCCATGTGGCCCACCACATCGCCCGGACCCAGCCGGTAGTCGCTGGGATCAATGGGAGCGTCCAGCACCCAGTCCGCACCTGTGACCGGGGCTGCGGAAGCCGGGTTCTGGGCCAGCAGTTTAAGGCTTTGGGCATCCAGCTGTGCCCGGCCGCAGATGGGAACCAGGAGCAGAACCAGCACCAGAATGGACCACGCACGCCTCATCGTCACTTCCCCTCCACCCTATCCCGCAGTGCCTGCACCCAGGCCGGATTGTCCATGTACCAGCGCACAGTGCGCTTCAACCCCTGACTGAACTCCACCCGCGGCCGCCAGCCCAGTTCGCGCTCCAGGCGGGAGGCGTCAATGGCGTAGCGCAAATCATGGCCGGGTCGGTCCTTCACATAACGAATCAGGCTCTCCGGCCGGTCCAGCTCCTGCAGGATGAGCCGCACGATGTCGATGTTTCTCCACTCGTTCATGCCGCCGATGTTGTACACGGCGCCGGAGGCCGCACGGGTGAACACCGTCCACAGGGCCTCCGCGTGATCCTCCACATAAAGCCAGTCCCGCACATTCAAACCCTGGCCGTAGACAGGCAGCTCCTCGTGGCGCGAGGCTTTCCAGATCATCAGTGGAATCAGTTTCTCGGGGAACTGGTAAGGGCCGTAATTGTTGCTGCAGCGGGTAAGCACGGCGTCCACGCCGAATGTGCGCCGCCAGGCAGCCACCAAATGGTCGCCCGAGGCCTTGCTGGCGCTGTAGGGGCTGGAAGGCGCCAGCGGCGTCTCTTCGGTGAAGAAGCCGCCGCCCTCGCCCAGATCGCCGTAGACCTCATCCGTGCTCACCTGAAGGATGCGCAAGGGTCTGCCTGCGACGGCGCGGGCGCGCACGGCGTCCAGCAGCACGCGCAGGCCCAGGATGTTGGTGCGCAGAAAGACATCGGGATCCTCGATGCTGCGGTCCACATGGCTCTCGGCAGCGAAGTTCACCACGCCATCCACCTGATCCACCAGGCGCCCCACCAGCTCCGCGTCCTGGATGTCTCCCAGCACGAAGGTGTAGCGCGCATCGCCCTCCAGGTCCGCCAGATTCTCCCGGCAACCCGCGTAGGTAAGGGCGTCCAGATTCACCACAGACAGGTCCTTGTGGCGCTCCAGCAGCCAGCGGATGAAGTTGGATCCAATGAATCCCGCGCCGCCCGTCACCAGCAACCGCATGCCCGCTCCTTCACCCTTTGCATCCAATTCCCGCGCCCGTCCACTGCGGGCCGCGCTCCCTCTTCATCCTAGGATTGTCTGGCGCGGCGGCTCTCCACGGCCAGGGCCACCACCAGCACGATGAGCGCCGTGCCTGCCATCCAGGGCCAGGCCAGCAGATCCTGGAAGCGCCCGATGGCCAGACTGATGCGGCCCATTACCGTGTAGCCGAAGGACGCGCCAAAACTCATCATAAGGAAGGCAATGCCCACCTTGGACACTACCCCCAGCGCCCCCGTGTGCTTCTTGGAGAAGAAGAAATAGAAGATGCCCGCGCACACGCCCACCAGCACCAGCAGGTTGGACAGGATCTCCACCGCCATGCCGGTGCGCACCTTGGCCACGCTTACCGCGGGCCGCGCGCCGTTTGTGTCCAGGGCGCCATGGGTGGACGCCCAGGCGGCAGGATCCTGCCCAAAGGCTTTCAACTCCTCGCGGGAGAAGCTGCTCAAAGGATCCGGCGCGGTGTGCAGGGCAATGGTGTGCAGGAGCCAGGTCTGGCGCAGGTCCCGCAGTTCGCGGGTGACGCCCTCTTTCCAGAAGGCCAGGAATTCCCCCCGGGCCTGAGTGCGGCCCGGCTCGGGCAGAGTTTCAAAGACCCGCAGGCGGGCATCCAGCGCGGCGGCGCTTCCCGTGATTCCCGCCGTCTTCAGCCGCTTCAACAGATCCTCCAACTGGGCGGGCTTCCACTCCGCCAGACGCTCCGGGCGGGCGTTCACATCGCTGAGCAGGGAATCCGCCAGCTTGCGCGTGCCCGGCAGGCTCCAGTCCAGCTTGGCGCTCTGGGGAAAGGCCTCGGCCTTGAGCAGCTGCACCAGGGAGACATGGCCCTCCGGATAAGCCAGCGCTTCAGCAGCAATGGGCGTGGGCAGCCCCAGGCCCGGCGCGAAACGCTGACCCAGCGCCTGGCGCGTGGCCGGGCTCTCCAGCCAAACCGTGGTGGCGGCCAATAGCAGGGCGTCCTGCCAGGGGGCCGTGCCCCAGGCGGCAGCATCCCCATCCAGGCGCAGGCTGTCCAGGGGACGCCCGCCAGCGGCGGCGCACAGCAGAGCTTCAAAGTCCGCGTCACGAGCCACCACGCGGGCCTGCTCCTGGCGCATGCGCTTGAAGGCGGCGGGCAGATCGGCGCCTGGTTCCTCCAGCGAGGACAGGCCGGCCACATCGTTCAACCGGCCCTCTTGCTCCGTCTGCCAGGCTTCACCGGCGCGCAGGGCCTGCACACTGTCCGCCCCCAGGGCCTTCATCCAGTCGGCAATCCAGCCCGCCTGCTCCGCACGCCGCGTGGGCAGTTCGGCCGCGGGCAGTGCGCGGCAGCTGTCCGCCATCCAGGTGGCCAAGGTCTCGCGTCCGCTGAAGTCCTTCATGGTGGCTTCCAGCTGGGGCACCAGGGCACCCTGGGCGGCCTGGATGATCTGGATGCCGGCGAAGGCGCCAATCACATAGGCCAGGGGCCAGCGGCTGAGCCAATGGAATTTGCGGCTGATCTTGAACAGCATCAGCACGCCCAGGGTCAGGAAGACATAGTAGATGAACTGGCCGTGGGCCAGGCGTTGCCCCATGGAGATGGGCGCCGTGGCATAGGCCTCGGGGGCCAGTTCACCGGCGCGAAACAGCTGCTGGCGCACCGCGTCCACTGGCGGAACCAGGCGGTCCAGCAGGTTGGGACGCAGGATCTGGAACCACATGAGCACAATGCCGTAGCCGGTGGACACGCCCACGAAGACATGCTCGGCAAATTTGTAGAAGGGGTTGTCCCGGTAAAGGAAGCTGAAGATCATCAGCGTGGCGAAGCAGGTCAGGAAGGCCCCCAGGGCCTCCACGGAAAAGAGCCAGTCCAGCATCAGCGCTTCCTCCCGCGGGTCATGAAGAAGGCCACATTCCCCAGGGCGATGAAAGCAATGATGAGCAGGTGGCCGAAACTCTGTGCCGCCATGCCCCGGGTGGCGCTGCCCGGCAGGCCCACCAGCTGCTCATAGTCGGCGCTGCCCTTCATGCCGCCCGCCAAGCCCAGGAGCTGGCCGGCTTCGTAGTAGGGAATGTTGTCCGGCGCCATCACCGCCGTGCAGGCGGCCACCATGCGCAGGCCAAAGCGCCCCTGTGCCGTTTCCACCCACTCCTTGGTGCCCGGACTGCCACCGGAGACATTCACGAAGAGCTGACTGTCCCCCAGTTTGCGCATGCGCTGCATGAGGGGGATCTGGGACACCGGCGTGCCGTCGTTGCTCTTGGGGAATGTGCTGTGGATGTTTTCGCCCATGCCCAACATCACCAGCTGGCGGCCGTCTTTATAGCCCAGATTGACATAGTCCACTTTGTCTTTCAGTCCCAGCGGACGGATGTCCTCCGCCTCCAGCGCCTGGGCAATGGCCTGGTTCACCAAGGGCGGCGCGCCAGCCCACAGGCAGCTCACCACCACCTTCAGCTTGCGCCGGAAGAGATGGCGGAACAAGGCTTCTGTGAAAGGCTGCAGCTCCGGCTTGGAACCGGGATCGTAGTCGCAGGACACCAGCACCACCGAGCCCTCAGGCAGATCCTCGATGGCGCGGTGCAGGTTTCGCACCGCCGGATCCGGAGTGAAGGGCAGACCAATGGGCAGGATGAGCGGCGTGACGATGCACAGGGCCATGAGCAGGAAAATCCAGCGCCGGTCCAGGGCCAGGAAGCGCCCCAGGGCGCGCAGCAGCAGGGCTTTCATCACTCGCCTCCCAGGTAGCTGCGCTCAAGACCCAGGATAACCCGCAGCCCCGTGGAGATGGCTCCCAGGGCGGCGCCAATCATGATGGCGCGCTTGCCCGCCAGGTTGGGGATGTTCATGATCCAATCGCTGACCTGGGGAAAGGCGCTCCACAGTTTCTCCCCCACCGGGATGCGCCCCACCATCACCAGGATGGCGCAGACCAGCAGCAGGGTCGCTTCCAGGCTGCGGGCGCGGAAGGCGCGGAAGGCGGCGCTGGCGATGTAGAAGGCGAGCAGGCTGAACATGGTGGCCTGCAAGGGCACATAGAGATTCAGGTAGAGCCAGTTGAAGGGAGTGCCCTCCTCGTGGCCGCGCCAGAATCCCAGCGCCACCATGAGGGCCAAAGCCGCCAGCAAGGCCACTTTGGGCACCACATCCTGGCCCCGGCGGATGCGCGCCACATTCACCGACACAATGCTGTAGATGCCCAGCACATAGGTGAAGGCCATGATGACGATGCCGCCGTTGGTGATGGATTCCTTCATGGGACCCACCCAGGAGAAGCCGGAGAGGAAATTCTCCAGGATCATCCAGGTGCCCAGCAGGAAGGCGATAAGAAGCGGGATCTCTTTTTTCATGCGTGTGGGGGACTCCCCTTCATGGTCTCGATTGCGGGCTTCTGCGGCGCCCCTTCCGCCTTACTGGATGCGGAAGAAGTCCCTGAACAGGGAAGCACCTTCCCACCAGCCAATGGAATCCAGCGTGACCAGCAGGGAGCCCAGCAGCATCAGGCCAATGCAGATCATTTTGTACCAGTCCGTGGCCTTCAGGTTGGACAGGAGCTTGGGATCCCGGCTCAAATAGGCGCTGGCGGCGAAGAGCTCCTCGCCAATGAGCGTGTAGTCGCAGGCGGCGATGAAGAAGGGCAGCTGGGTCACTTCCGCCGTGCCCGCCACCTGGATGGCCTTGGCCTCGAACCCGGTCTCCGACAGAATGAGAGACTCGGCGAAAAAACGCCCAAGCAGCAGGTTGGCTGCAGGCCGCTCCCGCAGCATGATGCCGTTCACGCCCGCCGTGTAGGCGAACTGCTCGTCGGAGATGAAGCTCATGTTGCCGGGCTTGTGGTCTTCGGGCACGCCGGCGTTGTAGAAGCCCTGGCGCACCATTTCCTCCGCCACGCTCATGACGAAAGGGATGCGGCAGGGCACGAAGATCTCTGTCTTGTAGCGCGCCGCCGTTTCGGCCACCTTCCCCAGGATGAGCATGCTGGCGATGGTTTGGATGTCCTGCATGTCCTCGATGCCGGGGACATAAAGGATGGGGCGACCCATCTCCGTGCAGCGGCCCACCGCTTCCTCGATGGCGTCAATGCCCGCGATGCGGCGGATGAACAGGGAGCCTGGATCCTTGCGGATGCGCTGATAGAAATAGGCCAGGAGCAGCACCATGAGCACCACGGACAGAAAGACCGTGATCTGCCCGGCACTGAGGCTTAGGCCCCCCAGGGAAAGGTGGGCAAGGACGGGTGTCATGGGCCCCCCAAGTGGTGATGGTGGCGCGCTGATGCGCGGCCTTTGCTTGGCGACTCTGCGGATCGGTGACGGCATGGCGGGAAAGCCGCTCCCGCAGTGCTTCAAGTTTAGCTATCCCGCAGGGGCGGCCAAAGCGCCCATGTTTGCGATGCCGGCCTTCCCCACCATGAAAAAGGCCCCGTGCGGGGCCTGGAAACGGAGGAGGTGGGATTCGAACCCACGGAGCACACGAGGTGCTCAACGGATTTCGAGTCCGTCCGATTCAACCACTCTCGCACTCCTCCGACGGGAAGCAAGGTAGCACGCGGCCCCCAGCGGGCCAAGCTGACAAAGGGCGAAGAGGGCGTGCGAGGCCGGAAAACCACGCGGGGGGTCAGGTGAGGACCGCGATCCTGCGCGCCTCCTGGATCAGCAAGCCATCAAAGGGTGAGTTGCACGGCCGTGCCGCTGACACTGACCATGAGCATGCTGCCGCTGTTGCCCACCACTTCATAATCCAGATCCACGCCCACGATGGCGTCGGCGCCCTTGGCGCGGGCGGCGGCTTCCATTTCCTGGAAGGCCACATCACGGGCCTTCTGCAATTCCTGCTCGTAAGCCTGGCTGCGTCCGCCCACGATGTCACGGATGTTGGCGAAGAAGTCCTGCACAATGTTGGCGCCCAGGATGGCTTCGCCCACCACAATGCCCAGGTATTGCTTCACCGGGCGGCCTTCCACGCTTGGTGTGGTGGTGATGATCATGACTTGCACTCCTTTCAGCGGCCCAGGTGAAGAATCAATCCTTGGCTTCCACCACGCGTGGCCGCTGGCGCACCTGGCGGAAAAATTCCTTGAGCAGGGAGGAGCTTTCCTCGCCGCGGATGCCGGCCAGGAGTTCCACCCGGTGGTTGAGCTTCTGGTGGCGCACGACATCGTGCACACTGCCACAGGCGCCGGCCTTGGGATCCCAGGCACCAAAGACCACCAGAGGCACGCGCGCCAGCACAATGGCCCCGCCGCACATGGTGCAGGGTTCCAGGGTCACATAAAGGGCACAGTTCTCCAGGCGCCAGGAGCCCAGCGCGTTGGCGGCGGCGGTAATGGCCAGGATCTCCGCGTGGGCGGTGGGATCCTGCAGGCCCTCCGTCTGGTTGTGCCCGCGTCCAATGACATGGCCCTGGTGCACAACCACGGCGCCCACCGGCACTTCCCCCGCCTCACCAGCCTTGCGCGCCTCCCGCAGGGCAAGGTCCATGAAGATCTCGTGCAGGTTCATCGCGGACGCCGCCGCTCTTCGGCCAGCTCCGTGCGATGAACCCAGCCGCTGCGGCCGTCGCTTGTGCGCACCTGCAGAAAACCCTGGGCGTTTTCCGGTGACTTCACCGTAAGCGTGTGGCGGCCCATGAGCATCTCCTGCTCGCCCAGCAGGTCGGCTTTCTTGAAGAGAACCGGCGAAAGGAGGTTCAGAGTGTCGCCAGCTGCAGGAAGTCGGGGCGCCTTGCCACGAGATAAATCCGCGGGCAGGGCATCGCCCTGGGGCCTTGCCGCCTGACTGCGCACCTCAAGCTCACTGCGATAGATCCAGGCCTCATGCGCCTTGCTGTCTGCCGTGGCCTCCAGACGCAGGTGGTAGAAGTTGTTGCTCACGCCCAGCACGGTGGCCTTGCACTCCTGGCTGAAAAAACGGCTGGCGGCGTCGAAAGTGGGCTTGTCAAAGGTGCGGCTGGGGCTTAAAGTCACGGTCTCCCCCGCCTCCAGGGGCCGCCGTGCTCCCACGGGCAAGTGGCCTGGCAGCAGGGGGGCGGCCAGGGCTGATTGCATGAACACCACCACCGCAAGTATGCGCAAGGCACGCAAGTAAAGCACAAAGCCCCCTTCCCACTGGATCCATTGACAAAAGGGAAAACGCACCCTTCATGCGCCCAACCTCGTGATTGGAAAGGAGAAGCGCCATGGAT
>CAIWAD010000022.1 GCA_903910645.1 uncultured bacterium | reverse complement strand
CACCATGGCCTCGCCATCCAGGGCCTGGCGGCTGCCTTCGCGGAAGTGGATGTCCATCACCGAGGACAGGCGATCCCCGTGGCGGGCGTCGAAGCCGCCAGGGGAGAACTGCACCTGGTCGATGAAATCCACATGGATGAGACCGATGGGTCCACCCGTGGAGCCCTGGCTACCGAAATGGTTGATGTTGTGGATGGGATGGCCATCCACCAGGAAGAGGTTCTCCATGGAATTGCCGCCGCGCACGATGATGTCGTTGCGCTGGTCGTCTCCCCCCATGCCCACGCTGGGAAGGGCTTGCACCAGGCGGTTCACATCCTCGGCGGATCCTGGCGCGCGGCGGATTTCCTCACGGTTGAAATGTTGGGTGACGGAGCCCTGGCTGGTGCGCGTGGCATAATAGTCCGGCCGCACTTCCACGCCCTGCAATTTCAGGTCGCCAGGCTCCAGACGGATGAGCAGGGGCAGGTCCCGGCCGGGACGCACCACCACATCTGTCACCACCACCGTGGCATATCCCAGCTGGGACACGCGAAGGGCATGCACGCCCGCTGGAATCTGCCGGATCTGAAAGCGGCCATCCTCGGCGCAGCGCGCGCCCAGCTCCTGGCCCACCACCTGCACCGTGGCCCCTGTGAGCGCATCCTGGCTGCGGGCGTCCAGCACCTGGCCGGAGAGGTCGCCACGGGGATCCTCCCGCTGACCGGCCAAGATCAGACGCGCCATCACCAGGCCGATGGCGAATGCCAAGCGGATCACCCCTTCCCCCTTCCTTGGACGAGCGATGGGCGGCCGCAGCCGCCCATCCTACTTCCCCTGACCGCCAATTCCCCTTAGAGGAGCTGCCGGAAAAAGTCGTTGCCCTTGTCATCCACCAGGATGATGGCGGGAAAATCCTCAACCTCAATCTCCCACACGGCCTCCATGCCGAACTCGGGGAAGTCCAGCACCTTCTGGCTACGGATGTGCTGCCTGGCCAGCAGGGCGGCGGGCCCGCCGGGGCTGCCCAGGTAGAAGCCGCCATTGGCCTTGCAGGCATCGGTCACCTGCTGGCTGCGGTTGCCCTTGGCAATCATCACATGGCTGCCCCCCGCCTTCTGGAAGGCGTCCACATAGGGATCCATGCGCTGGGCCGTGGTGGGCCCGAAGCTGCCGGTGGCCATGCCGGGAGGCGTCTTGGCGGGACCGGCGTAGTAGACGGGATGGTTGCGGAAATAGGCGGGCAGTTCCTGGCCGGCCTGCAACATCTCGAAGAGGCGGGCGTGGGCCATGTCCCTTGCCACAATGACCTTGCCCGACAGCCGCAGCAGGGTCTTCACAGGATGCCGGGACAGATCGGCGCGGATCTCCGCCATGGGACGGTTCAGGTCCACGGGCTCGCCGGCGGCAAAATCCGTGGGCTGGCCCTTCAGAAAGCGCGCGGGATCCAGCTCCATCTCCTCCAGCCACAGGCCTTCCCCATCAATGCGGCCCTTGATGTTGCGGTCGGCGCTGCAGGACACGCCCATGCCAATGGGGCAGCTGGCGCCGTGGCGAGGCAGGCGGATGACGCGCACATCGTGGCAGAAGTACTTGCCACCGAACTGGGCGCCCAGACCCAGCCGCCGGGATTCCTCCAGCAGCTCCGCCTCCAGCTCCACATCGCGGAAGGCGGCGCCCGCTGCGCTGCCCGTGGTGGGAAGGCCATCGTACCAGCCGCAGGACGCCAGCTTCACTGTTTTCATCACGGTCTCGGCGCTGGTGCCGCCAATGACGAAGGCCAGATGGTAGGGCGGACAGGCCGCCGTGCCCAGGGTCTTCATTTTCTCCACCAGGAAGGGCTTCAGGGCCGCAGGAGTCAGCACAGCCTTGGTCATCTGGAAGAGCTGGCTCTTGTTGGCGCTGCCACCACCCTTGGCCACGAAAAGGAAGCGGTAGTCATCGCCGTGGGAGGCCATCAGGTCAATCTGGGCGGGTAGGTTGCAGCCGCTGTTCTTCTCTTCGTACATGCTCAGGGGCAGCACCTGGGAATAGCGGAAGCTCTCCTCCGTGTAGGCGCGGAACACGCCACGGCTGAGGGCCTCCTCGTCATGGCCCGCGGTAAGCACGGTGGCGCCCTTCTTGGCATAGACAATGGCCGTGCCCGTGTCCTGGCAGAAGGGCAGCTTGCGCTCCGCGCTGATCACCGCGTTCAGGAGCATGGCCCTGGCCACATAACGGTCGTTGTCGCTGGCCTCCGGATCCGCCAGGATGCGCGCCACCAACTCCTGGTGGGAGGGACGCAGCAGGTAATTCACATCGGCGAAGGCCTCCCGCGCCAGCAGGCTCAGGGCCTCGTCCGGCACCATGAGCAGGCTGCGGCCTTCCAGGTCCGCCTGGCGCACTCCGCCAGTACCCAGGAAGCGGTAGCTGGCGCTGTCCGCGCCAAGTTGAAAGAGATCGGTGTAGCAGAAGTCCATTGTGTGCTCCAGGAGATTCCAATCAGCAGTTCTCGTCCTCGAGGCTCGGATGCGTTCCGCGCTTTGCCGGCAGGGTCATCCCGGCGAAGGCTGGGGTCTCTTGCCAGCATGGATTCCCGCTTTCGCGGGAATGACAGACCGTGGCCCGCTGCCGTGGTGCGCGATGAACTATCAGATGGTCTTCATGCCCACAATGGACATGAATTCCGCCCGGGTCTCTGAATCGTCGTGGAACTCGCCCAGCATGGCGCTGGTGGTGGCGTAACTGTTCTGCTTCTCCACGCCGCGCATTTGCATGCACATGTGGCGGGCTTCCATCACCACCGCCACGCCGGAGGGCTCCAGCACTTTCATCAGGGTCTGGGCCACTTCGTGGGTAAGGCGCTCCTGCACCTGCAGGCGCCGGGCATGCATGTCGATGATGCGCGGAATCTTCGACAGGCCAATGACCTTGCCCCGGGGCAGGTAGCCCACATGGGCGCGACCGAAGAAGGGCAGCAGGTGGTGCTCGCACAGACTGAAGAACTCGATATCCTTCACGATCACCATCTCGCTGCATTCCTCGTGGAAGACCGCGTTGTTGAGGAGCTTGTCCAGGTCCGCGCGATAGCCGTTGGTCAGGAAATCCCAGGCCTTGGCCACACGGTGGGGCGTGCGCAACAGGCCTTCACGCTCCGGGTTCTCGCCCACTCTCACCAGCAGTTCGCGGGTGATCTCTTCCACTTTCTGCAGATCGTCAGGAGACATCATCACTCCACATCTTTCCAAACCCATGCAGCTCTCGTCCGCGAACCGCGGATTCGTTCCGCGCCCAACCGGCAGTGTCATCCCAGCGAAGGCTGGGTTCTCTTGTCAGCATCGATTCCCGCTTTCGCGGGAATGACAGGTCCTTGTCCCGCTGCCGCACAGCAGCTCACAGCTTCGAGATTCGAGGTCGAGACCTGCTCTTCACCATTACTGTCCCGAGGGACACAAAGACCGCAACACACAGTCTGCGCAGCGCGGCCGTCGGGCAATGCACACGGCCCGCCCGTGGTCAATGATGCGGTGGGTGAAGACCACCCATTCCTCCGGCGGCAGAAGCGGCATCAGGTCCTGCTCGATATGCTCGGGGTCCTTGTCGCTCACCAGACCCAACAGGCCCAGGATGCGGATCATGTGGGTGTCCACCACCACCGCCGGTTGGCCGTACCAGGTTCCCAGCACGCAATTGGCTGTCTTGCGGCCCACACCGGGCAGGCGCACCAGATCCTCCAGACGATCCGGCACGCGTCCGCCGTGTTCCTCCACAATGGCCCGGCTGGCTCCCTGGATGGATTTGGCCTTCTGATTGAAGTAGCCGCAGCTGCGCACGGCCTCAGCCAGATCCGCCACGGACGCGCCCGCCATGGCGGCGGCATCGGGCCAGCGTTGCAGCAGGCCGGGCATCACCTGATTCACGCGGGCATCCGTGCACTGGGCGCTAAGGATGGTGGCCACCAGCAGTTCGTGGGCAGAGCCGTGGCGCAGGGCGCAACCGCTCTGCGGATAGGCCTCGGCC
This sequence comes from uncultured bacterium, assembly GCA_903910645.1. GTDB lineage: Bacteria > CAIWAD01 > CAIWAD01 > CAIWAD01 > CAIWAD01 > CAIWAD01. Next base: position 6,465 of record CAIWAD010000022.1, on the reverse strand, counting down.
AGGCGGGCGGCCACGGCGTGGGCGCGCTTTTTCAGGGATGTGGGAATGCGGGATGTGGCCACGCTAACCTCGCTGCTTCGCAGGCAGAAGGTAGGGAAGAGGTCCAAGCCGTGGTGGACGAACCAGGGGCGAGCGGCCCTTAGCGTGGATTGAAGAGCACGGGGTCCGCCGCCGGGCTTTCCAGACAGGCGTGCAAGGCGGGAAGAAAGGCGGAAGCCTCGGGGAGACCGGCCTCCTGCGCCCACGGAGGCAATGGAAAGGAGGATGTGGCCAGGCTGGCCATTTTCACCCTGGCTTTCTCCAGCAGGCTCAGGCGGCCACGCTCATTGCCGGCGGCGCCATGGTGGAGGGCTGCGGCGGCCTGGATGAGGGCCTGAAGGTAGAGTTTCTCACTGCCGGAGCAGGCCCGCCATGCATCTTCCCAGCTTTCATGGGCATCAAAAAAGCGGCCGGAGCGCGCCCGCGCCAGCCCTTCCTGGGCCAGGGCTTTCAGCGTGGGTTCCTGTGGTGTGGAATCAGCGGAGTCCATGCCCCTGGCCTCAGTTGGCATGCTCTTCCAGGGCCTGGCGCACGGCGTGGCTTAGTTTCTGCAGGGTGAAAGGTTTGGGAAGCAAGAGGGCGCCCATTTCCATGTGCAGGCCGTGGCGGTTCAACTCGCCATCCGTGTAGCCGGAGCAGAAGAGCACGCGCAGGCCGGGCCAGATCTCCATCAAGCGCTGCACGGCCACGGGTCCACTCATGCCGGGCATGATGACATCGCTGAACACCAGATCCACCGCCTCCATGCCCGACTGGGCCAAGGCGATGGCCGAAGGCCCGTCGGCGGCGGAGTAAACCGTGTACCCGCAGTGCTCCAGCAGGCGCACGCTTAGCTCACGCACGGCGGGTTCGTCCTCGATGACCAGAATGCGCTCCGAGCCCTCCGCCAGGCTGCGTGCCTCCCTGGCCTCGCCATCCGAAACAGGCGCCTGCACGCCTATGGACGGGAAGTACAAGCTGAAGCGGCTGCCCTGTCCGGACTGGGAATCCACCAGGATGCCGCCGCCGCACTTCTTCACAATGGCATAGACAATGGCCAGGCCCAGGCCTGTGCCTTTGCCCATCTCCTTGGTGGTGAAAAAGGGCTCGAAAATGCGGGAGCGCACACTTTCTTCAATGCCGCAGCCCGTGTCACTGACTTGCAGCTCCACATAGGGGCCGGGTTCCAGGCCCAATTCACGCCTGGCGCGATTGGCGTCCAGCTCCACATTGCGCAAGTTCAATGAAAGGCGGCCACCATCGGGCATGGCGTCCCGGGCGTTCACCACCAGATTCACCACCACCTGCTCGATCTGTCCGGAGTCCGCGCGGATGGCCCACAGGCCGGGTTCACGCCGCACCTCCAGTTGCACGGCATCGCCAACCAGGCGACGCATCACCATGTCCTGCTCATCCAGCAGGCGGCTTAGCAAAAGTGGCCGCGCCACGCTTTCCTGCTGGCGGCTGAAGGTGAGCAGGCGCTTGGTCAGTTCCGCGGCATGCTGGGTGATGTCCAGTTGACGCTCAAGGAACTGGCGCACTTGCGCGGGATCGTCCAGATGCTGCAGGGCCAGCTCGGCATTGCCCGTCACGCCGGTGAGCAGGTTGTTGAAATCGTGGGCCATGCCACCCGCCAGGCTGCCAATGGCGTCCATTTTCTGGGCCTGGCGCAGTTGCAGCTCCAGCTTGCGCAGCTCCGTCACATCCTGCACCAGGAAGACGGCGCCTATCACTCTTCCACCGGCATCCCAGTGGGGAGCCACCTGCACCAGGAGCTGGCTGATGGTGTCGTAGAGGCTGTGGTACTCCACCTCCATGTTGCGCACAATCTCGCCCTGGGCCACGCGACCCAACACCTCGTGCACCGGCACACGGCTAAGACCCGGCAAGTCGGCCAGGCTGCGCCCCAGCATGCGCGACAGGCCTCCCCGAGGCACACCCATCATGCGTTCCATGGCGGGGTTCTCGTAGATCAGCACACCGTCCAGATCCACATACATCACGCCAATGGGGGCGTTCTGGATCATGCCGCGATTGAACTCCTCGGAGGCGCGCAGGGCGGCTTCGGCCTGCTTGCGGTCGGTGATGTCGCGCACCATGGCCAACAACACGCGCTCGCGGTCCAGCTCCATGGGCGCCAGGGTCAGCTCCGCGTCAAAAGCGCCGCCGTCCCTGCGCATGTGCACCCATTCGAAGAACTGGCGGCGTCCGGCGCCGGCGGCATCCAGCCGCATGAGCAGCTTGTCACGGCTGAAGCGACCGTCGGGCTGGAAGGTGGGCGACAGCTCGGAGAGTCGCATGCCCGCCAACTCACCCACGGGCCTGCCGAAAAGCTGTGAAGCTGCGGGATTGGCTTCCAGGATGCGGTCGCCGTCCAGGACCAGAATGCCATCCAGGGAAAGCTCGAACAGGCCACGATAGCGGGCCTCTCCGGCGCGGACCGCTTCCATTGCCTTGTGTTGCAGGCTAAGATCCAGCACCGACCCCACGAGGCCGGCGGCTTGCCCATGGTTGTCCAGGAGCAGGCGTCGATGGATCTGCACTTCCAATGGTCCGTGGGCCGTGGGCAGCACGCGCTCTTCCACCTGGGCCTGGCCCGTGGCGTACAGCAGACGACCGCTCTCCTCCATTTCCTGCGCCAGTTCACTGGGAAGGAAGTCCGCCGGTCTGCGGCCCATGATGTCTTCGGCCTTCAAGCCCAGCAGCTGCGCCAGAGCCTTGTTGCAATACACCATGATCCCGTCGGCGTCGCGGAAGAAGATGGGTGTGGGAACCGCGTCGCCCAGCTCCTGCATGAGGCGCGCAGCTTCCGCCGCCACCACGGCCAGGGCGCGCCCGGAGGGTGCTTCGCCCCTGGGGGAGTTGGAATCCTGGGTCAGGCCTTCTCCGCCCCCCGCCCCGCTTGTGCGGGCACGCAGCAGATCCGCCATCATGCGCAGATGATGCTCGTGGAGAGGCCGTCCCCGGTGCCGTGACTCGATGATTCATCCCCCTTGCTGCGCATGGCGCATTGTCACCTGCCAAGGGGCAGGCCAAGCGCATATCGGCTTGAGCGGGCTTCAGCTAAAGTGCCACCGCTGGAAAACAGAATCGGGAAACCCTTGGCATGAAATGAAAAAGGGGCGCCCAAGCGCCCCGGAACATGGTGAAAAGTTGGTGTGAGGAAGTCAGTTGCCTTCCAGCACCCTGTCTTCATATTCGGCTTCGAAGCGACGCTTGTGCAGACCTTCCTCCTCTGCCAGGCGGGTGAAGACCTGGCTAAGGGCCTCGTCACGGGACACACGCGCCAACTCCAGGTAAAGCTCCCGGGCGGCGGCCTCGCGCTTCATGGCCAGGATTAGGGCCTGGGCGTAGTCCAGATCATCCGTGATCTCCGGCATGACCACGAAATCCGCCACGCGCAGATCCTGCACCTGGGGCTCGCCGGCGGTGAAGATGCCCTGGTCCCGCACGGCAATCAGGCGGTCCCGATGGCTCTTCTCCTCCTCGGCCATTTCCAGCAGGGCTTCCTGCATCTCGCGTTTGCGCATGCGGGCAGCCAGCTGGGTGTAAAAACGGGCGGCCTCGATCTCGCGCTTGATGGCGTAGTTCAGGGCCTCCTCGGCGCTGGTGAATTGCATCAGTTGATCTCCTTGGCCATCAGCTCCTCATGCATGGCCAGGGCCGCCTGCTTGCCGGCGCCCATGGCCAGGATCACGGTGGCGGCGCCAATGACAATGTCGCCGCCGGCGTAGACCCCCGGCATGGAGGTGCGACCCGTGGCGTCGTCCGCCACGATGTTGCCCCATTTGTTCAGCTTCAATTCGGGCGTGGCCTCCGTCAGCAGGGGATTGGCGCCGTTGCCAATGGCCACCACCACGGTGTCCGATTCCACCACGAATTCACTGCCCTCCACGGGCACTGGACGGCGGCGGCCGCTGGCATCCGGCTCGCCCAGCTCCATGCGCAGGCAGGTTACGCCGGTGACATTGCCCTGCTCATCCCCCAGGATGTTCACCGGGTTGCAGAGCAGGCGCATGTTGATGCCTTCCTCCTCTGCATGGTGGATTTCCTCCCGGCGGGCTGGCATCTCTTCCATGGAGCGGCGGTAGATGACGCTCACCTCCGCGGCTCCCATGCGCAGTGCCGTGCGCGCGGCGTCCATGGCCACATTGCCGCCACCGAACACGGCCACTTTCTGGCCGGGACGCACCGGAGTGTCCGCGCGGGGGAAATCATAGGCCTTCATGAGGTTCACCCGCGTGAGGTACTCGTTGGCCGAGTACACGCCGTTCAGGTTCTCGCCGGGGATGTTCATGAAGTAAGGCAGACCTGCGCCCAGGCCCAGGAAGACGGCGTGGAAGCCCTCCTCCTCCAGCAGCTCCTGCACGGTGATCATTTTGCCAATCACGGCGTTGTAGATGATCTCCACGCCCAGCTTGCGCACATAATCCACCTCCGCCTCCACGATGTCCTTGGGCAGGCGGAATTCTGGGATGCCGTACATGAGCACGCCACCGGGCTTGTGCAGCGCTTCGAAAATGGTGACCGAATGGCCGCGCAGGGCCAGTTCACCCGCCACGGTAAGACCCGCCGGACCGCTGCCCACCACCGCCACGCGGCGTCCGGTGGAGTGGGCCAGTTTGGGAATGGCCACAACGCCCTGGTCGCGCTCCCAGTCGGCGGCGAAGCGTTCCAGACGGCCGATGGCCACGGGCGTGTGCTTGCGTCCCACCACGCACACTTCCTCGCACTGCGTCTCCTGCGGGCACACGCGTCCGCACACGGCGGGCAGCGCGTTGTCGTGCTTGATGATGTCCACGGCGCCCTGGAAGTCGCCTTCGCGGATTTTCACCACAAAGCCGCGGATGTCAATGCCCACGGGGCATCCCTTGATGCAGGTGGGATCCTTGCACTCCAGGCAGCGGCTGGCTTCCACCTGGGCCATCTCCGGCGAGTAGCCGAAGGGCACTTCCAGGAAGTTGCGGCCACGCTCGATGGGGTCCTGTTCCGGCATGGGCACCCGGTCCACTTTGCCCGGGCGTGCCTTGGGAATGGGAGCGTACTGGCTCACGCGTGTCCTTTCCGGCTGGTTACTGGTCTCTGCCGATGTGGCAGACATGGTCCTGGGCCATGGCCTGGCGCTCCTGCTCCGTGTAGGCGCGCTGGCGCTGGAGCAGTTCGCCGAAATCCACGGCATGCCCGTTGAACTCCGGGCCATCCACGCACACGAAGCGGCTGCGGCCATCCACGGTCACGCGGCATCCGCCGCACATGCCCGTGCCGTCCACCATGGTGGCGTTAAGGCTTACCACGGTGGGAATGCCCGAGGCACGGGTCACCTCGCTCACGGCGCGCATCATCACCACGGGGCCGATGGCCACCACTTCCTTGATGGGCTCGCCTTCATCCATCAGCTGCTGCAACACCTGGGTGACGAAGCCCTTGATGCCCTTGCTGCCATCGTCCGTGCACACCAGAAGGCGGTCGCTAGCCTTGGCCATTTCCTCTTCCATGATGAGCAGGTCGGCGCTGCGCGCCCCGATGATGGAAATGACGCGGTTGCCCATCTCCTTGTTGGCCTTGGCGATAGGATGCACCGGCGCCGTGCCGATGCCGCCTCCCACGCAGACCACGGTGCCCCGCTCCTCGATGTGGGTGGGGCGACCCAGCGGTCCCGCCAGGTCCAGGATGCTGTCGCCTTCCTCCAGGCGCCCCAGCTCCACCGTGCTGCGGCCCACTTCCTGGAAGATGAGGCGGATCCAGCCCGCCTCGGGATCGGCATCGGCGATGGTAAGAGGAATGCGCTCGCCTTCCTGCCGCACGCGCAGCATGATGAACTGGCCGGCCTTGCGCTTGCGCGCGATGCGCGGTGCGTCCACCAGGAAATCCTTGACGCCGGGCGCCAGGATGGTTTTGCGAAGAATGGTGTTCATGGCCCCGAAATGGCTTGACTTTGGTTGGAGAAAGATTAACAGCTCGCGACCTAAGCTCAAAGCCCGCGAACTGTTTTGCTGTTGAACAGTTGGAGGAGAGCCGCTTTCCACCTTCAGGTCAAAGCCAAATCCAATGTCTCGGCCGCTCTCGCACTCGAGCCTTGGATGAAATGAAGGTACCCGCCCAGGGCTGACTTGCGTTGGCGCGGAGCGGGCCGTGCTCCTTCTCAGCGCCAGCGCTTCTCCTTCTCGAATTCGCTGCGCGAGCCTTCAAAAGTGTCATCCCAACGAAAGCTGGGAGCTCGCTTCAGCATGGATCTTCGCTTTGGCGGGCATGACCGTCCCCATGGCGATCCCGAGTGCGATACTTGGCGACATGGCTTCCTGTGTCTGATTCAGGGAGAGTGGGGGCGAGGCTCGAGTTGAAGGGGAGCAAAGTGGCAGCACTCTCTGATGCGATTCCCATCCTCCTGCTGGTGGTGGGGATGTGGCTTGTCAGTCTTTGGAAAAGGGATGCGGGCCTCATGGACAT
>CAIWAD010000021.1 GCA_903910645.1 uncultured bacterium | reverse complement strand
CATCCGCGAGGCCAGCGCCCTGGCGGCGCGGGAGACGGCGGGTCAGGTGCTGGCCTGGGAAGGCCACATCTGCGACGCACGCTACTCCAAAAGCTGTGGTGGAATCGTGGAGGCTTACGAGCATGTGTGGGAGGACCAGCCCGTGCCCTACATGCCCAGCTTCCGCGACACCTGCGCGCCGGATCCGCACTTCCTGCGCCCCACCTCAGAGGAGGGCTGGCGCGCGTGGATCTGCTCCAGCGAGGATGTGTGGTGCAACACCGAGGCCTTTCAGCTTCCCGTCGGACTTGCCTACAGCGACGGCTTCTACCGCTGGCAGCTCCGTCTGGAGCGCCAGGAGGCCGCCGACCACATCCGCCGGGTCACGGGCCTGTCCTTCCAGCAACTGTTGGACCTGGTGCCCGGCGATCGCGGCCTGTCCGGCCGCTTGCGCAGCTTGGTGGTGCGCACGGATGCCGGTGATTTCATCATTGGAAAAGAGCTGACCATCCGCCTGGCCTTGTGGAAGACCTGCCTGTACAGCGCCGCCATTGTGCTGGACTGGGAGGGCGATGTCCTGGTGATCACCGGCAAGGGCTGGGGTCACGGGGTGGGCATGTGTCAATTGGGAGCCACGCGCATGGCGCTGGAAGGGCGCCCATGGCGGGAGATCCTTCACCACTATTATCCGCTCACGGCCATATCGGCCTTGTGAGCACGCCCTTTGGAGGCCGCATGTATCACGAGAACATCCTGGACCTGGTGCGCAACACGCCGCTGGTGAAGTTGAACCGCGTGTGCGCCGACCTGGCCCCCACCTTCCTTGCCAAGGTGGAGCGCATTAGTCCCACTGGCAGTGTGAAGGACCGCGTGGCCGTGGCGCTGGTGGAGGATCTGGAGCGGCGCGGCCTGCTCAAGCCCGGAGGTACCGTGGTGGAGGGCACCAGCGGCAACACGGGCATTGGCCTGGCCATGGTCTGTGCCCAGCGCGGCTACAAGTGCATCATCACCATGCCGGAGAAGATGAGCCGCGAGCGCGAGCTGATGCTGAAGGCCTTTGGCGCCACGGTGATCCGCACGCGCACCGATCTTCCCCACGACCATCCGGACAGCTACTCGGGCGTGGCGGCCCGCATTGCCGCAGAAACGCCCGGCGCGGCCCTGGCCGGCCAGTTCACCAGCCCGGCCAATCCGGATGTGCACTACCGCCTCACCGGCCCGGAGATCTGGCGCGATGCCCAGGGTCATGTGGATGCCTTCGTGATGGGCATGGGCACGGGCGGCAGCATCAGTGGCGTGGGCCGTTACCTGAAGGAGCAGAATCCCCAGGTGCGCATCCTGGGCGCCGAACCCGCTGGCAGCGGGCTGAAAACCCTTTTCGACACGGGCGTGATGCCCGAGGGAGAGGTCTACCAGGTGGAAGGCATTGGCAACGATTACGTGCCGGACACCTTGAACCTGCCGGTGGTGGACGCCATGGAGTATGTCAGCGACGCCGAGAGCTTCTACTGGGCGCGGCGCATCGCGCGGGAGGAGGGCATCCTGGTGGGCGGCAGCAGCGGCACCATTCTGGGCGCCGCCCGGCGCCTGGCCAAGACCATGCGCGCCGACCAGACGGTGGTGGTGGTTCTGTGCGATTCCGGTGAACGCTACCTGAGCAAGTTCCTGGACGACGATTGGATGCGTGCCAATGGTTACGATCCCCAGGCGACTTTCGCTTGATCTCTCCATCGGGCAGATCTTGGTGAGGGATTGAACAATTGGCCACCCCAATGAACGGGCTGGAGGATCATCCCATGCACCACGCGCACGCCACAGCGCCCGTCGCCCTGGTCACTGGGGCGGCGCGACGCATTGGTGCCGCCATGACACGGCATTTGGCGCTCAAGGGGTGGCGCGTGCTGGCCCACTGGCACCAATCCCGGGAGGACATGGACACGCTGGCGCGGGAGTGCCACGGCCGGGTGGAAACGCTCAGGGCGGATCTGGCAACGGCGGAAGGGCGCTGTCAACTTGCGAAGCAGGTCCTGGGACGGGTCAAGGACGAGGGGCTGGACCTGGTGGTGCACAATGCGTCGCACTTTCCCCACGCCCGTCTGGCTGATGTGGACGACGCCCTCTTCGACACCCTTTTCACCCTGCATGTGAAAACGCCGCTCTTGCTCAGTCGGGATCTGGCGCCCGCGCTGTCCAGGAGGAGTGGCATGGTGCTGAACCTGCTGGATGCCGGTGCGCCCTTGCAATGGCCCGGCTACCTGCCTTACGCATTGAGCAAGCAGGCCCTGAAGGACGCCACCATTGCGCTGGCACGGGAGCTGGCTCCCGCGGTTCGCGTGAACGGCATCGCGCCGGGCTTCATTCTGCCGCCGGAAAACGCCCCGGACAGCTATCGCCACGCAGAGGCCCTGCGTCTTACCCAGGCGGTGGGCGGGCCGGCAGAAATCCTGCGGGCGCTGGACTATCTGCTGGACTCGCCCTTCGTCACCGGCGAGATCCTCACCGTGGACGGCGGTCGACGCTGGATTCGCCCGCTGGCGTCCAACGCCCCCGCCGCGCCTTCCGCCTGTGAGGAACTCAGAAGGGTTTCAGGTGGGCCAGCACCACGGCCCCAAGTCCCACCAAGCCTGTCACGGGCATGAGCCAGGCCCCACGGACCTTGTCCCGGGCCACCAGGACATGCAGCACCGCCAGGGTCACCACCAGCAGCATCTTGGTGTGGAACCAGCCCGGCCCGTTGATGTGGCTGATGCCGAATCGGGCCAGCAGGCCCACGCCTCCCAGCAGCACCAGGATCAGGCCCGGCAGAGCCATGGCCGTCATGGCGCGGCGACGCGTGGAACCCTGTCCCGGCTGTTCCGGGCCGCGCATCAAGCCGGCGGCCATGAGGCCGCCCAACCACAGCACCACACCGGCCACATGGGCAATCCATTCCATGGTTATTCCTTTCCTGTTGAAAATATTTGTCTGTGTTTAGTATTCTGCGGGCCGTCAACCAGAGGTCGTCCATGCCCCTTTATGTCTACCACTGCCCGGCCTGCGGCAAGGATCAGGAAGTGCTGCGTCCCAGCTCCCAGCGCGACGAACCCCTGCGCTGTGAATCCTGTGGAAACGAGGACACCCGGCGCAGCGGCGCCAGTTTCGCCAGCGCCGTGCAGGGATCGTCTTCCCGCGGCTTTTCCGGCGGCGGATCCTGCGGCGGGGGCGGCGGCTTCACCTGAGCCTGATCCGACCCGCGTGACGGGTTCAGCGTCCACCATCACCGGAACCTTCCCTCTCCGGCAAAGGCCGGGTCCCTTCACGCTCCGTGGAGGGCGCGCCCTTAAGGTGGAGCTCGCACCAGTGGATCATTTCCCACAGCGCATGCTCAACGGATTCCCGCGCCCGATAATCATGTCCCTCGGCGGGCAGTCGCACCAGACGCGCCGTGGCCCCCAGGCCCTTCAGGGCGTCGTAGAAGCGGTCGCTCTGCAGGGGGAACGTGCCAGGGTTGGGATCCTCCGCCCCATGGATGAGCAAAATGGGCCGCGTGATCTGGTCCGCCGCCAGGAAGGGTGACATTTCCAGATAGGTTTCCTCCGCCTCCCACAGACTACGATCCTCGCCCTGGAAGCCGAAGGGCGTCAGGGTGCGATTGTAGGCGCCGCTGCGGCAGATGGCGGTGCGGAACAGATTCGTGTGCGCCAGCAGATTGGCCGCGGTGAACGCGCCGTAGCTGTGGCCGCCAATGGCCAGACGGCTGGTGTCAACGCAGCCCAGGCTGGCCACATGCTCCACGGCGGCCCGCGCTCCCCACTCCAGCTCCTCCAGATAGTGGTCGTTGGGCTTGCCGCCCTCACGCCCCAGGATGGGAAGGGAGGGGTCCGCCACCACCGCGTAGCCCTGGGTGAGCAGGAAGAGCACGGAGATGCCCGCGGGTCGGCTGAATGTGTATGGGCTGGAGGTCACGCGACCGGCGGCCTCGCGGGATTTGAACTCCCGGGGATAGACCCAGAACAGGGCGGGCAAGGGCGGATCCACGCCACGCCGGTACCCTGGTGGTAAATAGAGGGTGGCGGACAGCTCCACGCCATCGGCGCGACGATAGCGCAGAAGCTCCTTCTGGAGCTGGGCCAACTGGGGGGCGGGATCCTGGTTTTGGGTAATGGGGCGGGCCCGGTAATCGGCGGTGCCACGATGGCGGCGGCCCTTGGATTTGTCAAGCAGCCAGCTGTTCTCAGGCTCGGTCAAGGATTCGCGGCTGATCAACAGGCGCGCGGCGCTGTTGTCCAACATGGCCTGCACCTGCTCATACCAGGGGTCGCGGCAACTCCACACCCGCTCCCGCTGGCCCGTGGCCAGATCCATGCGATCCAGGAAGGGGTGCGGCCCCTTGGAGGAGGCGCCCCGGCCGGCCCACCAGATGCTCCGTCCGTCCGGCGTCAGGCGCAGCACGCTGTGGCCGGTGGCGTTTTGGCGCATCTGCGGCCATCCGGGTTCGCTGTAGGCATCCTCGCGGTCCCGTTCCAGCAACAGGCGCAGTTTTCCACTGGATGGCGTGAAGCGCCAGATGCGCTGCAAGGCGCTGTCCTGCCAGCTTTCGTAGACCAGCGCCAGATCTTTCTCTCCCCACAGGATGCCGCCGAAGCGTTTGCCCAGCCGCAGCAGCTCCCGTCCTTCACCAATGAAGGGCGCCGCCAGGGACATCACGGCATCGCGCTGGGAGGCCGGCCTGTCCGGATCACCCTTGTCCAGCGCCTGCACCCAGCAAAGTGTGGCAGGCTGGTCCGGCCGCCAGTGCGGACGCCGCGGGCCTTCCCGTTCCGCATCATGTCGAATGGAGGGCCCCTCGGCCAAGGGCAGCTCCGCCACCACGCGCTCCAGTCGGCCCAGAGTGTCCATCACCAGGATTTCCCGTGGGAAGTCCCAGGCGCCATGGCTGCGTGACCAAGGCTTGTGAAGCCGCTCCACCAAAAGGTGCGCGCCATCGGGGGAAAGCTCCAGCCCCTCCACAACGGAAGAGGGCAGCACGCTGCGCACGGTGCCATCCAGCGCCACCGCCACGATCTCCGCCATGGCCATTTGTTCGAAGAGCGCTTCGTCCCGCGCATCCTTGATGAGGAAGGGCGTGGTGCGGGCCGGTGTCGGCCTGCCCTGGTTCTCCAGCACTTCAGGTCCTGCGGGAGGCAGGAGCGGTGGCAGCGCAAGGCCATGGCCACTGCGGTTCAGGCAATACAGGCCGCGGCCATGAGGCATCCACACCAGGGGTGATCCCAGCGCCGTGGCCGGGTGGACATTCCCCAATTGGCGGCTCTTTCCAGTGGCCACTTCGGTCAGCCACAAGGCTGTCCCGACCTCAGTCGCCAGGCACCAGGCCAGATGGCGACTGTCAGGCGACCAGCGCGGCGAAAAAATGCGCGCGCCTGCCGGAAAGTCCACCACTATCCGTTCCAGGCTGCCCAGATGGATAAGCACCAGGCTGCGGGTGAAATCCTGTTCCATGGATAGCGCGGTGACGGGATGCAGGCGAAAGCCTGCGCACTCCACGGCGGGCTGGGCCAGTTCCGCCACCGGGGGCAGGGTCCGGCGACTGCGCTCCAGGGCCCAGTGGCCATCCGGCGAAACGCCCAGCCCCGCTGCCGTTGGCGCATCAAGGATGGCGGGAATGGGGTCGGGTGCTTGGTGGAAGCTCTCCGCCCGCGCGGTGGCCAGACAGGCCAGCAACGCAAGCGGCAGGATCATGGCGGACAGGTGGTGGCTTTTCATGCGGGCAATATAGCCAGCTCACGCTGCCTGCACGGGCTTACCACGCCCCCACCACACCATCCACCTGGGCCGACACGCCGCTTCCATCGCAGCGGCAACCTGGCGCAACACGCACTTCCTGGCCGTCTTCCAAAACACGGATCCACAGGGCGGCATCCGCACGGGGAGCCACCGCCCGCACCACAAGCTGCGCGCCATCCGCGGCCTCAATGGTGTGGGTCCATGGCGTGCCTGCGCTGTCGCTGTGGAGCACGGCTCCCTCGCGCCATGTGACAAACAGCGAAGTGGAGGATCCGCCCACCTGCAACTCCACTGTGCGCAGGTCCTCTTTCATGGTGCAGGCTCCCAGCAGCGCCAGAGAAAGAAGGCCGCCCCGTCGCAGGGAATTCTTCATGACAGGTACTCCTTCAACACGCGTCGATCCCGGGCGGAGAAACCCAGCTTTTCCACTTCTGACGCAGTCAACCAGATCCACGGGTGCAGCTCTGCCGCCCCATCGCGCACACAAACGCGCCGCGCCAGCACCAGGGCACGGAAGTGCGAGTAGGCGTGCGTGAAGCGCAGCCCGTCCATCAGGGCCGCATCCGCTTGTGCCTGACAATCCTCTCCAAGCACCTGGCGCAGCACGCTCTCCCAAAGTTCCCGCCAGACCGCTTCCAGTGCGGGGGGCGTCCATTTGCCCCTTTTCGCTTCCTGGCTGGGCAGCTCCCACAACCCACGCAGCATGCCCTTATCACCGCGACGCCGGGCCAGCACGCGGCCTTCCGCATCCTGCGCCAGGAGGACCACGGTGGGACACGCGGGCGGAGCCTCTTTCCTGGCTTTCACAGGAAAGGCGCCAGGGGTTCCCGCCTTGAACGCCAGACAATCCGGCTCCAGCGGACACTCCGCGCACAACGGCTGCCGGGGATGGCAACAGGTGGCGCCCAGCTCCATCAAGGCCTCATTCCATTCCCCGGGCCCCACGGGGTCCAGCAGTTCATCGGCCATCTGCTGCAGACGCTTCCGCACCGCCGGACGCGCCACATCCTCCTCCAGGGCCGCCAGGCGCGCCAGCACACGAATCACATTCCCGTCCAGCACCGCCAGCGGCAAGCCAAAGGCCAAACTGCCCACCGCCGCCACGGTGTAGGGACCAAAGCCCGGCAAGGCGGCCAGCGCCTGGGCGTTGGCCGGCAGGCTTCCTCCATGCACAGCCACCTGCTTCCGCGCACAAGCCATGAGATTGCGCGCCCGGCTGTAGTAGCCCAATCCCGCCCAGAGCGCCATCACATGATCCTCCGGCGCCTCCGCCAGGGCCGCGGCCGTGGGAAACGCCTCCAGGAAGCGCTGGAAATAAGGAAGCGCTGTGGCCACCTGGGTTTGCTGCAGCATGATCTCGCTGATCCATACCCGATGGGGCGTGCGTTCCCTGCGCCAGGGAAGATCCCGGGCCTGGGCGCGAAACCAGGTCAGCAGGGCCTGGCGGGTGGTGACGGAAAGTTTTGCCAGCCTAAGTTCCGCCGGAAAAAGAACCCCGCCAGTGGCGGGGTCCGGAGAATTACTTGCTCTTGTCGTCTTTGAGCTTTTCGCGCAAGCGCTCCAGCTCCTTTTCCGCATTGCGACGCTCGGCGCGGATCTTTTCCAGTTCCAGATCCAGGAACTCCGCGCTCTGATCCTCGGCGCCCAGCCAGTCAATCATTTCGCGCTCGGTGACGCCAATCTTCTCCCGCATCTCGTAATCCTTCTGGCTCTCGGGCTTCACCTCCGCAAAGGTATCCACATGACGGAACGCGGTGGAGGGCGTGAAGGCCAGCTTCAGGGCAAAGCGCCAGTCGGGATAGTATTCCGGGAACTCGTCGTTCTTGCGCGTCTGTTCAGCAACCACACCGGCGGGGCGCGGGGCGCCGTTTAGCACCACCAGCTCGGGTCCGCTTTCCATTAGCCGCACATCCACGCCGGCACTGATGCTCATGCCCTGGAACATGCGATAGGTCATGCCCGGCTGGATCCACAGGGCATTGGCGCGGGTGTAGGCGGTTACCGGCGGCTTCTTCAGGAAAGTGTTCCCGTAAAGCTCTGTGAAAAACTCCCAGCGCAAGCCCGGGTGCCGGTAGGACAGGGAATACTCCAGATCGTTGGTGACATCGCTGAAGACATTCAGCGCGCTATTGCCGCCATCGTTGTGGTTTGTCCAGTTCAGGTTGAAATGGGCGTTGGGGCCTTCAAGCGGGTAGAGCGGATTGGAGAACCAGCTAAGGGCAGTGCCCACCGATAACTCGTTGGATGTGGTGTTGTAGGGCTCCAGGTAGACATTGGAGTACTTGGACGAGTTGGTGCGCACGCTGCCCATCACCGCCCAGGTCAATGGCTGATCCGCCAGGCGCATTTGATAGTTGCCGAAGCGCATGCGCAGGTAGACATCGTCCGGCGCGTTATAAGTGATGAAGCCCTGGGAGCTGAAATTCAAATCCTGGTAGAGCATGGGGGTGATCTCCAGCTCCACATGGGGGCTGAAGCCGAAGGTGAGGGCAACCGCCTGGGACACATTGGAAATGGGCCCGCTCACTGTGCTGCCGGACCACATGCGGCTGTGCCAGTTGACGCCCAGTTGGCCGGGCTCCAGATTGCGCGCCGTCCATGTGTGGAACAGGCCATTTCCACCCAGGAACTGGGTGGCAGCGCCGGCCACCTGCGTAAGCAGTGCCGATCCCAGAAGCAAGGTGCCAAGTCGCATGAGTCTTGTCCTCCCCCTTCACATCGCAGCTATTTGAGCCGCTGCATCAGCACGATGGCGTTGAGCAGAATGCCCACTTTGGCAATCACATCCACCGCGTTGGAGACCCAGTTGTAGGTGCTGCCCGACACCACCACCGTGTCGCCGGGCTTGATCTCCGGAATCAGGCTGATGTCGCCGGTGTTCAGGTAGCGGCGCACATCGATTTCAAGAATCTCCTCGCGCTGGTTCACCAAACGGACCACGCGCACATTGTCCAGGCGCGCATAGGACGAAGGTCCGCCCGCGGCGGACAACAGCGTGAGCAGGCTGGTGCCGCTGGGCACATTATACTGGCCCGGCTTGGTCACTTTGCCCCACACATTCACCGTGATAAAAATGGCGTTGCGATCCCCAAGGAAGTACTCGGCCGCGCGGTTGCCCCCGGAATCCACCTCCAGGGCCGCCTCCGCCGATTGCGCGAATGCGTGCAAGGGCAGAAGCAGTGCGCTGAAAAGAATGAGTGCGCGGGCGATCGCCGCAAGATGGCCCAAAGCCCCCTCCGCCATCATGGACATCTGTGTGGTCAGAAAGTAAAGGAAATCCAATTGGATTCCGAGCCCGCCAGCGTGCACCAAGCGGGGTTGGATGCCACATGGACATAAACGGAATCGATCTGGGCCACCGTTTCAATGATGGTGTCCACCCGTAACCGATGACTGCCCGGCGACAGGCCCAGATCGCCCACGGCATACCGGGCGCGCATGGCGGGCTCCAGGTTCAGTCGAATCTCCCGGGTGGCCTCCAGGTTGCCCTGCTCATCTGTGATCAGAAGGGTAAAACCGCGGAAGCCCACCTGGAACATGTCCACAAACTCGTATTGCCATTCCACCTGCAGCGTGTCCGACTGCACGCGCACCTGGCTCTCGAAAATGCGCGGAGCCGCCCACAGGCGATAGCTCACCGTGTCGGAGGGTGCGCTGGTGTTGCCATCGCCATCCATGGCCTTCACATAGTACCAGGCGCGGTTGCCCACATGGTAGGTGGGCCGCAGGCCAGGGTCCAGGTCAATGAAGAGATAATAGGGTGGGTGGCCTTCCAGGAAGCGCTCTTCGTCCAGCAACAGACGCTCATAAGCGGAATCCGGATGCCAGGCGCGGAAGATCTGGAAGGCGGCCAGATCCTCCGGCTCCACGTCCATGTCCCACTCCAACCGCACACCCTGTCCGCTGGATGCGTCGGCATCCACACCGCTTTCCGGCCAGACGGCGGCCGGGTCGCCGCAGCTCTTCAGCCGCATGCGGGGTGCGGGTGGCGCTGTGCGATCCTCGTCGCCGGAATCCTCGCCGCAAGCAAGACATAACAGCACCAGCAACGCGGGAAGCGTGCGCAGGGTGGTTGCAAGGTGCGCGGGCAATCTGTTAGAAGGCATAGATGAAACTCATACGATGCAAGCGGCCCAGATCATGATCCAGCCCGGCATAGTCCACCTGCAATCCCTTCAGCTGAAAACCCGCCCCATAAGTGAGGCGGCCATCGCGCCCCTGATGGCCCACGCGCAGGGCAAGGCCTCCAGCATGGCGCAGTTCCAGTCCTGTGCGTTGCTGAGTGTCGTAATGGTGGTCCCAATCCCGCGACAAGGTCCAGGAGAGCGGCCCGGCGGAAGCGTTCCATGACGCGCCCAGCACATGGTAGTAGTGGATGGCGTCCTCGCCGCGCTCCCAGCGCAAGCCTGTGTTGGTGAAGTTCTCCAGGCGGGCACCCAGGGAAAGTTGTCCACCCTTCTTCCACCCGGCAAGATCCTTCATCTGGGCATGCACCTGCAGGCCGGCGTCCAGGCCAAGACCACTGCCGCTGGATCCATCCAGCGTGCTGCGCACGGCTTTCACATTGAAACCGAAGGGCATGCTCAAAGGGATGTCGCGGTATATCCACCCAAACTGAAGGACGGGCTCGTTGCGTTTGGCAAAACTGAAGACCAGGGCCTCATCGGCACTGCCGAAATAGCCCGCAGGAAGGCCGCCCGCCTCCTCGATCAAGCGGCGGCGCTCTTCAAAGGTGTAATCCTGGTCGCTGTAGGCAGGGTAGCGGGGAATATCCCCCACCTGAAAACGTGTGTAGTTCAGCGCCAGGTTAGCGCCGCCCACCGGCCAGGTCAGGCCCAGGTGGGCCATGGTGCCCAGAGCATCTCCCAAACTGCCGAACTGGCTGGTGGCCATGCCCGACACGCTGCGACGATCCACCAGCGCCAGACCTGCGGGATTCCAGAAAGCGGAGAAGGCGTCGTTGCTGCCCGCCACCATGGCCTGTCCCATGGAAAGGCCGCGGGCGCCGCCGCCCAGGGCAAGAAATTCGCCGGCATATCGCCCGGCCAGGGCGGGATGGGAAAGGCCCAACAGCAGGAGGGTCGCCGCCAGGAATGGGCGTTGCCTGTCCCAAGGACGGGCCTGGCACCCAGGGGGAGGCTGATTTCCTTGCGCCGTCGCACCGCACTTGGGAATTGCACGCAGAAGCACGTCAAAGAAGCGTGGAGGGCGAAGGTGATGCAGAGCGCCCGGCCATGTCCGAACGGCTCCCCGGCCTTGGGTCGGCTTGCTCATTTCAGCCTCGCCGTTTTGCCCATGTACTCCACGCGACCTTCCGCACCCTGAGCGCTCAAGCGCCAGAAGTAGACTCCGTTGGCCACTACATCGCCATTGCGATCCCGGCCGTCCCACTCCAGCTCGTTGTAGTTAATGAGCGGGCCCAGGGCTTCCAGGCGCCGGATGCGCCTGCCCGCCACCGTGTAGATGTCGATGCTGACCTTGTCCGCCACACCGGTTAAGCTGAACACGAAGCGCGTGTCCCGCTGGAAGGGGTTGGGATAATTGCCGGCGTGGCGCAGCGCAAGAGATTGGCCCACCATCACGCTGGTGAGCGACTGGGTCACATTGCCAGCTGCGTCCCGGCAGCCCAGCTCCACAGGAATGGGCACGCCCCGTGGCAACTCCTCGTCCAGTTCGGCCTGGATGGTCAGGGCATGGCCCCGGGATTCGCTGCGCAGGGAAAGTTCCTGCGCGGAAAGCTCCCGGCCATTCACCTTCACCTGCACTGAGCCGGCGCGCGGATCCACGCCGGAAGGGTCTTCCACCCTCCAGCTGAGTGTGGCGCCAGGCGCCACAAAACCACCCGTGTCGAAGACCTGCCCCTCCACCTCCAGATGAAGACTGGGCGGGACCCCGTCCTGGAAGTGGCCCGCCACGAAGCCCCTGCCTTCCGGGAGCTGGAAGTCCAGCGCCAGTGTGTCGCCGGCCACGCGTTCCACCTGGCCAGCGGGTTGAGCCAGGAAGAGGCCGGATTCCTCATGCCACACCAGCAGTTCCACTGCCTCCGTTTGCAGCGAGTCCAGCCCCGGCAGGCGCAGTGAGCCGATGACCGGACCCGGTTCCAGACCGTCCAACCAGCGCAGGGCGTAGGCGGGACTGAACAGGTTCAGCGAGCTTTGATGCAGTTCCACATCCTGGGTGGTCAGGGAAGACAAGGCGGCCACACGCTCGCCCGCGCTTGGGGAAAGCCCAACCTGAAGGCTGGGGGTGGGCCACTGAAACTGGCCTGCACGCAGGATGACCATGTCGGCCAGCACCTGCAGATCCTCAGGCCAGGGCCCGCCCGTGGCCCGATCCCACATGGCCCGCACCACCAGGCTGTCCCCCAGTGGCAGATCAGGAAGGGCCAGGGGAAGACGGGCCTCTCCACCAGGCGGCATGGGCGGCAGGGTGCTGGCACCCAATAGGCTGCCAGCGGGCGAGAGCAGAGTCAACTCCAGCTGGCCACTGGGGCCATCGCCTCCGTTTTGCAGAGTCAGAACCAGACGCCCGAGGGGATCACGATCCTCCAATACATGCCAGTCCACGCGCGGTCGAGGCGCTTCAATCCAGAACCACGAGGAGGTGGTGCTGTCGGTGGACAACCCGTGGTATTGCACAAATCGCAGCTCCACCAGGCTGCTATCCGGCCAGGGGCCAACCGCGTGGCTTCCGCGCAGGCGCTGAGGATCCCCGGGCTGGGGCGCCATGGGCACGCGCAGAACGTCCAATTCCCCCGCAGGAGGCTGGGCCGTCAACAAGGCCGCCAGACTGTCCGGCCCGTTGGGTCCCGACACGAAGAGCTCCACCTCAAGCGGCGTGGCAGGGCGGGGAGGATCCGGCAGGAGACGGGCGCGCCAAAGAATGGGCGTGCTTACACTGTCCGGGTTGGTGAACCAGGTGGCCGCACTGGTTCCATTTCCGTCCGTGTCGGGCATCCAGCTGCGCAGGGATCCCAGGGCGCCACCCCCCGGAAGCGCCGTGGGCATCACCAGGGTGGCGCTCCACGAGCCATCAGGTCCGGCAACCGGTTCCACAGTGCGCACGCCCTCCACGAAATCCACGCCATCCTGGGCCGGTCGCACGCTTCCACTGTAGATTTCTATTCGTCCGCGTCCACCAGGTAGCGCGCCTTGGCCCGTGACGCGAAGCGTGTCCCCCGCGCTGGCCACTGGATTCTCCAGGGCCAATCCGCCTTCTGCAGGGACGCGCAGCGTCTGCCAGGGGAGTCCCAGAATCACATTCATCACCACCACGGCTTCCGTGCGGAGCGCCTCTTCGCTGCCCTCCCGCCCAGGCACATGGCGCAGCCACAAACGATCCTTGGCCTCGCGCAGGACTTCCGACACCGACCACAGGGGATTGGCCAGCAGCAGTTCCATGAACTCCGCCACCAGCTCCATGCCCGTGTCCCGGAAGCCCAGGCCCGTGGAACCCAGCACGCCGATGGCTCCCATGGGACCGCTGTTGAGGAGGGCCCGCCCCAGGGCGCCATCGTAATCAAGGCTGCCGATGAAGCAGGTTGCGTTGGTGACAAAGGCCAAGCGGTCTTCATTGGACAACTGCGGGACCAAATCACTGTTCAACAGTGCGTTGTCCGACCACACGGCACCTCCGCCATGCCCTGAGTAGTTGGCCACAAGCTGGCCCTGCTCCAGCAGATCCGCCAGCTGCGGAAATCCCCCCAGATAGGCGCCGCCATCCTCACCGGCATAAATGCGTCGAACAAAGTGCCGGGAAGGCAGGCGTGTTTGAACAAGCTCCTCGGTGCGCGCCATGAACAGGCCTTCGTCCGGCGGTCTGGCGCCAGCGGTGAACAACAGGCTGTTCTGCCAGGATCCGCCCGGTGAGGCCTCATAGGCGCCAACTTTTGCCACCAGATTCACCAACTCCTCGGGTGTGGCGGCGGGCCAGCGCGACACCAGCGTGGGCAATGCGCCCCCGCCCACATCCCGCGCATACCAGTCATCGCTGGAGGCGGCGCCCCACTTGTACACCTGTTCGTAAATCAAGGGCAGGACGGGCTCGTGGCCGGGGGCCGTGGTGCGGGGCGTAAGAATGCCGTCGCCGATCATCAGCAGCCAGCGCGGCGCTTCCGCCCAGCTGCTCCAGGCGCGACGCACCAGATCGCGGATGGCGTGGGGGCGGTTCTTCCCATGGCTGAACTCGTCGTAAATCCAGCGGTCGCTCAAAATGAGGGCGCCGCCCACGCCGAAGCGCTCTTCCAGCATGGGTTGAAGAATTTCCTCCGCCCCGGCGCGCATCAAGCTGTCTGCCACCACCACCAATGCCTCGGCCCCCTGGGTGATGCCCGCAAGGTTGTGGTGAAGCACATCCTGGGCGGCATCTGGCGTGGCCAGGGCCTCCTCCGCCACGGCCACATAGCGCGTGCCGGCCACGAAGCTGTCCTGGAAGCGCAGGCGATGGCTGCCGCCCAACTCCCGCACAATGGCGTTGCGCACATGGGAGCGGCCCACTTTCCACAATTGGATGCGCGAAGAGGGAAAGCCAGTGACTTCGAAATTCACCACCCGCCCATCATGCAGGAAGGGGTCCGCGCTGAAAGCCAAGGCGCCGTTCTCTGCTTCGTACTTGCGCTGGTAACGCAGTTCAATCCAGTTGAGCATGGCGGCGGAATAGGGCCCGGCGGGGGCCTCGTCCACACCGGCGATGAAGAGCGTGTTGGCGCCTTCACGAAAGGCGCTGTGATCGGGGAAAGCCTCGCTTCCGAAGGAGGCAATGCGCAGTTCCTGGTTCCGCCACTGGCCGTCGTTGCCCATTTCCAGCGCCGCCCCGCCCTGGTTGTTCACATAAAGGCGCTGGCGCTGGACGACATCCGGATCGCCCTCTTCCACTGGCGAACCCAGCCCGCGCATGCACACCCGCAAGGTGACCGGCTGCGTGCTGTAGGCGTCCAGGCCCGGAGCATGAAAGTTCACCTGGCGCAGGGTGCCGCCGTAGACCCCAGTGGTCCAGAAATGATGGTCAGGATGGGCCTCGTCCAGGACATAGGTCAGGCGGCTGAAGTGGTTGTCCTCCTCCACCAGAAGCGTGTCGGGAAAGGTGAGCGGGAAGTCGTAGAGGTCGGGATTGGTTTCCACAATCTCCCCAGACTCCTGGGCCAGGCGGGCGCCAGGACCCTCCCCCGCCGCCAGGAAGTAAATCTCCCGGGCGCACCAGGGATCCTGGCGGGAATCGGGGCCCAGCTCCGGCACCGCGGGACGCGAAGGCTCCGCCCAGAAAAGCAGGCGGTCGCCTTCATCGAAGGAGCCGTCTTCACACCCTTCCGCCAGCACGGGCTCCACCTTGCCGTTGTGCACCAGATTCCAATTGCGGGGATCGGGCAAAGTGGCCAGGGAGTGTCCCAACTGCTCACGCAGCCAGGCAGCCCTTAGCTCGAACATGCCGCCGTGGCTCACTTCCAGGCGCAGGAAGGCGCGGGCAGCCCAGGGATCCGGCGCCGCAAGGGTCCGCAGTGGCGTGCGCGGCGTGGGTGAACCCTCCTCCCGCACCAGAAGGCCCTGTCGCAGGGCCTCCAGGGGCACAAGAGAACCCGAGCGCCCGGCGACAGCGCCTTGCAGGGCGTGCCACGACAGGCTGAGTTCCTGCCCCGTGGCCGTGCGGCCACGCAGGCGGGGGGCGCTATGGCTGAAAACCAAAGCCATGCCGCGCTCGCTCTCCAGGGGCGTCAGGCGAGCATCCGAGCGCAGGCGCAGCAACAGGGCGCCATCCGGTTGGCGCAGGATGTCCAGGGCGGGATGGGCAGCGCATTCCACACGCGCCTCCGCCCTGCCCCACAAGATCAGGCAGGCGGCCAGCAGCAACAACCGCGCCGCATTATTCATAAGTGCGGATCTCATAGCGATAGCCCTGTTCCGTCAAGAAGAGCTGGCGATTCATGGAGAACTCCTGGTCGATGGTGTCCCGTGTCACCAGGGTGTAGAACCAGGCATGGTTGTCGCCACTTTTGGGACGCAGCACGCGGCCCAGGCGCTGTGCTTCCTCTTGCCGACTGCCAAACGTTCCCGAGACCTGGATGGCCACATTGGCCTCCGGCAAGTCAACGGCGAAGTTGGCCACCTTGGACACCACCAGCACCTTCACCTCGCCCGTGCGGAATTTCTCGTAAAGCTCCTCGCGCAGGGAATTGCGCACGCTGCCGGTGATAAGCGGCGCGCCCAGCAGGGCGGAAATGGTGCGCAACTGATCCAGGAACTGGCCGATGATCAGCACGCGATCCCCTTTGTGGCGCTCCAGCAGATCTTCAATGAGCATGAGCTTGGCCGGGTTGCAGGAGGCCACCGTGTACTTGCGCCTTGTCTCCGCCAGGGCGTACTCCAGGCGCAGGTCCTGATCCATGGACAAGCGGTATTCAATGCAGCTGGCCTGGGCGATCCAGCCCTGGCGCTCCAGCTCCTTCCACGGCACATCGATCTTCTTGGGCCCGATAAGGGAGAAAACATCGTCCTCCTTGCCGTCCTCGCGCACCAGCGTGGCGGTCAGGCCCAGCCGACGGCGGCTCTGGATGTCCGCCACGGCGCGGAAGACCGGCGCAGGCAGCAGGTGCACCTCGTCATAGACGATCAGGCCCCAATTCTGCTCGTTGAAAATGCGGAAGTGGGCGAAGGGACTCTGCTTGTTCTTGCGCCAGGTCAGAATCTGATAAGTGGCCAGGGTCACCGGGCGCAGTTCCTTCTGCTCACCGGAATACTCGCCAATCTGATCCTCGGCAAGATTGGTTTTGTCCAGAATTTCGTGCTTCCACTGGCGAAGGGCGGTTACATTGGTGGTGAGCACCAGCGTGTGCATGCCCACTTTCTCCATGACACCAATACCAATGACCGTCTTGCCGGCCCCGCAAGGCAGGACCAGAACGCCGCTGCCGCCCCGCGTGTCGCCCCCTGCCCAAAAAACATTGATGGCATCACGCTGATAACGGCGCAAATCGAAGTCCTTGCCACTCAAGGCCTGATCGCGAAGGGAGATGTCCAGCGGCGCGCCGGCCGTGTAACCCGCCAGATCCTCCACGGGGAAGCCGATTTTGATGAGGGCCTGCTTCAAATGGCCACGGTTCTCCGGCCGCACCTCCATGCAGCGGGAATGCACCGGCGGACCCAGCAGGGGCGCAACCGTCTTGTGGCGGGAGAGCTCGATCATCAGCAACTCGTCGGCGGATTCCAGCAGCAGGCGGCCAGCTTCGTCCTTCAACAAACGCACGCGGCCGTAACGGCCCACCACCTCGCGGATGTCCTCCACCACATTGGTGGGCACTTCATACTTGGAGTAGCGGTTGAGGATGTTGATGATCTCCACCGCGTTCATCCCGCTGGAGGCGGCATTCCACAGGGAAAGGGGCGTGATGCGGTAGGTGTGGAGATGTTCTGGACTTTTGTCCAGTTCGGCGAAGCGCCCCAGATCGTCCCGGGCATCCTCGAAGAGGGGATTGGCTGTCTCCAGAAAAACGGTGCGATCTGATTGGACGATAAGGGGATTAGCCGCGTTGTACACCGAAGTCCTCCATATGGCGCACCCAGATCTGCCGCTGGCGCGGACCGTCGAATTCGCAAAACCACACCGATTGCCAGGTGCCCAGCCGCAGGCGCCCGTCCTTGAGCGGCACCCACAACTGGCAACCCAGCAGGCTGCTCTTCAGGTGGGCGTCGGAATTGCCTTCAGCATGCCGGTAACCGGAATCCTGCGCCAGCACGGCCAGACGCATGAGCAGATCCCGGGGCACATCGGGATCGCCGTTCTCGTTGATGGTCAACGCCGCCGTTGTGTGGGGCACATGGAGCAGCAGAAGCCCGTCCCGCCACCCATAAGCGGCGGCCAGGCTCTCCAGATGGTCGTCCAGCCGAATGAACTCCTCACGCCGGCGCGTGGTCAGTGTCACATCGTGCATACTGTTCTTTTGAAGTCGGTGTGCGGCCAATGTGGCAATTCCCCGGCGCAGTGGCGGCCCGGCTTGCATCCACGAGGCGGGAGCCGGTGGATTGTAGAGTTTACGGGAGCTCGCGCCCAGGTAGAGGCTGAATAGCGGCGATTTTGCAGCCTTAACGGCATTACACACCGGAATCAGCTGCGATCGAAAAGACACGGCGATGATGCCGGCAAGGATCGCGGCGGACTGACCGGTGCCTTTCCTACTTTGGCTCCATGGAAACACCACAGGCCATCACCTGGAGCCATTGGCCCCCCAGACAGCGCCCCGGCCAAGCGATCATGCTGATCATCATCATCTTACTTCTGGGAAGCTTGGTGATTTACTGGCTGGGACTGACCTGGCAGAGCGGTGTGCTGGTCACAGCGCTGGTTTTCAGTCTTCGTGATTTTCTGTTTGCCCGGTCCCTGCTCATCAATCGGGACGGGCTCTCGCTCTCAACACCCCTCACCGGGGCGCGACTTATGCCGTGGAGGGATTTGCACCCCCTGGAGCGTGGCCCGACGAATTTGGCGGTGAAAACGCGAGGCGGAAGCTCCCTGGTTTTCACCCTTCCAGAAGGCGAACAGATTGATATGCTTGATGATTGGATCAAGTGGCAATCGGCCGGCGCTGTGGACATCCCCGCCCACGAGCCTCCGCCCTTGGTCCGCCCATGACAGCGGCGGAACCCCATCCGTTCACGCCGGAGGACGAAGCGCTTCTGCGCGGCCTGGCCAGGGCGGTGGTGGATCGCGGGCTGGCTGTGCCCGCCTCTCTCATGCTGGAAGGGGCGGTGCCCATGAACTTCGTGCTTAGCCAGGCCCTGGCCTTTTTTTCACCAGTGGTGAAAATCGTTTACAACTCGTGGCAAATTGATCGTTTCCAAGAACTGCTGGAAAAACGCGATGCGATACCGTACATTCTTAGGGCAATAAACGAGCTTGAAGAGGCGCGCCGTGGCTGATTCCACCCGCAAGTCCCGTCCCGCTCCCACTCCGGAGCGGTCCAAGGGCCCATCCCGTGGCAAAACACCCGAGAAGCCGGCAAAGGCTGCGGTTAAGCCCGTGGCAGGGGCGAAAGCCTTGCCGATCATTGCAAAGCCCAAAAGCGCGGCACCACCTCCCAAGGCCAGTCAAAAAGTGGTGAAGCCGGTGCCGGCCCAAAAAGCGCCCGCAAAGGCCGTGGGCACAGCCAAAAAAGCGGCCACGCCGGTGAAGTCGGCCTCCGCAAAGGTTGTTGCAACCAAGAAGACGGCGCCCCAACAGACTGCCGCTCCCGCCAAGCCCGTCCCGGCCAAGGCCCTTGCCGCGCCAAAAAAGGCCTCAGCGCCCGTCAAAACTCCTGTTGTCAAAGCTGCCCCTGCCCCGAAACCGGCGCCAGCCAAGCCCGTGGCGCTTCCCGTCAAGGCGGTTCCGGCAGCCAAAGCGACTCCATCCAAGACCCTTTCCGCGTCCGTCAAGGCCGCCCCGCAGGTGAAAGGCGCGGCGACTCCCAAGCTGCGCACCCTGGAAGCCGGCGGCGGATCCTTCTTGTTGCAAGGCGCCACATGGGTGACCTTGAACATGGTGCGGGAGATTTTCGTGGGCGATGTGCGCGTGGAGAACGGGCGCATTGCGGCCATGGGTGAGCGTTTGAAGCCGCGCAAGGATGAGAAAGTTGTTGACCTGAAAGGGCTTACCGTCTTTCCAGGTTTCGTCCAGTTGCATGTCCATCTGTGCCAGACCCTCTTCCGCCACATGGCCGAGGATCTGGCTCTCTTCGACTGGTTGCGCAGCCGCATCTGGCCCCTGGAAGCTGCGCACAATGCCGTGTCCATGGCCATCTCGGCCAAACTTGGCATCACCGAGCTTCTCCTGGGGGGCACCACCACGGTGTTCACCATGGAGAGCACCTTGCACACGGAAGCCGTGTTCCAGGAGTTGCTGGCCAGCGGCATGCGCGCGTTCAGTGGGAAATCCCTCATGGACAGCGGACGCGGTGTGCCTCCGGAATTGCGCGAGGAAACCACCAAGTCGCTGGATCTGGCCAGGCGCCATCTGGCGGACTTTGACGGCAAGGGCCGGTTGCGCGTCACGCTGAACCCGCGCTTCGCCCCAAGCTGCAGCGCCGACCTGCTGAAGGGCGTGGGGGCGCTGGCCAAGGAAAGCGGCGCGTGGATCCACACGCACATTGCCGAGACGCGGGACGAGGTCCAACTGACGCGCGAAGTGTTCGGCCGCAATCCCGTGCAACTCTACGAGGCCTTGGGCTACCTGGATGGCAAGTTCCTGGGCGTGCACGCCGTGTGGCTCACCGACGCCGAAAAGCTGCACCTGGCCGGACGCCGCAGCACCGTGCTGGTGCATTGCCCCAGCGCCAACCTGAAGCTGGGCAGCGGCATCGCCCCCTTGTCCGACCTGCTCTCCCGAGGCATCCGCGTGGGTCTGGGCGCCGATGGCGCCGCCTGCAACAACAATTTGAGCGTGATGGAAGAGCTGCGCCTGGCGGGCCTTTTGCAGAAATTCTCCCGCGGGGCCGCCACGCTAAGCGCCGAGCGCCTGCTGGAACTGGCCACCATCGACGCCGCCAAGGCGGTGGGCCTGGAGGAGGAGATTGGCAGCATTGAGGTGGGCAAGAAGGCCGACCTTGCGTGCTTCGACCTGAACCATCCCTCCATCCAGGTGGCGGGATCCCCCGCCCAGCAGCTCATCTGGTCCGCCTCGCCGCGGGATCTGGTGCACACGCTGGTGGAGGGCGAGTTCCTGGTGCGGGATCGCAAGGTGCGCCGCACGGACGCCGCCGAACTCATCAAGACCGCCCGTGCCGAGGCGAAGAAACTGGTCACGCGCGCCGGGCTGGATGGCAAGATCCGCGTGTGAGCGCAAGGAAGCGGATTGGTCACGCGGGTCCGACGCGCGCTCTCCTGCTTGTCTTGTGGCGTTCATCCCTCCTTCTCTTCGGAGCATGCGAGCATGGGCCCGTGCTTGCGCAGCACGTGACCCTGGACTCCCTTTCCCAGGCCATCCCCTTCACCCGGCCCATCCAAGTCCAGGAAGGACAGATGGCCTTGAAGCTGGAGTTCGAGCGCCCGGGGGACTCCAGGATGGCGGCATCGTTCACGGTCGCGCTGGTGGACAGCCTGGGTCACGAAGACACTCTGCGCGCCGTGACGGACCGCACGGGCGAGGCGGCTGTCGTCCTGCGTGGCGCGGCCCTGCCCGGGAAGACCTATGTTGCCGCCAGGATCCGGACGGCATCGCCAATCGCGCTGCGTAGCCTGCGCCTGCTCACGGAGCCGGGCGCAGACCATCCCTGAGACACACGAACCCGGAGTGTCCATCACCCGGGTAGCAGGAGTCCCCATGAAGGAAATCCGCTCCATTCTGGCCACCGATTGCGGCAGCACCACCACCAAGTGCATCCTCATCGAGAAGATCGGCGACACCTACCGCCAGACCATCCGTGGCGAGGCGCCCACCACGGTGGAAGCCCCCTTCGAGGATGTGACCATGGGCGTGATCAACGCCGCCACGGAGGTGGAGGAGCTCTCGCGCCAGCAGCTGACCTTGAGCGATGGCGCCGTGCGCGAAGCCACGCCCCACCGCCGCTTCGTGCGCCAGGTGCGGGACGAGGACGGCACGGAGCGCTGGGAGATCATTGTGCCCCAGGATGGGGACGAGGGCGTGGATGCCTACATCTCCACTTCCAGCGCCGGCGGCGGCCTGCAGATGATGGTGGCGGGCGTGGTGGCGGCCATGACGGGGGAATCCGCCCAGCGCGCGGCCCTGGGAGCCGGGGCCATTGTGATGGACACCATTGCCTCCAACGACGGGCGCCTGCCCCACGAGAAAATCGACCGCATCCGCCGTCTGCGTCCGGACATGATCCTCCTGGCCGGGGGCACCGACGGCGGCAGCAAGTTGCCCCTGGATCTGGCGGAGCTCATCGCCGCCGCCAAACCTCGTCCACGGCTGGGGCATGGCTTCAACCTGCCCATCATCTACGCGGGAAACGAGGCGCTGAAAGTGGAGATCCACGAAATCCTCTCCCCCGTGAGCGCCCTGACAGAGGTGGAGAACCTGCGCCCCGTGCTGGAGCGGGAGAACCTGAATCCCGCCCGGGACGCCATCCACGACCTGTTCATGGAACATGTGATGCAGCAGGCACCGGGCTACGACAAGCTGATGGGCTTCTGCCGCTACTGGGATGGCGGAGCCGTGCAGGTTCCCATCATGCCCACGCCGGGCGCCGTGGGCAAGATCATCGAGAAAGTGGCGGAGATCCAGGGCATCAATGTGGTGGGCGTGGACATTGGCGGCGCCACCACGGATGTGTTCTCGGTCTTCGGTGGCGTGTTCAACCGCACGGTCAGCGCCAACCTTGGAATGAGCTACAGCGTGAGCAATGTGCTGGCGGAGGCGGGGCTGGAGAACATCCAGCGTTGGGTGCCCTTCCCGCTGGATCCCAGCGAGCTGCGCAACCGCATTGGCAACAAAATGATCCGGCCCACCACCATCCCGCAGACGCGGGAGGATCTCATCATCGAGCAAGCCATTGCGCGGGAGGCCCTGCGCCTCTCCTTCGTGCAGCACAAGGAGTTCGCCGTGGAGCTGAAGGGCGTGCAGCAGGAACGCACCATCAGCGACGCCTTTGACCAGGACGGCGGCATGCGCAGCCTGGTGAAAATGATGGACCTGGACCTGCTGGTGGGTTCCGGCGGCGTGCTCAGCCACGCGCCGCGCCGGGTGCAGAGCGCCTGGATGCTCATTGACAGTTTCCTGCCGGAGGGCTTCACGCGCCTGGCCGTGGACTCCATTTTCATGATGCCCCAGCTGGGCGTGCTTGCCAGTTTCCATGAAGTGGCCGCCACCCAGGTCTTCGACAAGGACTGCCTCATCTACCTGGGCACATGCGTGGCGCCCCTTGGCCGGGTGAAAGCGCCCGGAAAGCCCTGTGTGCATGTGAAGGGCCAACTGCCTTCCGGGCCGCTGGATGTGACCATTGCCCAGGACGAGCTGCGCCTCCTCCCCCTGGGTCCCGGCGAAGAGGCTGAGCTGCTCTTCACGCCGGAGAAAGGCTTCGACCTGGGCGCCGGCCCGGGCAAGGAGCTGCGCCGGACAGTGCAGGGCGGCGTGGTGGGCCTGATCATCGACACGCGCGGACGCCCCTTCACCCTGGCCGCGGATACGCCGGGCCGTCTGGAGAAGCTGGCGCGCTGGGATATCACGCGGGAGTAGGCCCCTCCTCCTTCAGTGGCAAAAACTCGTTGTACATCTCCTCCAGGCAGCCCGGACACATGCCGTGGGAGAAGTGCGCGTCCGTGTGACGGGTCACATAGGCCTCCACCTGCTGCCAGTAACCCTTGTCGTCACGGATTTTCTTGCACTTGGCGCAAATGGGCAGGATGCCGCGCAGGGTCTTGATTTGGTCAAGGGCGCTCTTCAGCTCCCGGATCACCAGTTCGCGCTCGCTTTCGGCCTTGCGCCGGGCGCTGATGTCCACCATCACGGTCAGGAAGAAGCGGCGACCGTGGCTCTCAATGATCTCCCCTGAGAACAAGCCGTGGATCAGGCGCCCGTCCTTGGCCTTCACCACCAGCTCCACCTCTTCCAATCGACCGTAGGCCGCCAGCAGTTGGGTCAGGCGCTGTTTGTCCTCCTGCATGGGGAAGAGATCCAGACCCAGGCTGTTTTGGCCCAGCACCTCCTCGGTGGTGAAGCCCAGGGTGCGCAGCCAGGCATCGTTCACATCCGTGAACTGCATGCTCTCCACATCATTGATGGCCATCAGGGCGGGATTGCGACGAAACAGCGCCTCGAACTTCTGCAGGCTTTCCTGTTCCCGGCGCAAATCCCGGGACACGCCGAACATGCTGCGCTGACCGTTCCAGGTGCCGTACCACACGCGGGTCTCCACGGGAAGCAGAGTCCCGGTGCGCGTCACCAGCGGCAAGGGGCAGAAGTTGCGGTGGCCCGCCACCATCTCCCCAAAAATGGCCATGGCCTCGTCGCGCACCCAGGAGGGATGCATGTCCATCACCGTCAGGGGGGACAGGTCGTGGTCGGCATACTCCAGCTTTTCACGCAGGGCGGGGTTGCCATAAATGATGTGGCCATCCTCATCGGTGATCACCACCAGATCCTCAATGGTCTCCACCAGGCTGCGGAAGTTCTCCTCCTTCTGCGCCAGGGCCGCTTCCGCCGCGCGCTGCTCGGTGACATCGGCAGCCACGCACACCACGCCGACAATCTCACCCGAAGGCAGCCTGTCCGGCGTCTTGGTAATGGCGAAGAGCCGGCGCACACCCTGCGCGCCCTTCACCCAGGTCTCCAGCACCAGGGTCTCGCCACTGCCCAGCACCTTCTCGTTGGTGCGGCACACCTCCGGGGCAAGCTCCGGCGGAAGAAGCTCCGACACCCGAAGCCCCTCCTGTTCTCCCGGTTGCCTGCCATGATAGGCGGCAAAGGCCTGGTTCGCCCAGGCATAAGTGTCCGCCGCCGACATGCGCCACACCTGCACGGGCAGCTGATCCAACATGCGCTGCATGTCCACTGCGGATGTGGATGCGTCCCCTTTCGCCATCGTCCCCCCCGGGTTTGCTGTCAAGGCCTGCGACTTCCCACAAGCAGGCCGGAAATGTTCCACGCGCTGAAACTGTCGCCCTCCGGCGGACCCTGGGGAATGGCGATGGCCACCTCGTGGCGGCCCGGCCCCAGCGTGGGCAAGGCGAGCATGAATGGCTCCGCCGCCGCGCCGGGACACCAGCCGGAGCGGCTGAAGTCCGATGAGGACAGGCCGTTCCAGAAATTCCCCGACGCCGGGTTGAAGCGCCGGTAGCTGCCGCAGTCGCTGCGCCAGGGCCGCACCGCGGCGGCCAACTGGCCATCCACCAGCACGGTGTTCACCCTGGGATTGAATTCATCGCCGCCACCCCAGCCGCCGTGGCCCGTGCTGATGAAGCGAAGGTGCACATCGCCCACATCCGCGGGGATGTCCACCATCACGCGCAGCGTGTCCTTTTCGAAAAGGCGGCCATACTCCTGACCTGCCATTTCCAGCACATTCACCGTGTTGAAAAGCGGCTGGGTCCAGGGCGCGGGCGGCGCGGGGCTTGTGTCCCGCAAGCGCTCCCCAGGGTGCCAGCGCAGGTCCAGCGAGACTTCATGGCCACCGGCATCGTAGTTCCCAATGAAGGCGCCCAACCACACCGGGCCCTGGAGCAGCGAGGCCAACTCGGTGATCTCCTGCTTGTAGACCACGCTGTCCGCCCACACTTGCCCCTGCACACTTACCTGCTCGTTGTAATGCCCCACGCCAAAGGGTGTGATGAAGCGCAGGATCTCCACCGGCGGCTGGTAGCTCCCGGTGGCCGCCACGCCCTGGTAGGCGCGCCCCTCCTTGTCCGTCCATGCGGGCAGGTCCTTCACTCCACCCGCAAGGGCGTCCAGGAAGCTTTCCGGCAATGCGTCAGGCACCAGGAAGAGCGAGCCCGTGCGGTCGTAGGCATCGCCACGGGAGCGTTCCGTCAGTTCCAGAAAGAGCTGGGCGTTGGGCATGAAAGGAAGCTGGACGCGGCGCAAGAGAAGGGTGCCGGCGGCGAAGCGCAGCACGGCGGATTCCTCCCCATGGCGGGCGCGGGACAGGGCCTGGCGCATGGCTGTCGTGTCCACCGCGGCGGGCGCAAAGGCCACTCGCTCATGGTCGAAAACGCGCACCGAGCGCACCCAGGCCTGATTCATGCGGGAGCGAAAGGCCGGTGCTTCCAGCTCTTCGCCCAAGTCCCGGGGCCACACCTCGGGCGGGGCCGCCAGGGCTTCCATCTGCGTGGCCACCATTTCATGATTGCCGTTGCGCAAAACGCGCAGGACGAGGGCACCAGGCTTGAGCAGGCCCAGGGAAGGCCCGCCGCGCAGGGCCGTGTCCTCGGTGAACCAGATCTCAATGCGATTGGAGCGCAGGACGGTGGACGCTTTCCTACAAGGGAAGCCGAGGATCTCCAGGGTCTCCGCCTGGGGTTCCAAAGTCCATTCAGGCAGCTTGGTGAAGGTGGCCGTGGTGCCCACCAGGGAGCCGTCCGCCAAGCGGGCGCTTTGCCGCGTCCGCTGCAGGCTGAAGTCGGCGTGGCCCACCTCCACGGGTGCGCCCTCCACCCATTGGCCTGCGGGAAGCAGACTGAGCGTGCCACCCCCAGGCCCGCAATCCAGTTGGATGCGCCCTTCTTCCGCTGCCACCTGTCCGTTGAACCGCGTTTCGTAGAACAGGCGGGCGCTGGATCCATCGGATTCCATTGGGGCCGCACAAGCCAGCGCTGCCAGCAAGAGGGAGAGGAGCACGGTAGCCATGGATTCCCTTTCAGGCAATGAGATGAGCCAAAGAGCTGGGCGTGCTCATTTTTCGGCGGCGCTGGGAATGGACCACTGACCGGTGGCGCTGTCCAGTTTGTGACAGGAGCCGCAGCCTCCCCCCACCTGCCGGGTGAAAGACTCCTCGGTGAGATGGAGCACATGGATCAGTCGCGAAAAGGGCGGCGCATTGGGCGAGTCCTGGCGATGGCAGCGCAGGCAGGAGGCGGGAATGTTTTGGAAGCTCACAGGCTTGATGGCGGGATGCCAACCGCCCAACTCCCTGTCCGGCACCGTGGCGCGGGCCTTCCGCATCACCTTGTCCGGCGCGCCCATGGTGAAAGCCCCCAGGCGCGTGCTTAGGCGGAAATCCACTTCGCCACGCTGGGTGTGGCAATCCACACAAGCATTGGGCGTGGCATCCACGGTGGCCAGGCCAGCCACGGGCAGGGCAAGCACAAAGGTGGTCGGCTCGACTTTGCTGTCCTGGGCGGGTAGAGCCGCCACCAGGGCGAAACCAAGAACAAGGGCCAGCATCAGGGGTGCGCGCATCATCCCTCCAATAGGTGGATGGTCGTTCAATCAGGGGCAAGGAGCGGAATGCCGGGATGCCCGGCAAGCCTGCGTCGGCCCATTATCGGGCGAAAGGCGCCGGATCTGCTTTGTGTCCGCAATAAATACAGCTGCCCGTGCTCTTCTGCAGGGCTTTGCCGCACGCCGGGCAGTGCTGCACCGGCTCCTCCAGCGCCAGTTCCTGCTCTCGCTGGGAGGCCTGCTCCTTCAACATATTCACCAAGTCCGTATCCTCCAGGCCGTGATGACGCCTGATGAAGGTCCACAGCGCCTCGCTGGTGGCCTTCACCATGAGAAGCTGGCGCTCCAGCTCTTCCAGCCGGGTGTCCAGATCACCGGCCAGGTCCCGGGCGCGCCGAGCCTGATGGCTGGCTTCGCGGATGCGGATGTTCTGGAACAGGTCGTAGAGGTCGAAGAACATGGCGGGCTCCTCAAGCAGGTGGCACCCTGGTTCTGGACTTGTCAGGTGAGTTTGCGCGGATCCTTTGCGTACAACAGGGATCGCAGACGAAAGACCGTGGCAAGAAGTCCGGGCCATCTCCGGGTTAGGCTCATCAGGCGATGCGCTCCGGACGCGTGGGGCCATTCCCCGCGGGCAAGGTGGATCCGCTCCTGGAAGCCGGGAAGATCCTGGGCCAGGAAGTGCCGCAGCGCGAAGTAACAGCGCGAGGCAAGCTGTTGGCGCAGGACAGCATGGGCGCTGGCGCCGCGCTCCCGGGCAATTTCAAGGGCCAGATGTTTCGCCTGTTCAAGCCATGCCAGACGCTCAAAGGCTCTGAAATAGCTGTTTGAGTGGATGCGATACACACCAAACACGCGTTTATCAAGGAAAACGGGCCCGTGGCTGGCCAACTTCAGGATGACCGTGTAATCGAAAACCATGAGTGGCGTGGCGGGAGCTTCCCAAAAGGCGCGGCGAT
The DNA here is from genome assembly GCA_903910645.1 of uncultured bacterium. GTDB lineage: Bacteria > CAIWAD01 > CAIWAD01 > CAIWAD01 > CAIWAD01 > CAIWAD01. The sequence continues at coordinate 19,821 of CAIWAD010000021.1, read as the reverse complement.
ACATGATGCTGCTGTTGACCAGGTAATTTCCATGTTTCACCAGATCCTCCAGACCGCCCTCCACAGGGGAGTCCAGTCCGCGCATGATCTTGTCAGATCCATGGACGCGCATCAAATGGGCCGCAAGTGAAAGTTCCGGGCGACGGCGCAGCACGTCCACCTGGGCTTGCAGCTTTCCGGGCAAGGCGTAATCGTCGCCGTCCACATGGGCCACAAAATCGCCCCGTGCCGCTCCATGCAGATCCAGATAGTTCTGGATCCCGCCGCTGTTCTGGCTTTGCCGAATGAGCCGGAGTCTTCCCGGGTGCTTCCGCGCCAGCTCCTCGACAACAAAAGGTGTGGCATCAGTGGAGGCGTCGTCCCCCACCAGAATCTCGAAACGGAAATCGGTTTCCTGGGAAAGCAGGCTTTCCAGGCAAGGCCTGATAAACTCCTCGTGGTTATAGGCGCTTACACACACCGACACACATGGCGGCACAAACTCAGGATTCACGCCTTCCCCTCCCCCCGTTGGGCCCGCCCATCAAGGCTCGCACAAAGGCCAGCATCTGCGCCCTTCCTGCGCTGGATGAAAGCGCAGTGCCCGCCAGCGTGAGGAAAGCGATGAGTAAGAGCAGGGCGGCAATGGCCCCGCGATCCATGGGCCAGCCCGTGCGATCCATCAGCAGGCGGGCCCCTCCGCTGATCCCAAGGGCGGGAAGGAGCAGCAACAACAGATCAAACAACCAGGCGCGATGGCTGCACAACAGGAAGCGGCGATGAATGCGGGGCAGCCATCCCATGAAGAAAAGACTGACGGACAAGAGCCAGGGGAGGCCGGCACCCTTCAATCCAAAGTGTGTCACCATCCACAACATGATGGGCAGATAAAGCGCCAGGAACAACGGGGCCCCAAGCAGATGGAGCCTCATGTCTCCTTTGGCCACCTGGAGATAATAGGCCATGCCTTGCAGAACCAGCAACCCGTTGCCAATGGCGTAGAAGACCAGAATTGGCGCAGCGGCTGTGGATGCTGTTTCGTTGCCTGTCCACGCAAACAGAATGCGCTGGGCAAAGAAGGCAAGGGTGAGCGCCGTGGGAATGGCCACAAGCCCGACCAATTGTGAAGCACTCCGATAAACCCGCTCCACGGCGGAATCATCTCCTTCTGCAACCAGTCTTGAAAGTCTGGGCAGTATGGCGGCCCCAATCGGCCCCGCCACCACATTTACCCCCCCCGCCGCCAAGGCCGCCAAGGAGAAATAGCCATAGTGCTCCAGAGGAAGAAGGCGCGACAGGGCAAGTTTGTCGGTCTGCGAGGCCAGGGCCCACAAAGCTCCAGTCAGTGCAATGCTCAAGGCAAAGCCGGCCAAAGGACGCAGGGTGGACGAAACAGAGGCGTCCAGGCTTTGGGAATGGGGCAGCTTGCGTCTGGCCTCAAGTGCCAGTCCCAGCAGCTCCACGGCGGACACACAAACCTGGAAGTAAAAGAAGGCTCTTATCGAACCTGGCACCGCCCACAAGACAGGAAGTACACCCACAAATCGCAGCAACCCGATTCCCGAGGTGTAAGCGCCCATCCAAACCAACCGCTCCGAACCGGTGAGAATGCTTCGATAGATTCCCGCCATCCACCTAAGCGCCACCACGCCGGCCATGCAGCGAAGCGCAACAATCACTTCCGCCATGGGCAATTGATCAACTTGCAGCCAGCGCGCGGCAACGACGCCCGCCCCCAAAAACAGGATCACCCCCCCTGTGAGGGCCATGGTCAGAAATAGCCGCTCCAGGATGGAAACCAGGCGACGATAGGTGCCGGCGGCCAGCGCGCCGCCTTGATAGCGGGCGGTTTCGCGGGCCAGCGTTGCCGTTATGCCCATGTCCATCAGATTGAACCACGCCTGCAGCATGGCCAGGAAGCCCACAAGGCCATAGGCTTCCGGACCCAGAAGGCGCAGATAGATGGGCACAACGGCAATTCCCAAGGCCGTTACAAAGCCCTGGCTGACGGTATTGGCAAGAATGTTCTGCTTGGTTCGTGATACCATGTCAGACGCCGCTGGAGGCCACTTCAAGGCGGAGCATGTATGTGGGCGACAAATCGCTTAGCAAGCTGAAGCCCGCGGATTGGTATAGCCGAAGTGCCGGCAGATTGTCATTGGCAACCTCCAGCACCACTTCAGTGAATTGGGCATTCTGGGCCTGCTCGATGCAACGGGCAAGCAGGTCACGGGCAATGCCGCGCCCCACATGCTCAGCCAACACGCTGACGCTGGTGATGAAGGCGCGCTGATGCTGGGCATCGTTGCAGTAAACAGCCAGGAGCCCTATCAGGCGCCCGTCTTCCCATGCTTCATGGCGCTCCGCCCTTTCCCACAATTTCGTGGCGTAAGCATCCAGCTCCACGCGCTGACTCAAGGGTGGAATGAATTGGGCATCGCACTGGGCAAGATGTTGGGCAATATCTGCTTGGGAAGAGGTGTTCAGCCGATAGTCCACATGCATCTCCGCTTGGCTGGCTCCGGCCCCGAATTCCTTAGCCCATGTGGGATTTGAATCAGAGCATCTGGCCTATTTTCAGCAAATCCTCCCGGATATCCTTGACAGAATTGAACATCATGACATCCAGGATGGAAAGGCCCGGCACAAAGACCTGACCAAGTTGGGAATAGGCCTGCAGACGCGGGGGCAGGAAGCGCAACTCGACGCCCTGGTGGCGGAAGGCGTCCCGCGAATAAAGCTCCATACCGCCCACGGGGTTGACGTATTCGACCGCACCCAGGGCGCGGCACATTGCCAGGACCTTCTCTTGCCCTTTTAGACCATGATCTAATGATATGCTTGATGAAATAGTGATTGGCGTCATTATATCAAGGTGTTTTAAAACACGCTTCAACGAGTGAAAAACATATGCGAACAAGTTTGGATCCTTGAACAACACAATGTCTTCAATCAGAGGAAACACCGTGGAGAAGTGCGGTGCCTGACGATAGGCCTCCCGCACCTGGTTCAGCAGCTTGTCCCGACGGAAGGCGGGCGACAATTCGCGATCCACAACATTCAGCACATCTGAATCGTGCTTTAGCGGCAAGGTAAAGAGCTGGTCCCTTCCGTCACGTAAAAGCCGATTCCTATTGATCCAACCGGATTTTGTGTATTGAATATTGTCATACACTACAAACTCGTCAACATGTTCAATTAGCTGAAAATAGCCAATGTATGGCAGGAAATACGGCTGCATGATGGCCAGTTTCACGCCCCGGGCTCCCGAATCAACAAGGCAATCCGCTGGACATGTTCATCCGTGAGAGCGGGATAGATGGGCAGACAAAGCACTTCCTGGGAAGCCTGCCAAGCCACAGGCAGGCGTGACCGGGCGGCCGTTGGCAATCCGCGATACATGGGAAACTCGCTGATCAAGGGATAAAAATAGCGCCGGGCAAATATTCCATTTTTACGCAAGGCGTCATTTAATGCGTCGCGACTAAGGCCATATTCTGGCTTCACCAAAATAGGGAAATAGGCATGGTTCCACACCGTGTCATCTGGCGCCATGGGGAGGAAAATCCCTGGAACATCTTTCAACAAGTGCCGATAAAGTCCATCAATTTCCCTACGCCGCTCCAGCGCGTTGCCAACATGCCGCAATTGAAGCAAACCAAAGGCCGCCTGTACTTCATTCATTTTGGCATTGATGCCCGGTGCGGTGACCGTGACTTCATCCGCGAAACCAAAATTCTTCAAATCATCAATGCGCTTCTTCGTTTTCTCATCCGGACAAACGATTGCACCGCCTTCAAAGGTGTTGAAGACTTTTGTGGCGTGGAAGCTCAGCACCGACAGGTCGCCATGACGCAGCAGGCTTTTCCCCTGGTAATGAACACCAAAGGCGTGGGCTGCGTCGTACAACACCTTCAGCCCATAGGTGTCGGCGATTTTCTGCAACGCATCCACATTACAGGGATGCCCGTAAACATGGACGGGCAGGATTGCCGTGGTTTGCGGCGTGATGGCCGCCTCAACCTGTGCCGGGTCCAAATTGAAGCCGCCAGGTGTGACATCCACAAAAACCGGCTTGATGCCATTCCACAGCAGGGAATGCGCGGTGGCAACAAAGGAGTAGGGTGTTGTGATCACCTCTCCTGTGATGCGCAACGCCTGCAGTGCGGTGACCAGGGCAAGGGTGCCATTGGCGAACAGTGACAAATGTTCCACCCCCAGATGGATGGCCAGCTCGCGCTCAAGCTGCTGATGGAATGGTCCACCATTGGTAAGCCACTTGTTATCCCAGATTTTCTCCAGGTAGGGAAGGAACTCCTCCAGCGGGGGGAGAAGTGGCTGGGTGACATAAATCTGTTCAGTGTTCGCCATGGTGCCGCTCTGGGAATGTGACTGCTGCTGTTGAAGCGATGGCCGCCCACGCGCCTGCATGATGTCGTTGTAATGAAATCAGGGTAAGGAATTATGAGGGGCTGTTAAACCAAGGCGATGGGCGAGGCCACGGTGGCCCTTCGTACCTTGTGCGTAAATCAAGAGTGAGGACTCCATGAGCGACCAGAAGGTCATTTTCTCCATGATCGGCGTGGGCAAGGTTTTGCGCGACACCAAGCGCCAGATCCTGCGGGACATCTACCTGGGCTTCTACTACGGCGCCAAGATCGGCGTGCTGGGCCTGAATGGTGCCGGCAAGAGCACGCTGCTGCGCATCATCGCCGGGCTGGACACGGACATCGTGGGCGATATCGTGGCGCAGAAAGGCCTGCGCTTCGGTTACCTGCCCCAGGAGCCGCAGTTGGGCACCGGACAGACGGTACGCGAAGCGGTGCTGGAGGGTGTGGGCGAGACGGCGCGCCTGGTGGCGGAGTTCAACGCCATCAGCGAGCAGTTCGCCGAGCCCGATGCGGACTTTGACACACTAATGGCCCGCCAGGCGGAATTGCAGGAAAAAATTGACCACCTGGGGGCCTGGGACCTGGACCGCCAGATCGAGCAGGCCATGGACGCCCTGCGTTGCCCGGAGGGTGACACGCTGGTGGACGTGCTCTCCGGTGGCGAGAAGCGTCGCGTGGCCCTGTGCCGCCTGCTCCTGTCCAATCCTGACGTGCTCCTGCTGGATGAGCCCACCAACCATTTGGACGCCGAGAGCGTGGCCTGGCTGGAGCAGTACCTGGCGCGCTACCCCGGAACCGTGTTGGCCGTGACCCACGACCGTTACTTCCTGGACAATGTAGCGGGCTGGATCCTGGAGCTGGACCGCGGCCACGGCATCCCCTTCGAGGGCAACTACAGCAGTTGGCTGGAGCAGAAGAGCGCGCGCCTGGCCCAGGAGGAGAAGCAGGAGTCCAAGCGGCGCAAGACTTTGGAGCGCGAGCTGGAGTGGGTGCGCCAGAGCCCAAAGGCGCGCCACGACAAGAGCAAGGCGCGCATCGCCCGCTACGAGGAGATGGCCGCCCAGCAGAGCGAGAAGGTCCAGGACGAGCTGGAGATTTTCATTCCCATCAGCCAGCGCCTGGGAGCCACGGTCATCGAGGCGCGTGGACTGGGCAAGGGCTACGAGGACCGCGTGCTCTTCGAGGGCCTGGACTTCGCCCTGCCTCCAGGCGGCATCGTGGGTGTGATCGGCGCCAACGGCGCCGGCAAGACCACGCTCTTCCGCCTCATCACCGGACAGGAGACGCCGGACTCGGGCGAGATCCGCGTGGGCGAGACGGTGCGTCTGGGCTACGTGGACCAGAATCGGCCCATGAACCCCGAGGACAGCATCTGGAAGGTGATCTCCGACGGCAAGGACACGCTGGAGGTGGGTGGTCGGGAAATCAGCAGCCGGGCCTGGGTGGGGCGCTTCAATTTCACAGGACAGGACCAGCAGAAGCCAGTGGGCCTGCTCTCTGGCGGTGAGCGCGGACGCGTGCATCTGGCGCGCACCCTGCGCGAGGGCGCCAATGTGCTCCTGCTGGACGAGCCCACCAACGATCTGGATGTGAACACCCTGCGGGCGCTGGAGGAAGGCCTGTTGAACTTCCCGGGTTGCGCCGTGGTCATCAGCCACGACCGCTGGTTCCTGGACCGCATCGCCACGCACATCCTCGCTTTTGAAGGGGACAGTCGCGTGACCTGGTTCGAGGGGAACTACAGCGACTACGAGAAGTCGCTGCGCGAGCGCGGCGGGGACACGGGGCCGCACCGCATCAAGTATCGGCGCATGGGGCGGTAGGGACGCGGCATGCCGCGTCCCTACGCCCCGCGCATTTTGCCACCTTCGGCCAACCAACAAGCGAGGTGCCATGGCCAGCTCCTTCACTCCCGGCCTGCGCGTGGCGCGGGGCACGGTGGTCACCAAGGAACGCCGCCTTCCCCTGCTCGGCGATGTCACCGTCCAGGTGGGGCAGCAAGTGGCCCACAATCAGGTGGTGGCGCGCACCGAGCTCCCCGGCGACATCTACCCTGTGCAAGTGGCCCACGCCCTTGGCGTGGAGCCCGGCGAGTTGAAGGATGCCATGCTCAAGCGCGAAAAGGATCCCGTGCGCAAGGGCGAGACCATCGCCATGGCGCGCAGCTTTTTCGGCTTCTTCAAATCCACTTGCGAAAGCCCCATTGACGGCACCGTGGAGAGCATTTCCCTGCGCACCGGACAGGTCATCCTGCAACGGCCTCCCGTGCCCGTGGAGGTGAACGCCTTCATGGACGGCCAAGTGGTGGCCGTGCACGAGCGCGAAGGCGTCACCATCTGCACCCAGGGCGCCTACATCCAGGGCATTTTTGGCGTGGGCGGCGAGGCCTGGGGCAAACTTGAGCCGGCCACCCGCGGCCCCAGGGAAAAACTGGAGGCGGCCCACATCCTGCCTGCGCACAAGGGACTCATCCTGGTGGGCGGATCGGGTGTCACACTGGAGGCCTTGTTCAAGGCCCGCGACCTGGGCGTGTCGGGCATCATCGCCGGCGGCTTCGACAAGGGCGACCTGAAGGAGCTGCTGGGCTTCGAGCTGGGCGTGGCCATTACTGGAAACGAGGAGATTGGCATCACCCTCATCCTCACCGAGGGCTATGGCGAAATTCCTATGATCCAGCGCACCTGGGATCTGCTGGACAGTCTGAAAGGCCGCCACGCCAGCGTGAACGGCGCCACCCAGATCCGCGCCGGCGTCATCCGCCCTGAGATCGTGGTGCCCTTGCCCGACCAGGATCTGGAAGTGGAGTCCCGTCACACGGGCGCATTGGAAATCGGCAGTGAGGTGCGCATCATCCGCCAGCCCTGGTTCGGCCAGAAGGGCCGAGTGAGCGCCTTGCCACCGGAATTGACCGTGCTGGAAAGCGGCACGCTGGTGCGCGTGCTGGAGGTGGAAACCGAAGCCGGCGAGCGCGTGGTGCTTCCCCGGGCCAATATTGAACTCATTGAGAAGTAGGAGGCGCCATTGAAGCAAACTCTTGCGGCCGCGCTGGCGGCCCTGATGCTGGCGGGCGCGCCGGCCATGGCCCAGAACATGAAGACCCTGCCGGTGAACCGACTGATTGACAACCCCACGGCGGGCATTCTGCAGAAGGGCACCTTTGATTTCGACATGTGCCTCTACGGCGAAGGCGGTGTCCTGTTGGCCCTGAACATGGGCATGTTGGATCGCCTGAACCTGGGCGCTTCCTTCGGTGGTGTGCGCATCATTTCCGATGCCAGTCCGGATTGGAACGGGCGCCCTGAACTGGCGCTGAAGTACCGCCTCATGGATGAGACCGTCTCCTGGCCGGCCATCGTGCTGGGTTACGCGGGACAGGGCCACGGGCGCTGGCTGGAGAAGGTGGATCCTGATGGCGACAGCACCACGGTGGATGTGCCGGTGGACCGCTACGAAGTGAAGGCCAAGGGCTTTTATGCCGCGCTGGGGAAGAACTACCTGGTGGGGAACATGGGCCTGATGGGCCTTCACCTGGGCGCAAATGTGAACCCCATGGAAAATGACGACGATGCCGGCCTGAATGTGTGGATCGGCGTGGACAAGGCTGTCAATGACGAGCTGTCCATCATTGCCGAGTACGATTTCGCCTGGGACGATGTGAAGACCGGCCTCTCCAGCACCAAGGGCTTTCTCAACGCCGGCGTGCGCTGGGCCCTGGCGGACCGCCTCTCCATGGAGCTGGACTTTCGCGATGTGCTGAAGAACCGCAAGGATGTTGCCATGCGGCCGGTGAACAGTGTCAGCCGCGAGATCCGCATCACCTATGTGGAGGATTTTTAATCCGCCCCCTGGTGTTTCGCCACAGCAGATGAGTTCAACATGGCCTGGCGGGCACTTCCCAGCCGGGCCTTTTTGTTTGGCCAGACGGCCTTCAACGCCCACCTTTGTGCCGCGTCCATCGTGGGCGCGGAAAGGTGACACCATGCGGCCCCTGACTCTTGTCCTTCCGGCCCTGCTCGCCCTGGGCGCCCTGTCCTGCTACACGCGTTTGAACCACCCGCTCCTCATGCAACAGAGCCGCATTTTCACACCCGCGCTGGACAGTGACTGCGCTGCCTGCCATGCCACGGATCCGTGGTTTGCGGCCCTGGAAGATCATGGACCGCTGGAGCTGGCAAGCCCGGATCCGCTTCATGCCTTTCGGGAAGGCGCGTGGTGGCGTTCGGGAGGGGATCATGCGCTGGCGGTGGAGGAAGGGCGTTTAGCCGCGCCGGTTGCCGATCCCTTGCCTGTCGTGATGCCAACCTTCTCTCAAGGGCCGCGTCGCCAGGCCGCCCTGGTGGACACAAGTGCTGGCCCGGGCCGGGAAAGGCCCCTTCCCATTTCTCCAAGGCAGCGCAAGACGGGTGCGGGGAAGAAAACAGTGGATGCCGACTCTTCCCGGAAGGATTTGACCAAATGAGAGGCATGGCCCTGCCCATCCTGTTGGCGATGACATGCCGACTCGCCCAGGCCACTTCGCCCGAGGCCATGGCCTGGCTGGATCACGAAATCCCTCCCGGCACGCAGTCCCTGGCCATGGGAAGCGCCTTGGCGCCCCTGGCGGAGGATTGGAGCGCCGCGTGGCACAATCCGGCCGCGCTGGCCTGGCGGCGCCGCATGGAATTCAATGGTGGCCTGGACTCGCGCATCCGGCACGAGGAGCGGAGTGTGTCCAGTGATGGTGAACGCGCTTCCACCCGGCTCTCCTCATCCGGCCTATCCCATGTGGGTTATGTGCATCCTTTGCCCGCCCTGCGGGGAGGATTCTGCTGGGCCCTGGGGTGGGCCCGGCAGGCCCAGGTGGACGCCTCCGGCCGATTCCCCGACGGTGGCTGGCGCGTGTCCGAAGACGGCTCGGGCAGCGAGGACATGTGGCTGCTCAGTCTGGCTGGACAATGGACTGCGGATCTGGCGGGGGGCATGAGCCTTGCCCTTCACCATCAGGAACTGGAACGCCTGGATCGGGAGGAGAACACCTTAAGCGGGGAGAAATGGCTGGCCCACCACCGTGCCACCCTGGAGGGCCTGGGCGCACGATTCTCCCTGGCCCATCGCAAAGGGCCTTTGCGTCTGAGCCTCTTGGTGGAGCCCGCGTACACCCTGACGGTGGATTACCGACAAACAAGCTCCTGGAGCCATCCGGACAGCCTGCCCCAGACCGGGCGGGAGCACTCGGGCTACGACTTGAAGCGCCCCCTGTTGTTCGATCTGGGCGTGGGCTGGCACAGGCCTGGCTGGCAGCTGGCCATGGCCTGGGATTGGCAGGATTGGTCGGCCCTGCGTTACGAGGATCTTCCCAACGGAGAGGATCTGGTCTTGAATCAGGACGCCCTGGCCAGAGCCTTCACGCCACGACAGCGCTTGCGTCTGGGTGTGGAATGGGTGCTGCCCGCGTGGGAACTGCGCCTGCGTGGCGGGCTGCGTTACAGCCGGGGCGGGTTTTCGGGAAGCACGATTGCCGATGAGTCCACGGCCGACCTCAGTTCCTGGGCCTATCGGGAGGACCCCCGCCTGGCCCTGTCCGGCGGACTTGCCTACCTCATGGAAGAGCGGGTGGCCCTGGAGTTTTCCACGGAGCGGGAATCCTGGACCCGCCATTGGCTGGATTGGGCCACCACAACCCAGCGCAGCGAAGTGCGGCAAACGGTGAAGCGGTGGCAGCTGCGCATGGGCGTGCTTTACCGATTCTGATCTCTACCCTTCTCCACATCATCCGGGGTGGGCGTGGCGATAGGCTGATCCTTGATTGGGCCAATCATGCGCTGGGCGTCCTTGATGGTCTTGGTCACCCGAATGCGTGTTATGCGATGGGACGGCACGGCCATGGGCTCGCCGGTGCGGGGGTTGCGGGCCTTCCCTTTGTAACCACTGGCCTTGGTTTCAATGATGCAGATCTCGCGCAGTTCAATGCGCACATCTTCATGCGGGTTCACCAGCATGTCCCGCGTCACCTGCAGCAGGGCGTCCAACACCTTGGCGCAACGCGCCATGGATTCGCCGCAACGCTGGGAGGCCTGCTCCACCAAATCCCGCTTCACCACATTCCGTACCATCTTTCCCCCCCAGTTGATCCCAAGCGCCGGCCATGAGGCAGCCCGCCCGCTTCACAGGGTTCACTTCCAGGTGGGTTCCAGTTTCCGGGGGGGGAAGCTGTCCGAATATCAGGTATTGAATTGGGATTTGACGCCCGGCTCCAGCACCTGCCCGATGTCCACGCCCTGCAGGCCACACTCACGCATGCGGGCAAACAGTTCCCTTGATGCGGACGCGGGCAGGGAAATCAACAAACCGCCACTGGTTTGGGGATCGGCCACCAGGGCTTTCCAGGTGTCGGACAGCTCTTCGGGCAGCTTGAAGTAAGGGGCAGGCAAGGCCAGATTGCGTCGCATGGGTCCCGAGACGCCAAAAGCCCCGGCGGCGGCGCGCGCGCCAGCATACAAGGGCAGGGCCTCCAGTTCCAGCTCCAAAGCGAATCCGCCCGGGGAGAGCATTTCCCATAAATGGCCCAGCAAGCCAAATCCTGTCACATCCGTGGCGGCATGCACACCCACGGCCATCATGGCACGGGCAGCATCCCGGTTCAGGCTGGCCATGCTGTCCAGCGCCGCCTGGAAATCGACTTCACTCAGCTGGCCCTTCTTCCAGGCGCTCATGAGCAGGCCGCATCCCAACGGCTTGGTCAGCACCAGGCGGTCACCCGCCCGCACTGTGTGGTTGCGCACCACTTTGTCCGGGTGGATGACGCCATTGACAGCCATGCCGTACTTCAGCTCCGGATCCCGCACGGTGTGACCGCCCAGCAGCAGGGCGCCCGCCTCCCGCAGGCGGTCCAGCCCTCCCTCCAGGATGCGCGCCAGCGCCTCCGGTGCCGGGCCTTTCTCAGGAAAGCAGCACACATTCAGCGCGCCCACGGGTTCTCCGCCCATGGCGTAGACATCGCTCAAGGAATTTGCGGCGGCAATTTTCCCATAGATGAACGGGTCGTCCGCCACGGGCGTGATCATGTCCACCGTGCTGATCAGCGCCATCTCCGGGGAGAGGCGCATGACGCCGGCATCATCCCGCGTGTCCATTCCCACCAACAGGCGGGGATCCGCCGCATCTTTGGGCAGAAGTGCGAAAAGGTCCACCGGACCCAATTTGGCGGCTCAGCCACCCGAACAAGCAAACTGGGTCATCTTCCAGCGATCCAGTTGAATGGGATCCATGGCGCACTCCTTGCGGGAAAAGCTCCTTCAAAATCCGGGCCAAAGGTAGGAAAGCGCAGGCCGTGACAAGGGGAGGAATTGGAGAGAGGCGTTAGAGGATCAAGGCTTTCGAGTTATATTTCGATGAATGTCAAAATGCGTAGAAAATTTGTGGATAAGTCCTAAGGTCTTGATGGGAAGCACTCTCCAAAATTGAGTATGCGGCTCATTCAGGATGAGCGTCGCTTTTGAGAACATGTGTGCCGATCAACAGGTTTGATCTCGACAAGGAAGATGAATGCTGTTGATAGGCAATGATTTGTGCTCTCATCGCGGGAGTCTTGGCCAAAAACTGACCTTTTTCTCCTGACCTCGCCTTGACTCCCCACGAGGCTCCCGCTATATTCTTCACGCATCACTTGGCGAACAGGAAGTCTGTGGATAACCTGTGAATAGACTCAGTTAGGGATCATGTCACAATCACTTCGTTGTCTGGATGCGCCGGGCGAGATCGTGCTGGTGCACTGGGAGAATTTTGTCCGCACCATTGATGAGCTGGCCCCTGGCAAGAAGGTGGCTGACATCTGGTTCCGCAAGCTTCGTCCCTTGTCATTCGATGGCCAGGTCCTGAGCGCCCTGGCTCCACCCACCGCGTTCGTGGAGTATCTGTTGAATACCCACGGGGATCTCATCCGCAGTGCCATGGATGCAGCGGTGGGAAAGGGCGTGGAGCTGTCCATTGTGAAGCACGATCCAGCCCCAGAGGAAGCGCCCCGGGAGCTGGAAGCCGTCCATCTGCAAAGCCCGGAGCTGATGCCGGCCCAGGAACCCGTGCGCGCCAACCTGAATCCGCGCTACCGCTTTGACAATTACATCGAAGGGGAATCCAACCGCTTTGCCGTGGCTTCCGCCCGCAGCGTGGCGGACACTCCCACCACCACGCCTTTCAACCCCTACTTCGTTTACGGGGGCGCCGGATACGGCAAAACCCATCTTATCCAGGCCATTGGCAATCAAGCCTTGCGCACGGGCAGCCTGCGCCGGGTGGTTTATGTCACAAGCGAGCAATTCGTCAACCAGTTCATTGCCTCCATCAAGACCAAGCGCACCACGGATTTCGCCCACATGTACCGCAATGTGGACATGCTCATCCTGGATGATATCCAGTTCTTCACAGGAAAAGAGCGCACCCTGACAGAGTTCTTCCACACGTTCAATTCGCTCTATCAGGCCGGCAAGCAAATCATCCTCTCCTCCGACCGACCGCCGCGGGATCTGGAAGATCTGGACGAGCGCCTCACCAGTCGTTTCGCTTCCGGTCTGGTCACCGAGTTGACCCTTCCGGACTATGAAACCCGCGTGGCCATTCTTGGCAAGCGGGCCGATGAGCACCGCGCCAATCTGGACGCAGGCATTGTGGAGTTCCTGGCGGGGCACATCAATTCCAATGTGCGGGATTTGGAAGGCGCTCTCCTGCAGCTCATTGCACAGTCCCAGTTCATGCGCCGCCCCATCGATCTGGATCTGGCCCATCAGGTGGCCCGCAAGTTTGCGCCCACCCGTCGCAGGCAGGTTTCCATGGAAACGGTGGCCGAACATTGCGCCCGCTTCTACAACATCCCCCTGGTGGATTTGAAAGATCGCGGCCGCAAGAAGGAAGTGGCCCACACGCGCCAGGTGGCCATGTACATCTGCAACAAGCTTACGCGTCACAGTTTGCGCGGCATTGCCCTGCATTACGGACGGCGGGACCACAGCACGGTCATCCACGCCGTGAAGACCGTGGAAGAGCGCATGCAGGTGGACGCCGCCTTCCGCAGTGAGGTGGATGACTTGATCCGCACCATTGAGCTGCGCGCCTGAGATGATCCTCCCAAGTCAGCCGAAGGCTTCCCTCCCTGGCAGCCTGTCGGATGAAGATCTTCCCTGGGAATCACTCCCTGGTCAAGGCTGCTTGTTCAGCGGTTTCTTCACACACAAGGCTATAGCGCGCAGGACTTCGTCGAAAAAGCCCTTCTACCAACAATGACGAACACCGCCAAAACCCACATCCCACAGTTTTCCATGGGGAAAAGCTCCGGCATGCCGGCCAGTTGCGCGCATTTCTCGGAAGCCTTGCCCGGTGAAGCTGTCAGGCTCCCGGTCCGCGGCGTGGATGCGGGTGTGGACGAGTCTCTCTTTCATACTGGTGGACAAGTGGTGAAAAGTGGTGGACGGTCCTGTGCAGGGGTGGTGGACAAAGGAGGGGCGGAAGAGCCGTGGTTGATAAAGCATGGCCTCTTCCTTAGCTTGTCCACGCGTTTCACGGGAGTTCTCCTCCACACGATCACCGATCTTTCTACTTGGGAATCAAGGATTTCCGCCATCAGCGGGCATCTTGTCCCCCAAATCCACCAGCCGGTGACGACGACGACGATTTGAGTACTCTCCAGACTCGAAGAGAAGAGGTCCAGCCCATGCGCTTCACGGTTCCCCAGAAGGAGTTTCTGGCCCACCTGCAGAAGTTGATCGCCGTGGTCCCCAGCAAGACCACCCATCCCATGCTGAACAACATCCTGTTCCATGTGGATGCCAACGAGGCCCGCCTGACCGCCACGGATCTGGAGGTCTCCTTCACCACCCGCATGAAGATCGAAGGCGGCGAAGGGGAAGATCTGGCCATCCAGGCCAAGCGCCTGATGGAGATTGTGCGCGAGTTGGACGAGCGCCCCATTACTCTGCAGACCGACCGCAATGGCAAGCAGGTGGAAATCCAGAGCGGCCAGGCTCTCTTCCACATTCCCTGCGAGAGCGCCGAGACCTTCCCCAGCCTGCCAGGCATTGAAGTCAGCGCCGAGCTGGAAATGCCTCTTGAGCGCCTGCGCTCCCACATTGAGCGCCTTGGTTTCGCCGTATCCAACGACGATCTGCGCCCCGTGCTCACCGGCATCCTTTTCGAGTTCCGCGAAGAGGCGCTGAATCTGGTGGCCACGGACGGCCATCGTCTGGTGCGCATCCAGGATCATCAGCTGGCGGGTCAAACCCGTCTGGGTTCGGTGATCATCCCCGTCAAGGCCCTGAATCTGGTCAGCCGCGGCCTGGAAGGCTCGGAGGCCCCGGTGAAGCTGAGCCTGGCCCAGAACCACCTGGTATTCTCCCAGGGCGGCGCACAGATCTACACCACCCTCATCAGCGGGCGCTATCCGGCCTACGAGGGCGTCATTCCCCAGCAAAACGAGAACATCATGCAGGGGACGCGCAGCATTCTGCACCGTGCGGTGAAGCAGGCCGCCAATTGCGCCAACAATGTGACCCACCAGATCAATTTCGGCGTGAGTGAAGGAAAGCTGGTGATCACGGCGGAGGACAACGAGTTCGGCAGCCGCGCCCGCAACGAGGTGGATGTGGATTACGCCGGCGAGACCCTGGACATTGCGTTCAACGCCACCTACCTGGATCAGATGCTGCGCCATCTGGACACGGAGCAGGTGGTGTTCAAATTCGGCACCGCCGAGCGGGCGGCCCTGCTCTTGCCGGAAATCAACCGGGAGGCGGAGGATCTGCTCATGCTGCTCATGCCTGTCCGCCTGATGCGGTAACGGCATGCGGCTGGAAGGACTCCGCATCCGGGATTTTCGCAACATCCCCCATGCGGACATCGCCTTCCAGGGGCGGCGCACGGTGGTGCTGGGCGACAACGGCCAGGGAAAGACCAACCTGCTGGAAGCCATCCACCTGCTCTGCCACACCCGGGCCTTTCGCAGTTCACGGCTGAAGCAACTGCAACGCCACCCCAAAGAGGGCCAGGATCTTCCGGGGCCCCTTTTTCTGGAAGGCGACTTCCTCACCCGGCGGGCCGGCCATCGACAGGCACGCGCCCTGGTGAAGGAAGGCGCCCTGATCTTTGAACTGGACGGGAACCGCTGCCGAGGCAGGGACTATTTTGGTCAACTGCCCCTGGTGCTGCTCTCGCCGGAAAGCCTGGATGTGTCCCAGGGTGGGCCGGAAGCCCGCCGACGCACACTGGATCGTCTCATGTCTGCCGCCAGCCCCCTTTACCTGGATCAACTGATGCGCTACCAGCGCGCGTTGCGTCAGCGAGGCGCCCTGCTTGCGCAGGAAGGGCCCAGCGCCCAGAGTGTGGAACTCTGGGAAATGGAGATGGCCTCCAGCGCCATGGAGCTGGGGCGTCGGCGGCGGGAATTCATGGTGGGCCTGGGTCGGCGCGTGGGTGACATCCACCTGCGGCTCTTCCACCCGGAGCACGCCTTCCACCTTTCCCTGGAAAGCAGTCTGGAGCCGGAGTGTGATCCGGCCCAATTGACGGCCGCCTGGGCGCGGGATCGGGAAGGGGATGCCCGGCGCGGCTGGGCACGCCTGGGGCCTCATCGGGACGAATTGCCCGTGCTGCTGGATGGCTTGCCCTTGCGCAGTTTTGGCAGCCAGGGCCAACACAAGCTTTTCATGCTCTGCCTTACCCTGGCGGAGACGGAACTGTTGACGGAGCTCACCGGGGAAAGCCCCCTGCTCCTGTTGGATGATCTTTTCGGCCTGCTGGACGATGAGAAAATCCGCGCCCTGGCAGGGGCGGTGGATCCCGCCCTGCAGGTGATCATCAGCACCACCAGCCTGCGCCATGCGGAGCTGTTGGCCGAGCTTGGGCAGGACTTGCATGTGCTGCACTGCCGCCAAGGCTGCTACACGGAGGCCGCCTGATGGCAAAGCGTTCCCCCGCCCGCCCGCCAGCGGGTTGGAAAGAGGCGCCGCCGCGGCCGGAACTGGCTCCGGGCGCCTGGGTGAACCGGGCTCCCCGGAATCTGGACGGCGTGCTGGGACGCATGGCGGTGCCAGGTCTGGCGGAGGATTGCCTCCTGGCGCGCATCGACGCCTTCTGGGCCGAGCTGGTGGGTCCGCAGATTGCCGGACTTAGCAGGGTGGAAGGCTTTTCCGCCGGCGAACTGCGCGTTTGGGTGAGCCATCCGGTGTGGCGCACGGAGCTGGCGGGCTTGGCCGAGGAATTACGCGGGCGCGTGAACAAGCGCCTGTGGGAGGAAAACGAGGACACTGGACGCGAGGCGGTGCGCCGCCTGCGCTTCGTTTAGTATAGCCGCCACCCCACGGGCGTGGTGCACAAGGAAGGACGGGCATGAGCGAGGGACAACTGCCTCTGGAGAACGGCGGCGACTACAGCGCCCACAACATCACCGTGCTCAAGGGGTTGGAAGCCGTCCGGAAACGGCCGGCCATGTACATCGGCGACATCAGCAGCCGAGGCCTGCACCACCTGGTGAGCGAGGTGGTGGACAATTCCGTGGACGAGGCCATGGCCGGCCACTGCACGGAGATCAATGTCGTCCTGCATGTGGACGGCAGCGTTACCGTGAAGGACAACGGTCGCGGCATTCCCGTGGACTGGCACGAGACCGAGCAGAAGAGCGCGCTGGAAGTGGTGATGACCGTGCTCCACGCCGGCGGCAAGTTCGACAAGGACACGTACAAGGTCTCCGGCGGCCTGCACGGCGTGGGCGTGAGCGTGGTGAACGCCCTGTCCGCGTGGATGGTGAGCGAGGTGCACAAGGATGGCAAGATCCACACCCAGCGCTACCATCGCGGCGTGCCCCAGGGACCGGTGGAGCTGAAAGGCGCCACCACGCTGCATGGCACGGTCCAGCGCTTTTTGCCGGACGACGAGATCTTCACCGAGGTGGAGTTCCATTTCGACACGCTGTCCCAGCGTCTGCGCGAGCTGGCCTTCCTTAACCGCGGCCTGACCATCAGCATCAAGGACGAGCGCGAAGCCGACAAGGCGGAGAGCTTCTGTTACAAGGGCGGCTTGTCCAGCTTCGTGGAGTATCTGGACCGCAGCCGCACCAACCTGCACGCCCGTCCGGTGTATGTGGAAGGTGAGCGCGAGGGCGTGGCGGTGGAAATCGCCCTGTCCTACAACACCAGCTACCAGGAGAATGTCCTCTCCTTCACCAACAACATCAACACCATCGAGGGCGGCACGCACCTCACGGGTTTCCGCACCGGCCTGACGCGCAGCTTGAACAAGTACGCCTCGGATTCCGGCCAGTTCAAAAAGGAGAAGTTCACCCTCTCCGGGAACGACCTGCGGGAAGGCCTGACCGCCGTGGTGAGCGTGAAGGTGGCGGAGCCCCAGTTCGAGGGGCAGACCAAAACTAAGCTGGGTAATAGTGAAGTCAAGAGCGTGGTGGAGACCCTGGTCTACGAGAAGCTCAACGACTTCTTCGAAGAGAATCCCCGCGTGGCCAAGGCCGTGGTGGAGAAGTGCGTGGCCACCCACCGCGCCCATGACGCCGCCCGCCGCGCCCGGGACATGGTGCGCCGCAAGAGCGCGCTGGAATCGGGCAGTCTGCCGGGCAAGCTGGCGGACTGCAGCCTGAAGGATCCCATGAGCTGCGAACTCTACCTGGTGGAGGGAGACAGCGCAGGGGGCAGCGCCAAAATGGGGCGGGACCGCCGCTTCCAGGCCATCCTGCCTTTGCGTGGCAAGATCCTGAATGTGGAAAAGGCGCGCATTGACAAGATCCTGGCCAACGAGGAAATCAAGGTGATGGTGCAGGCCCTGGGCACGGGCTTCAGCACGGATGACTTCGACCTGGAGCGCCTGCGCTACCACAAGATCATCATCATGACCGACGCCGATGTGGACGGCAGCCACATCCGCACCCTGCTCCTCACCTTCTTCTACCGCTACATGGGTGAACTCATCAAGCAGGGCTATGTCTACATCGCCCAGCCGCCCCTTTACAAGATGGGCGCGGGCAAAACGGAGACCTACCTGCAGACCGAGGAGGACTTGAAGCGCGTTTATCTGGACAATGCGCTCAAGCTGGTGAAGGTGAAGGTGGGCGACCGCCTGATGAATCGCGCCGAGGCCATCCGCGTGCTGGAACTGGCCCACCGCATGAGCCTGGCCCTGGAGCGCTTCTACCGTGAGAACCGCCACTTCCGCCTGAACCGCACCTTCGAGGCCACGCTCTTTATGAGTACCACCCAGGAGGACTGGAAGGCCTTCTGCGCCCGCCACCGCGGCAGCATGGGCGCCCAGGCCCTCATGGGCGAGGACGGCTTCCCCCTGGCCGCAGGCACGGGAGATGAGGAAAGCCGCCTGTGCGCCACCCTGGGTGTGACCGTGGAGCGCTTGCGCGAGTGCAACATCCAGGAGTTCCATGAGCTGATCAACCTGGTGGATCGCGTCTTCCAGCAAGTGGGCGAAGCGCCCCTGACCCTGGTGGTGGGCGAGAAGGAGGAGCTGCTTCCCAGCCCCTTCGCCCTTTACGAGGCCCTGATGGAACAGGGAGGCAAGGGCATCACCGTGCAGCGCTACAAAGGTCTGGGTGAGATGAACCCGGAGCAACTCTGGGGCACCACCATGGATCCGGAGAAGCGCCGCCTGGTGCGCGTCAGCCTGGAGGACGCCGCTGCCGCCGACGAGATCTTCAGCGTGCTCATGGGGGATGAAGTGGAGCCGCGCCGGCTCTTCATCGAGAACAACGCCAAGTATGTGCGCAACCTCGATGTGTAGTGGGAAGGCGTCCTCATGGAGTCTCGAAGTCGAATTTCGAGCCTCAAGGAAGATGTAGACGCCCCGCCCATGGGGCCGTGGCGGTTGATTCAAGTCCCGATGCTCGAGTACGAGGCTCGTGTGCGGGGAAGAAGGCGGAATTGAGAGAAGGAATCGCGGCGTGACCATGCTTTCCGACGGCCAGCACATTGTGAATGTGAACATCGAAGAGGAGATGAAGAACTCCTACCTGGACTACTCCATGAGCGTGATCGTCCAGCGGGCTCTTCCCGATGTGCGCGACGGCCTGAAGCCCGTGCACCGGCGCATCCTCTTCGGCATGAACGAGCTGGGCTGCCCCTCCAACAAACCCTACAAGAAGAGCGCGCGTATCGTGGGCGAGGTGATGGGCAAGTTCCATCCCCACGGCGACAGCGCCATCTACGACACCCTGGTGCGCATGGTGCAGGATTTCAGCCTGCGCTATCCGCTCATCGACGGCCAGGGCAACTTCGGCAGCATTGACGGCGACGGTGCCGCGGCCATGCGCTACACGGAGAGCCGCCTGGACAAAATGGCCGAGGATGTGCTGGAGGACATTGACAAGAACACGGTGGACTTCCTGCCCAACTACGATGGCAGCCTGCAGGAACCCAGCGTGCTGCCCAGCCGCCTGCCCAATCTGCTCATCAATGGCAGCGCCGGCATTGCCGTG
>CAIWAD010000020.1 GCA_903910645.1 uncultured bacterium | reverse complement strand
TGATGTCGCGGCTCTTGCTCATCTCGCGGGGCTTCTTCACCAGCACGCTGCCGCTGCTGATAAGATCCCCCTCGCGCACTTCCAGATGGCTGCCCACGGGGGGCACCACATCGGAGAGTTTCTCACCCGTGCCGGGATCCATCACCAGGATGTGTGGATTGATGCGGCGGGCGCGGCTGTCGATGATGACGATGGACTTCTTCTCGCTGACCTCGTCGATCTCCTCGCGGAATGTCACTTCGGAGATGAGGTCCTGGAACTTCACCACACCGCTGGCATTGGAGAGCACGGCCACGTTGTGGGGGTCCCACTCGTAGATCACGTCGCCCACCTTCACCTCATCGTCGTGGCGCATGCGGATGGCGGCGCCGTAAGGCACCGTGTACTTGGCCACCGGGCGTCCGGCGTCGGCCAGGATGCTGATCTGGCCGTTGCGGCGGTTGGTGACCATCACGCCGTCGGCGCGCGTGACGGTGGAGATGTTCGTGAAGGCCAGACGGCCAACGGCACGGGCGCGGATTTCCGCTTCCTTGGCTTCCAGCGAGGCGGCGCCGCCGATGTGGAAGTTGCGCAGTGTGAGCTGGGTGCCCGGCTCGCCGATGCTCTGCGCGGCCATGACGCCCACGGCCTCGCCGTCGTCCACGATGCTGTTGGTGGTCAGGTTGCGGCCATAGCAGCGCGCGCAGCAGCCATTGTCCAGTTCGCAGGTGAGCACGCTGCGGATGCGCACGCGGTCCACCACAAACTGGGAGATGCGATCCGCCAGCGCTTCGTCCACCAGGCTGTTCACATCGGCGATGAGGTCACTGCTGATGGGATCGTAAAGATCCTCCGCCAGCACGCGACCCAGAATGCGCTCGTGCAGGTGCTCGGTGATCTCCTCACCCTCGCGGTGGGCCTGGATGTCAATGCCCATGATGGTGCCGCAGTCCAGCTCCCGCACAATGATGTCCTGGGCCACATCCACCAGCTTGCGCGTGAGGTAACCGGCGTCGGCCGTTTTCAAGGCCGTGTCCGCCAGACCCTTGCGGGCGCCGTGGGTGGAAATGAAGTACTCGAGCACGGACAGGCCTTCTTTGAAGTTGGCCGTGATCGGGTTTTCAATGATTTCGCCCTTGCCGCCGGTGAGGCGCTTCTGGGGCTTGGCCATCAGGCCACGCATGCCGGCCAGCTGCTTGATCTGGTCGTTGCTGCCGCGTGCGCCGGAATCGGCCATCATGTAGAGCGGGTTGAAACCGTCGTCGTCCTGCTTCAGGTGATCCATCAGGCGCTTGGCCACGCGCATGGTGGCCTGGGTCCAGGTGTCGATGACCTTGTTGTAGCGCTCGCCATCGCGCATGTAACCCAACTGGAAGCCGTCCTGGATCTGGTCCACTTCCTTCTGGGCCTTGGCGATGATCTCGTGCTTCTCGTTGGGGATGAGGATGTTGCACAAGCCGATGGAGGCGCCGCTGCGCGTGGCGTTGGCGAAACCCAGCTGCTTCAGCTCGTCCAGGAAGCGCGCGGCGCGCTTCAGGCCCACCGTGTGGAAGACATCGAAAATGACGCGTTCCAGGGCCTTCTTGTTCATCACCTCGTTGCGGAATCCACGGGCCTTGCGCAGCTCCTCCGGCAGGATCTGGTTGAAGAGCATGCGGCCAGGCGTGGTCTTCTGCAGTTGGCCTTCGTAGCGCACACGCACTTCCGCGTGCAGGCTCACATAGCCGTGGTCCAGGGCGGCGCGCATTTCACCCAGGTCGGTGAAGGTCTTGCCCTCGCCCTTGGAGCCGGGACGGAACTTGGTCATGTAGTAGCAACCCAGCACCATGTCCTGGCTGGGCACGGTGATGGGGCGACCATTGGCCGGATGCAGAATGTTCTGGTCGGCCATCATCAGGTACTTGGCTTCCAGCTGCGCCTCGTAGGAAAGGGGCACATGGACGGCCATCTGGTCACCGTCGAAGTCGGCGTTGAAGGCCGTGCACACCAGCGGATGCAGCTGGATGGACTTGCCCTCAACCAGCAAGGGCTGGAAGGCCTGGATGCCCAGACGGTGCAGGGTGGGGGCGCGATTGAGGAGGACCGGATGGTCCTTCACGATCTCCTCCAGGATTTCCCACACGAAGTCCGGACCGTCCTCGATGATCTTCTTGGCCTTCTTCACCGTGGGGGCGCGCATGGTGTCCAGCAGGCGCCGAATGATGAAGGGCTTGAAGAGCTCGATGGCCATGTACTTGGGCAGACCGCATTCGTGCAGGCGCAGGTCCGGTCCCACGGTGATCACCGAGCGGCCGGAGTAGTCCACGCGCTTGCCCAGCAGGTTCTGGCGGAAGCGGCCCTGCTTGCCCTTCAGCACATCGCTCAGGCTCTTCAACGGACGGTTGCCGTCGCTGCGCACTGCCGTGTTCTTGCGGCTGTTGTCGAAAAGGCTGTCCAGGGCTTCCTGGAGCATGCGCTTCTCGTTGCGCAGAATGACTTCCGGCGCCTTGATCTCTATCAGCCGCTTGAGACGGTTGTTGCGGATGATCACGCGACGGTAGAGATCGTTCAAATCGCTGGTGGCGAAGCGGCCACCCTCCAGAGGCACCAGGGGTCGCAGATCCGGCGGGATCACGGGAATGACATCCATCACCATCCACTCAGGCTGGTTGATGAACTGTCCCGTCTCCGGGTCACGCTTTTTGAAGGCCTCAATAACCTTCAGGCGCTTCAGGGCCTCGGTCTTGCGCTGAAGGCTGGTCTCCGTGCGCACCTGACTGCGCAGGTCGTGGGAGACCTGGTCCACATCCGTGCCCGCCAACAAGGTCTTCACGGCTTCGGAGCCGATCATGGCCACCAGTTTGTCGGGATCCCCGTCCGGCAGCTCACGGTTGCCGGGGTGGGCCTTGTGGAACTCTTCCAGGGCGGTTTCGGTGACGGCCTGGGCGCGACGCCAGCCGGATACGCCCGGCTGCACCACGGCAAAGCTCTCGTAGTAGATGACCTTCTCCAGGTCCTTCACCGTCATGCCCAGGAAGTAGCCGATTTTGGAGGGCAGGCTGCGGAAGAACCAGATGTGCACAATGGGCACGGCCAGGGTGATGTGGCCCATGCGCTCCCTGCGCACTTCCTTCTTGGTGATTTCCACGCCACAGCGGTCGCACACGATGCCCTTGTAACGGCGGCCCTTGTACTTCCCGCAATGGCATTCCCAGTCCTTCACCGGCCCGAAGATCTTCTCACAGAAGAGTCCGTCCTTCTCCGGCTTGTAGGAGCGGTAGTTGATGGTCTCCGGCTTGGTCACCTCGCCCCGGGACTCGGCCATGATCATGTCCGGGCTCGAGAGCGTGATGGTCAGGTGCTCCTTGCGGGCGACTTCCTGCTGAATCAAGATGTCCTCCCTTCCCTAGAAGAAGAACTGGGTCTTGGCAAACTCGGGAATGTTCAGGCCCAGGCCCTTCAGCTCATGGATGAGCACGTTGAAGGACTCGGGCACCCCCGGCTGGGGCAGGTTCATTCCCTTCACGACGGCCTCGTAGGTGGCGGTGCGGCCCTGCACATCGTCCGACTTCACCGTCAGGATCTCCTGCAGGATGTTGGCCGCGCCATAGGCCTCCAGGGCCCAGACTTCCATTTCGCCGAAGCGCTGGCCACCAAACTGGGCCTTGCCGCCCAGCGGCTGTTGGGTGATGAGGCTGTAGGGGCCAATGCTGCGGGCATGGATCTTGTCATCCACCAAGTGGTTGAGCTTGATCATGTAAATGATGCCCACGGTGACGGGCTGGTCGAAGGGCGCGCCGGTCTTGCCGTCGTAAAGCTGGACCTTGCCGCTGTCCGGCAAGCCCGCCTCCTGCAGCTGGGCCTGCACATCCTCAAGTGTGGCACCGTCGAAGACCGGGGTGGCATAGTGGCGACCCATCTGGCGGCCGGCCCAACCCAGTGCGGTCTCGAAGACCTGGCCCAGGTTCATGCGGCTGGGCACGCCCAGGGGATTGAGCACAATGTCCACGGGCTGGCCGTTGGCCAGGTAGGGCATGTCCTCCACCGGCACAATCTTGCCCACCACGCCCTTGTTGCCGTGGCGTCCGGCCATCTTGTCACCGATCTGGATCTTGCGCTTCTGGGCGATGTAGACCTTGGCGATCTGCACAATGCCGGGGGGCAGCTCGTCGCCCACCTCGATCTTGTGGCGCCTGTTGCGCGCCTCGGTCTGCACGATCTCCTTCTGGACCTTGTAGTTGTTGATCATGGACTCGATCTCGGCATTGATCTGCTCGTCGTCCGTCCACGCTCCCGTGTCAAGGTCGTCCAGGTCCAGCTTCAGGATGTGCTTCTCGGTGATGCTGGTGCCGGGCTTCAGGCGCAGCTTGCCGGTGGCGTGGTCGCGGATCTCGCCCGCCACCTGGCCCACCAACAGGTCCTTCAGGTCGGCCTCCAGGGCATTGCGCAGCACCTGCAGCTCGTCCTTCAGCTGACCCTCCACATCCTCCATCAACTTCTTCTCGTTGCGTTTGGCCTTGGGATCCTTCTTCTTGCGGCTGAAGAGCTTGGTGTCAATGATCACACCCTTGCCGCCGGGTCCCACGACCTTTGACGCATCCTTCACATCGCCGGCCTTGTCACCGAAAATGGCCTTGAGCAGCTTGTCTTCCGGGCTGGACTCCATTTCGCCCTTGGGCGTCACCTTGCCGATGATGATGGAGCCGGGCAGCACCTTGGCGCCCACGCGGATGATGCCGTTCTCGTCCAGGTCGCGGGTGGCCTCTTCGCTGACATTGGGGATCTCGTTGGTGAGCTCCTCTTCGCCGCGCTTTGTTTCCCGCACCTCCAGCACTTCCTCGGTGATGTGGATGGAGGTGAAGACATCGTTGGCCACCATCTTTTCGCTCAGGATGATGGAGTCTTCAAAGTTGTAGCCATTCCAGGGCATGAAGGCCACCAGCACATTGCGGCCCAGGGCCAGATCGCCCCGCTCGGTGGCGCAACCGTCCGCCAGGATGTCGCCTTTCTTCACCTTGTCGCCCAGGTTCACCAGGGGCTTCTGGTTCACGCACGTGTCCTGGTTGGAACGGACGAACTTCAACAGCGGATAGACGCGCGTGCGCTGGGCCAGGCGGCTGGCCACCCGGGCCTTGTGGCTGGGGGTCACTTCAATGCGGTCGGCGCTGACGAAGGTGACAACGCCCGCCACATCCGCCGTCACCACGGCGCGGCTGTCCACGGCGGCCTTGCGCTCCATGCCCGTGCCCACCACCGGCGCCTCCGGCTGCACCAGCGGCACGGCCTGACGCTGCATGTTGGATCCCATCAGGGCG
>CAIWAD010000019.1 GCA_903910645.1 uncultured bacterium | reverse complement strand
GCCCATGACATGTGCGCCCTGGGCGAGATGGATGTGGTGCTGGTATGTCGCCGCCTGCTGGTGGAGGACTCGGTGCAAGCCTGCTCCCGCATGGTTGCCGGGCAGGAGGCGCCCATCCTCATCGTGATGGATCAGCAGGTGGATGAGGCTGGAGCCCTGCGTCTGGTGCGCGAGGGAGCCCAGGACTGCCTGCCGATTGAGCGGGTCACCAGCACAAGTCTTGAAAAGGTGCTCATGCAGGCCCTGCGCAGGCGCAGGGCCGAGCAGGAGGCCTTGACGCTGAGGCTCGAACTGGAACGCCGGGTTGAACAGCGCGTGCAGGAGCTGGACCTCGCCAACCTGGCCTTGCGCCGGGAAGTGGACGAGAGGGCCAGGGTGGAGTCGGGCCTTCAGGAAAGCGAAGCCCGCTATCGGGCCTTGGTGGAGAACACGGGCGAAGGCATCGGCATCGTGGATGCGGACGACCGCTTCATCTTTGCCAATCGCGCCGCGGACGCGCTCTTTGGTGTGCCTGAGGGCCTTGAAGGACACAGCCTGGGGGAATTCATCACCCGGGACCAGTGGGAGCAGGTTGCCACCACCGCCGGCAGCCGCAAGGAGGGGGAAGCCACATCCTACACCCTGGCCATCAAGCGGGGGGACGGGGTGGAGCGCACGCTGTTGGTGACCACAAGCTCCAGGCAGGATGTGACTGGCGCCACCGTGGGCGCCTTCGGCATATTCCGCGACATCACCGATGAGCTCTTGCACGAGCAGGATTTGCGCCGGCGTATCGCCTTCGAGGATCTCCTGGTTCGCATCTCATCCACCTTCCTGCTGGCCACGGAGGAAACGGTGGACGCCTTGCTGGTGGACG
Organism: uncultured bacterium; assembly: GCA_903910645.1. Classification (GTDB taxonomy): domain Bacteria; phylum CAIWAD01; class CAIWAD01; order CAIWAD01; family CAIWAD01; genus CAIWAD01. Next base: position 4,115 of record CAIWAD010000019.1, on the reverse strand, counting down.
CGCTGGGGCAGATTGGCGCTTTTTCCGGTGTGGACCGCGCCTACCTTTTCCGCTACAGCGACGGCACTTCCATCATGAGCAACACACATGAATGGTGTGCGCCGGGTGTGCAGCCGGAGAAGGAGAACCTGCAGGGACTGCCCACGGAGATCTTTCCAGCCTGGATGGACAGCCTGCTGCACCATCGCATGGTTTACATCCCCTGCGTGGCGGAGCTATCCCCCGAATGGGAGGCGGAGCGGCAGATTCTGGAACCACAGGGAGTCCAGTCCCTGGTGGTGGTGCCCATTGCCACCGGCAACAAGCCCATGGGCTTCATTGGGTTCGACTCCGTGCGTCTGGCCCGGGCGTGGAGCAGCGAGGATCAGCTTCTGCTTCGATTCATGGCGGACAACATCGGCCTGACCATCCGCAATGTGGAGCAGCAGCGGGCCACACGCCTGGCCACTGAGGAGGCCCACACCCAGGCCAGCGCCGCCGAGGCTGCGAACCGCACCAAAAGCCTGTTCCTGGCCAACATGAGCCACGAGATCCGCACGCCCATGAACGCCATTCTGGGCTTCACCCAGATCCTTCAGCGGGATCCCGCCCTGTCTCCCTTCCAGGCCACCCACCTGGAGACCATCGCACGCAGCGGCGTGCACCTCTTGCGCCTCATCGACGATGTACTGGACATGTCCAAGATCGAAGCCGGGCGGCTGGTGCTGCGTCCCGCCCCCCTGCATCTGGGGGACTTTCTGGACGACCTTGTCACCACCTTTGGCGGCAGGGCGGAGAGCAAGGGTTTGGAGTTGTCGTTGGAACGGGAGGCCGGCCTGCCGGCCCATGTGATGGCGGACGAGGGCAAACTTCGCCAGATCCTGGTGAATCTCCTGGGCAACGCCATCAAATTCACCGAGCGTGGACGAGTGGAATTGCGCGTCTCCGCATTGTCCCCGGAGGCGCAGGAAGGACCCATTCACCTGGTGTTCCAGATCAGCGACACAGGGGCGGGCATTCCCCTGGCGGAGCAGGATAGCCTCTTCACTGTGTTCCAACAGGGAAGCACGGGAGAGCGCACCGGCGGCACGGGCCTGGGTTTGGCCATCAGCGCCAAGCTCGCCGGCCTGATGGATGGTGGCATCGAAGTGCGCAGCGAACCAGGCCAGGGGTCCTGTTTCACCTGCAAGGTGCGGATTGAACTCTCCGCCGAGCCACTCAAATCCCTGGTGGAAAGCGTGCGCATTCTTGGACTGGATCCCACGGGCGGCCCTGTGCGCGTGCTGGTGGTGGATGACGAGGTGGACAATCGCGTCCTGCTCTGCGAGCTGCTGCAGCCCATGGGTTTTGATGTGGCGGAGGCAAAAAACGGCCGCGAAGCGCTGGAACTCTTCAACAAGTGGTCGCCCCACGCCGTGCTCATGGACATGCGCATGCCGGTGATGGATGGCTACGAGGCCACCCGACTCATCCGGGCCACCGATAGCGGGCGCAAGGTCTTCATCATGGCGGTCACTGCCAGTGCCTTCGACGATGCCCGCAAGCAGGTGATGGCCACAGGGGTGGACGCTTTCCTGCGCAAACCATTCCGCCAGGAGGAACTGGTGGGGGTGCTTGGCCGTGGCCTGGGACTGCGTTACCTGGTGGTGGATCCCCAGAACCCCGCGGCCTTGCCGGCATCCAGCCTGGTCGTCAGTGAAGCCCCCTGCATCCCCTTGTCCGCCAGAATGGATGAAGAGACAAGGGTGCACATGCTGGAGGCCGTGCAGGCGGGCGACATGCAGCGCATGAAGGAACTCATCAGGCATTGGGAGCCCGTGGATCGCGATGGCGCGGACGCCCTGCTGCGCATGGTGGAGCGCTACGACTACGAGGCCCTGGAGGCCAGTTTGTCGGCAAGCGCTTAGCGTGGGATCGGACCGCAAGGGAAGTCAGCGCTACTCGCGGGGGGCGCTGGAATGTGGAAGGGCCATGGTCTGGCCCGCATCAAGGAGGAAGAGTGAATCTGTCCAGGGACGCCGCTTCCGCCACCATCATGGTGGTGGACGATACGCCCGCCAATCTGCGGCTGCTTGAACACATGCTGCAAAACCTGGGACTCCGGGTTTTGGCCTTCCCATCCGGACGCATGGCGTTGAACGCCGCCCGCCGCAACATTCCCAACCTGATCCTGCTGGACATCACCATGCCGGAGATGGATGGCTTTGAAGTATGCCGCCAACTGAAGCTTGACGCGGATTTGCGCGACATCCCCGTGCTGTTCATCAGCGCGCTCACAGATGTGGCGGACAAGATCAAGGGCTTTGAAGTGGGTGGCGTGGACTATGTGACCAAGCCCTTCCAGTTCGAGGAGCTTCAGGCCCGTGTGGGCACGCATCTGCGCCTTGCACTCCTGCAGGAGGAGCTGGAGAGCCACAACCACCAACTGGCGGAGAAAGTGGGCGAGCAGGTGCGGGAAATCGCGGATTCGCGCCAGGCCACCATTTTCGCCCTGGCCAAGCTGACGGAATCCCGGGACGACACCACGGGCGGCCATATTGAGCGCACCCAGGTGTGGTGCGCCCTGCTGGTGGACGCCATGCAGGCATATGGCTCCTACGCCGATGAAATGGACGCCCCTTTCGTGGAAAGCGTGCTGCAGGCCGCGCCGCTCCACGACATCGGCAAAGTGGGCATTCCGGACACCATCCTTTTGAAGCAAGGCCATTTGACGGCGGAAGAGCGCCTTGTCATGAGCGCCCACACGGAGATTGGCGCGCGCACCCTGGAGGAGGTTCATCGCCAGCATCCCGGCAATGCCTTCATCCGGGAGGGCATCCACATTGCCCGCTCCCACCACGAACGCTGGGATGGCAGCGGCTATCCTCAAGGCTTGACAGCTGAGGCAATTCCGCTGGCGGCCCGCATCATGGCGGTGGCGGACACATACGACGCCATGCGCTCGCGCCGACCGTACAAGGAGCCCTTTTCCCACAAGCAATGTGTCGAGACCATCCGCGCCGGCAGTGGCAAGCTTTTCGACCCAAGGGTGGTGGAGGCCTTTTTGGCGGCGGAGATCCGCTTCGCGGAAGAATCCCGGCGCCATGGCCTGGAGGACGGCAATGAGGGCGGTGAGGGGGGAGCCAGGCCATGACACCTGAATCGAGAGCTGCCGCCACCATCATGGTGGTGGACGACACCCCGGCCAACCTGAAGCTTCTCCAGGAGATGCTGCAATCCAGGGGTTACCGCGTGCTGGCCTTCCCCGGCGGACGCATGGCCATTGCGGCAGCGCGCCGACAAGCTCCGGACCTCATCCTGCTGGACATCACCATGCCGGATATGGACGGCTTCGAGGTTTGTGATCAACTGAAGGCCGATGAGGGGCTCCGGGATATTCCCGTGCTCTTCATCAGCGCCCTTACAGAAACCACGGACAAAGTGCGGGCTTTTCAGGCTGGTGGCGTGGATTTCGTCACCAAGCCCTTCCATTTCGACGAGGTGAATGCCCGGGTCAAAACCCACCTGGACCTGAGGCGCCAGCGCCGGGAGCTTAGGGACAGTTATCAGAAGCTCCAGGAGTTGGAGCAGATGCGGGACTCCCTGGTGCACATGGTGGTGCACGACATGCGCTCCCCATTGACGGCCCTGTTGGGCAACCTGGACCTTGCCCTTATGCACCAGCCGCAGGATCGGGTGCGGGACTATCTGGTCCATTCCACGCTTGCCGTGCGCAACCTCATGCACATGGTGAGCAGCTTGTTGGATGTAAGCCGTATGGAGGAGGGCCGGCTGGATCCTGTGCTGGAGGCTGTTGATCTGGTGGCCCTGGCGCGGGAGGCATTGGAGCAGGCAGAGCCCTTGCGTGTCGGGCGGCACCTTCTGCTGGAATCCGCGGAGGACATGCCCCCTTTGGTGGCGGATCGCCAGTTGCTGCTGCGCGTGCTGCAGAACCTGGTGGGAAACGCCATCAAATACACGGATGCGGAGCGGGGTCGTGTGGTCATCCGGCTGCTGAAGGGGACGGATGGACCCCGCGTAGAGGTGTGCGACAACGGCCCGGGAATCCCCGCCAGCCATCTGGAGAAGGTCTTCGACAAGTTCTGCCAAGTGGAGGCCCGCCAGCACAGGCGGCCCCACTCCTCAGGCCTGGGCCT
>CAIWAD010000018.1 GCA_903910645.1 uncultured bacterium | reverse complement strand
TGCGCTCTCGTGCATGGTGATGCTGTTTAGGTGGGTAGACGGGCACCGGCACCACACCGGCACCACACCGGCACCACACCGGCACCACACCGGCACCACACCGGCACCGCACCGGCACCACACCGGCACCGCACCGGCACCACACCGGCACCGCCGCGCCGCAACCCACTGGTGTTCGGGGTCGAACCCCAGGGAAAGCCCTCTTGCCCGCTGCAGATCTCCTTTTCGATTCACGAGAACGAGACTAGAAAAGGACTGTTGGCGGAGGCTCTACCGCGTGATCCAGGTGCCGCCGCCACCTTCCAGCGCTTCGGCCACCCCACTGAAATCGGTGATGATGCAGCGTTCACCGCCACCTTCGATGAACTGGATGGCGGATTCGATTTTCGGCCCCATGCTGCCAGCGGGAAACTGCCCCTCCGCCAAGCCGCGCCGTGCTTCCATCACGGTCAAATGGTCCAGCTCGCGCTGGCTGGACTTGCCGAAATCCACTGAAACGCGGGGCACGCCGGTAAGGATCATCAACTCCTTGGCTCCCAATTGGTTCGCCATAAGAGCGGAGCAACGATCCTTGTCAATCACGGCGTCCACACCCTCCAGATGGCCGTGTTCGTCCAGGTAGCAGGGGATGCCACCGCCGCCACCGGCAATGACGATCACACCGGCCTCCACCAAGCGCCGCAAGACCTGGATATTGATGATTTCCAATGGCTTCGGACTTCCAACCACCCGCCGCCAGCCTCGACCGGAATCCTCGCGCAGGGTCCAGCCATGGTCCTGGCGGAACTGCATGGCTTCCTCCAGGGTGAAGAACTGGCCCACATACTTGGTGGGCTCCAGCAGGGCGGGATCCTTTGGATCCACCAGCACCTGGGTGAGGAGGGTGGCCACCTGGCGGTCGATCGTATTGTCTTGCAACCAGTTCTGCAGGCTTTGCTCGATCATGTAGCCAATGCTTCCCTGGGTGTCCGCCACCAGGACGCCCAGGGGCGTTTCCGGCACCACATTCAGGGTAAGCTCCACGCGTCGCAGCAGCTTGCCTACCTGGGGCCCGTTTCCGTGGGTGATCACCAGACGCAGACCAGCATCGAAAAGGGGCTTCAGAGCCTGCAGCGAGGTGCGGGTATTGGCGAACTCGTCGTAGATGGTATCGCTGGATCGGGTGCTGATGGCATTGCCACCCAAGGCGATGACGATGGTGCGTGCGCTCATGGAAAACTTGTCCTTGCAAAGACCCACAATATAGGGCAGGAAGGCCCTGGAGTGAAGCCGTCGTGGCTTGGGATCCTGCCTGGAGAACCGGCCGACCCCATTCTTGGCTCAAGATCAATCCCCTGGCGGCCGATGGAAGCAGAGCCTGCCCACACAGCGCAGAGGTATACCCATGAGATGGCCCCTCCACCCATTGCTGATCGTCCTTTCAGGATTGACTTTTGCTTGCGCCAAACCTGATGAGGCCCCGCTTCGCCTGGGAATAAGCCAATGGCCCCCCTATGAGTTCTTCCGCCTGGCAAGCCATCCTGAAGCCGGACTCCTGCCCGCCGAGGTGCAGGTCGTGGATCTCTTCACCCCCGTGGACCTGTTGCAGTCGTACCAGCTGGGGCAAGTGGATGCCCTGACCTGCACAGTGGGCGAATATCTGCAGATCGTGGACAAGGGCGGGCGGGACCCCGTGATCATCGGCGTCATCGACACCAGCGTGGGGGCGGATGTTGTGCTGGGCCCCGATTCCCTGGATGGTTCGGCGGGTTTGCGCGGGCTGCGCATTGGAGTGGAAGCAGGGACTGTGGGCGAGGTCCTGTTAGCCGGAGCCCTGGACGCAGGCGGTCTTTCGCCAGGTGATGTGCTTCGCGTGCCCTTCCATCTCCAGTTGGATCAAGGGCCTCTTTCCGAAAATGGACTGGATGCCGTGATCTGTTTTCCCCCCTTTTCCACCGCACTCATGCGTCAAGGGGGCCTGAAAATCTTGTATGACAGTGCGCGACTGGCTCAGCCGCTTTTTGATGTGTTGGTGGTGGAGCGTGGCATGTTGAAGGAGCGGCCGGAAGTGCTCCGCCAGCTTCTGGTGGCCTTCCACAAGGCCAAGATCCTGCGCGAGCAGCGACCAGACTGGGCTGATTCATTGATGGCGCATTGGGAAGGGATTTCCCTGGGCGAGTTCCGTCATACTTTCAACGGGATCAAGCTGCACGATCAGGCCAGCCAGCCCAACTTGCTGGAAAAGGAAGTGCCTGCCAGCCTGGATTATGTCCATGACCTTTTGGCGGAACAGGGCTTCCTCAACGGGGCCTTGCCTTCGCCAGGAGACGCTGTGGATTCCCGTCTCGCGCGTGAGGCGGCCGGTGGCAGATAAGTGGTTGAGATTCTGGCGAAGCAGCCTGGCCTTGAAGGTCTTTCTGCCCACCCTGCTGCTTGTCGCCATTGCCGTAACGGCAGGATCCCTGCTATTGCAGCACCGTGTGCGCTCGGACATGGAGGGCGAACTTCGCCTTCAGGGCCGGGGCAAAGTGCAGACCATGACCTATGGAGTGGAGAACCTGACCCGTCTTGACGAGCTGGAGCGCTTCCTGTGTGCGGCCGGGGCGGACCGGGAATTGAAAGGCGTGTGGCTGGTTTGTGGATCACCGGCCAGGGTTGTGGCCTCCAACCGCCTGATGGATCGCGGTTTGCCCTTGAAAGGCCTGCTGGCTCGATGGCCCGAGACGGATGGGCAACTGCCGGGTGCAGATGGAGTGGCCCGTGACGATGGCATTGTGGTGGCCAGCCATGCCCAGTTGTCACGCGATCTGGTGAATTCGGGCATTTCCCTTCCCGCCCATTTGCTGATCCAAATGGACCACGGCCCAATGGATCTCTTCCTGTCCCGCCTAACCGCGCACTTCACCCATTTCCGCTTGATCCTCCTCCTTTCCTTGTGCGTCAGTCTGGTGGGAATCATCCACATCTCGGTGCTGCGGCCCCTGCACCAATTGAGTGTTGAAGTTCAGCACGCCAAGCATGAGATCGGGGCGCGCAAAATCAGCGAAGAGGGCGCGGACGAGATCGGTCGGCTGGCGCGAGTGGTTAAGCAGGCCTTGCTGGATCTCTACGCGGAGCGTTCCCGCTTCGAACTGGTGGCGGAGCGCAATCCCGCGCTGGTGTACCGCTGCCGAAATGATGAGTCCTGGACCATGGAATACATGTCCAGCGCGGTTCTGGACCTTACCGGGCGGCCTCCCCAGGATTTCATCGGGAATCTGGCCATTGACTACGAGTCGGTGATCCACCCGGAGGATCGTGAGTTGGTGCGCATGGGCGTGGAGGAAGGGCTGGCCGGCGACCGCACCTGGGACATCGAGTACCGCGTGTTGCATGCCGACGGCGGTTCACGCCCTGTGCGGGAGCAAGGGCGCGGCCATCTGGACAGTCGCACGGGGGACTGGATTCTGGACGGCATCATCCTGGATTTGAGCACCAGCCAGCGCCAGCGTGAAATGGAGCGGCAATTGGCAGAGTCCGAACGCGTGCGGCAGGATGGCCTGCGCACCATGGCGGGCAGCGTGGCGCACCATGTGAACAACATGCTCTCCGGCCTGGTGGGTGGGCTGGAGTTGGCAAAGATGGAGGCGGAGGCGGGGCGCATTCCCCTGGATGATGTGCGGGAATGTCTGGCCATGACCGGCCGCGCCGCCAGCCTGGGGCGCCTGATGCTTCTCTACACGGGGGAAGGCGGCCGCGAGCGCCAGCCCGTGCTGGCCGGGCCTTTGGTCCAGGCTTATGTGAGCGCCCGGCGTCGTGACGGGCTCTTCTGCCCCAACCTGCGGCTGGAAGGCGAGCCCACCAGCGGACGACTGTTGGGCAATGCGGATCTGCTGCGCCAGTTGCTGGATCATGTGGTGGACAATGCCCGTGAAGCATCCCCCGGGAGTGAGGATCGCATCTCTCTGCACGCCGGACTGCGGCGTTTCACGGCGGAGCAGGTGGCCTCGGCCCAACTCTCCCTTCTTCCCGATGCGGCAGGAAATCCCTTCCTGGAGATTGTGGACGAAGGCGAGGGCATGAGCGCCGAGGTGCTGGAGCGGGCCTTTGATCCCTTCTTCACCACGCGATTCACCGGGCGCGGCCTGGGCTTGGCGGCCGTAAGCGGCATTGCCCGCCTGCATCGCGCTGGACTGGTCTGCGTGAGCAAGCCTGGCGAAGGCACGCGCCTGACGGTGATCTTCCCCCGTCACGAAGCGGTGTGATCAGCCCCGGGCGATGCGCTCGCGCAGGGCGTCCAGCAGCAGGTCCACATCGATGTTGTGCATGGCGGCCGCCTGGGTCAGGGTTTCCGTGGCCTGGCCGGGACAGCTGAAGCAACCATCGCCGAAGAACAGGCGGAAGACCTCTTCACTGCCGGGATGGCTGGACAGCACATCTCCAATGATCTCTGTTCCGCTCAGCGCCCTTTCCCCGCTTCCCCTGGTGGCAGGCTCCGGGGTGGCAGGGATGGGTCGGGGCGCCGCCACGGGCGCCTGAGATGCTTTCTCCGCCACGCGCTCCTGCACACTGGGCGCACCCGTCAGCGTGGCCACCAGATTCACCACGAAGAGCAGGACGCCGCTGAAATTGAGCACGGCGAAGAGCGGTCGGAACTCCACCGCGCCGAACACCAATCCCACCAGGCCCAGGTTGGAAATCCAGAAGTGGGGAGCCAGCAGTTTCGGCCAACGCAGGGACACGCCGTTGAAACGGGGCAGGATGAAGTAGCCCACGCCATAGACCATCATGGCCATGAACCCCAGCAGCAAGAGATGCATGTGGGCGAACCGGAACTGGGCGTAGTTGCCAAGGTTCAGTGTCAGCGCCACGCCCAAGGCCGCGCCCAGGGCCAGCCAGCACAGGCTGGCGACGATGAAGGATTTGGTGTCGCGATCCAATCAGGCCTCCGTGCGCGCAAGGCTCAGGCGGTCATCGAAGAGACGCTGGCCGTCCACGCTGATTTCGCTGCGGGTGAAGCGGGCGCTGGGGAGGGCATCCATCAGACCCTCCATCCAGGCGTTGTGCAGCTGAAGGGCGGTGTCCTCCGCCAGTCCGGCACGCGTCCAGTGGCGGCCATGGGCCAGGATGTCCCGGCGCACGATGTAGGCCTTCTCGCCTGCCGCCACCACCTGGGACAGATGGTCGCATGGCATGCCTTCCAGCAGTGAGAAGTCCACCGCCTGCAGCCAGCGGCGCGCATCCGTGGCGCGCCCGCCATCCTCACTGAGCAGGGCCTCGCCCAAGCGCAGGCCATGTTGCCGCAGATGGGTGGCCACCATGCGCAAACGCTCCGGGCGATCCGCCAGAAGGGCCCACAATTGGGCCTCGGACTCCAGCTGCGCCTCCAGTTGGCGCTGCAGCCAGCCGTGGATGGGGAAATCGCCAATGAGCTCTTCCAGCTCGCCCGCGGGCAATGCATGGCGAAGTGTCCAGGCGGCTTGCAGGCTTTCACCCTGGCCCGGACTCAAGCGCTGCTGGACGAAATCCAGCAGATCCTGCTGGCGGGCGGCGGCCAGCTGGATGCGGCCGTACATGATGTGGTGGATGGGCCCCAGGAAGGCGCTCACGGTCGTTCTCCTTAACTACCACTCGACGATGGGATGAAAAGAGCAAAATCGGACAAAAATATCCAAATCATTGGTTTTCACATGAAAAGTGACGCGCTGCCAGGGCGTCCAGGCGCTCCTGCAGCTGCGCGGACGCCTCGAGATCGGCGCTTCCCCCTTGCCACGCCCTGGCCAGGGCCTCTCCCAGCCGGGCAAGTTCCGCCACGCTTTCGGGAGAAGCGGGAAGCCCAGGCAAGCGGGACACCACATCCCGGGTCAAGGCCAGCTGGGTGTGCAGGCGCAAGGGATCCAGCCACACAGTGGTCCAGCGGCGCAACGGCGCGGAATTCAGCCAGGCTGCCAGGGCGTGGGCCTGGGTCATGTCCGCGCAGAAGACCTGGATCACATTCACCACGCCCAGGGCTTGTCCCGGCTGGGCGGCCAGGGCCTCCAGTTTTCGGCTCAGGTTGGCAATGAGCACGCGGGGCCGCTCCACCTGGTCACGGCGGGAGGGGGAAAGCCCCTCCATGCACACCACCGGGCGCTTCAGGGTCTGGCCGCGGAAGCGCACGGCGGCCACTTCCCAGGTGCTGCGGAAGGGTTCAATGGCGCCGGAGCTGTAAAGGCGCAGCTCGCCTTTCCGTGGCGCATCCTCCTCCCGCACCGTCAGCCGGTAGTACTCGTCCGCACTTAGCGAGGCACTAATCCCATGGCTTTCGCCCAGGGCGGCAGTGTTGGCGCGGCAAAGCTCGCCGGGCGGCCACAACAGTGGGCCCCAGCCCTTCCTGGCCAGAGTGCGTACCGCCTGTTGTGGCCAGCGCAGCTCCTTCACCACTTCCAGATGGCGGTCCAGTTCCTCCACCACCAGATCCGCCTCGCCTTTCTCGGCGGGGCAGTGGGCTTCCACCACCAGCAGCATGGCGTCCAGGTCTGCCCGGGGGAAAAGCCGCACACCCGGGGCGTGCTGCAGGCGCAGCAGCCGGTGCTGGTCGCCCAGCAGCAGGCGCAATCGGCTTCCATTGGCGCTGGCCAGCCAGGCCATGGGCATGAGCAGGCCCAGTCGCCCGCCGGGTTCAAGCAATTCCAGAGCGCGTTCAACGAATGGGATGTAAAGGTCGAAAGGCCCCTGGGTGGTGGAAAACCGCGCGCGCAATTCCTGGCGCCACGCCACCCATTGGGGATCCCGCGCCTCCACGCCGTTGCGGTAGGGCGGGTTCAGGATGACGCGTTGAAAGTGCCCGCGCCAGTCCGTGGGCATCTCCTCCCAGGGAGACAGGGCATCTCCCCCGTGCCAGGAAGATGAAGGACCAAGCAATCGTCCCACCTCGCGGAAGAGGGCGTCCGGCTCCAGGGCCTGGCAGAGCCGACTTTCTGCGCCGTGGGCCCTTGCAGCGCGCAGCAGGATGCCCGTGCCGGCGGCAGGATCCAGCCAGCGCTGCCCCGGGGAAGGCTCCAGCAGATCCGCCAGCCGCATGGCCACGGTCCAGGGCGTGAACACCTGCCCGCGCTTGCCGGCGCCGGGATCCAGCTTCGCCAGCAGATCCAGCAGGAGTTCGCCCGTGGAGCCGGGGTCCGGCTCCGGCAGCATGTGCTCCAGCGCGGGCATGGCAATTGGGTTCTGGGGCGGCTCGCCGCAGCGCCGGGCCAGTTGCTCCCGCAGAAGTGTGTCCTGACACTTGGAGAGCGGGAGCCCCGCTTCGCGCTCAAGTGCCCGGCAGAGCAGGTCTCCGGCGCAGGGCAGCAACAAGCCCTCCTGGTGCAGGGCCTTCCATTGCCGCTGGATGTCGGGTCGGCCAATTGGGGACATGGCCCCAAGGTAGGATGCGCGAATTCGGTGGGCCGCTTCACAAATGACCGGACCCGGCGCGGGGCCGGGTCCGGTGATCGTCAGAAAGGATCCACCTCGGGTCTGGGCCCGGGGAGGAAAGGGAAGGGTCAGCTCAGCAGGGCGCGCACTTTCTCCTGCAGCACCTGGGGATCCACGGGCTTCTGCACGAAATCATTCACGGGCAGCAGGTCCTCATCCACGCCGAAAGTCAAACCGCTGACGCGACTGACACTGGTGAGCATGATGATGGGCGTTTTCACCCCGCGCCCTCGCAGGGCCTGGGCCAGGGCGAAGCCGTCATCCGGTTCGTCCATCATCACATCCAGGATCAGCAGGTCGGGCTTCAGGCCAAGCGCGGCGTCCAGCCCCTCCTGGTAGTTGTGGGCGGCGTCCACTTTGTGCCCGTCCATTTCCAGCATGACGCGACCGGCCTCCACAATGTCCAGGTCGTCGTCCACGATCAATATGTGTGCCATGGGTGCTCTCCTTGTGCTCGGCAAAGGGGGATCCTGCCCCCCCATCGGCCCGCCCAAGATAAGGGATGTTGAAAAATTCACAAATAATGCTGCGGGAAAGCTGAAGGGCGGAGCGTTCTCTTTGCTATAGTTGGACATCCCGCCGGTGGACCCTCCTTCGAGAAGCGAGTCCGAATGCGTTTGGCGGGCAATCCTTCGGCCATCTCCTGCCCTCCGCCGCAAGCCACCCTCCCATTGTGGTGTGCCCAGCGCCACTAGGCGGGCGAAGGCGCGAAGCCCAATGCGAGTGCGACATGCTGGATCCCGAGGCCGTTGAGGCCAACCCCGAATCACCTGCACAGACCCCGTCGTCCCCTGAAGGCCAGGGAGACGAGACCCTTGTGGAAGAGGAAGTGCTTTTCTCTTTCGATGATTTGCCGGAGCGTTACCGCCAGCGCGTAGCGGCCCTGGGCTGGCAGAAGCCCATGGAAGTGCAGGCACGGGCCCTTCCGCTTATCCGCACCGGAAGCGACCTGATTGTGCAGAGCAAAACCGGCAGCGGCAAGACCGGCGCTTTTCTTCTTCCCTTGCTGTTGGGGCTGGATGAAAGTCTGGCCGAATGCCAGGCCCTGGTGCTGGTCCCCACCCGTGAGCTGGCCATCCAGGTGCATGCGGAGCTGCTGCGCCTGACAGAGGGCCTTAGCGTGCGCCACGCCCTCCTTTACGGCGGCGTGGCCTACGGCAAGCAGTTGAAGGACCTGGAGAACAAGGCGCAGATTGTGATTGGCACGCCGGGCCGCGTACTGGATCATTTGGATCGCGGCACATTCAGCGCCGGCCATGTGCGCCATCTGGTGCTGGACGAGGCCGACGAGATGCTCTCCATGGGCTTCTATCCGGCCATGCGCAAAGTGCGCCGCTGGCTGCCGGTGAAGCGACAGAGCATGATGTTCAGCGCCACCATGCCCCGTGCGGTGCTGAACCTCTCAAAGGAGTTCCTGCACCATCCGCAATTCCTTTCCCTGAGCGGCGACAATGTGGGCGTGGAGACCCTTAGCCACGAGTACTATGTGGTGGAGCCCATGGACAAGGATCGCAGCCTGGTGCGCATCCTGGAGATGGAGAACCCGTCCAACGCGCTCATTTTCTGCAACCGCAAGTCGGAGGTGGAATACCTCTTCCAGTTCCTGCAGAACGCGGGATACGATGTGGACCGCATCTCCGGCGACCTTAGCCAGAGTGCCCGCGAGAAAGTGATGGGCCTGATCCGCCAGCACAAGGTGCGCTTCCTCATCGCCACGGATGTGGCGGCGCGGGGCATTGACATCCAGGACCTGGACATTGTGTTCCAGTACGATGTCCCCCAGGATCTGGAGATCTATGTGCACCGCGCGGGCCGCACGGCGCGGGCGGGCAAGAGCGGACGCTGCATAACCCTGGTCACCTACCGAGACGAGCTGCCCCTGCGGGAAATCCAGGGCAAGTTCCGCATCGCCTTGCAGCGCAAGGATCTGCCCGAGCTGGAAGCTGTCAGCCAGCGAGTGTGCGAACGCACCACGGTGTTGCTGGAAGAGCAGATGCGCGATGCGGGCAGCGTGATGAACGAACGCATTGACCGTTTCACGCCCCTGGCGGAGGAGTTGGCCCAGAATGACGAAGGGCGGCGCCTCCTGGCCCTGCTCCTGGACGACTTCTACCATCGCAGCCTGCACCTGCCGCCCAAGCTCCCGGAGGAGAAAATCCGCTTCGAGGAGATCCAGGATGCCCCAGGACGCGCGCCGCGCAAGGATCGCGAGCGGGATCGGGACCGTGATCGGGATCGCGGGCGCGACAGGGGAGATCGGGGCGGACGCGACAGGCGTGAGGGCCCGGAAGAAGCCCCAGCGGCCCAGGCCACCCCGGTGGATGGTGGTCAGTCCGCGGCGGGTGGCGATTCCGCCGCCGCTGCCAAGGGTGCGGAGGACAAAAAGCACCGCGCCCGCAACCGGGGGCGCCGTCGGGGTCCGGGTGGCGACAAAGGTGGCGCCGGTGAGAATGCGCCGTCCGAATCCTCCCACGGCGAAGCCTGAGGCCGGCTGAAACGCCCGGCCATGACAGGCTGCCTGCACAGGCAATCAAAAGGGGTCCCTGCGGGGGCCCTTTTCCTTGGCGGGATGGACCGGACGATTCCGACCTTGGGCCTGTGTCCAATCTGCCGACGGATCAGCGATCCTCGGCAGGGCAGAGCGATTCAACACATGGAAGAGCGTGAACAGGGGATCACCCGCGAGGCATGGCATGGCGTCGGAAGTGGAGTTTCAGCTTAGCGAAGAGCAGGAGGCCGTGGTGGCCGCCCAGCGTGGCCCCTTGCTGGTGCTTGCCCCGGTGGGCAGCGGCAAGACCTGGGTGATGGCCCGCCGACTGGCCAGGGCCATCCAGGATGGCCTGGAGCCGGAGCGTTGCTTGAGTTTGACCTTCACCAACCGCGCCGCCCGTGAATTGCGGGAGCGCGTGTCCCGGCTGGAAGGACGGGCCGCCCAGGCCCCCGTGATGACGTTCCACAGTTTCTGCGCCCACCTGCTAAGGGAGGAATGCGCGGAGGCGGGCCTGCCCCGGGACTTCAGCATCCTTGACGAGCTGGACAGCCTGCAGGCGCTGGAGAAGGCGCGACCAGACAACGTGGATCCCAATCTGAAGGCGGGGGACCTTATGCACCGCCTGGGACGGCGTCTTTCCGCGCTGGATCCGGAAGCCTGCACCATTGGCGCAATCTCCGCCAAGGCCCTGAACGGATTGGATGGGGATCACAAGGCCTGGCTGGGCGCTTATCTGGGGGCGTTGAAACAGAGCGCCTGTCTGGATTTCACCTTGCTGGTGCATCAGGCCCGGGCCCTGCTGGCTCAGTTGCCGGAGCTGCGTGCGCGCTGGGCTGTGCGCTACCGGTGGGTGCAGGTGGACGAAGTGCAGGACACGCATCTGTCCGAGTGGGGCCTGCTGGAGGTGCTGACCAGCGCTCACGGGAATCTGGCCTTCTTCGGTGACTTGGACCAGACCATCTACGGCTGGCGGGGATCCCAGCCCGCCAGGCTGCTGGAGGCATTCCGCGCCGCATTGGGCGATCCCCTGACCCTGACCCTGGGCACGAACCACCGGGGCACGCGGGCCATCCTGGATTTGGCCGGCCATGTGGCGGACGGTCTGCCCGAGCGGCACACCCGCCTGAATCCATCGACCGCCCTTCCCCAGGGCGATCCTGTGCGCTGGATCCTGGCGGACACGCCCGCCGTGGCAGCGCGACAGGTGGGCCGGGATCTTGCGGGACGCTGCGGACGGGATGGCGGGGGTGCCGTGCTGGCGCGCAGCGGAGCCACTTGCAGGCAGATTGCCAGCGAGTTGGAGCGGGAGGGGTTGACCCCGCTGCTGGAGGAGGATCTGCGCCTTGCCCGGCGGCCTGAAGTGAAGGCCCTGTTGGCGCCTCTGCGGCTTGTGGCCAATGGCGAGGATCTGGGCGCCCTGCGCCATTGGCTGGCCTGGGGCGGCCCACACGATGATCTGCGCGCCAGCCTGGAGCGCATCCAGCCCCACGCCCGGGACAGCCATCTGGCCCTGACGGATCTGGTGCGCCTGGATGTTCTGCGCCGGGGCGACCCCTTCGCCGACCTGCTGGACGCGTGGGAAGGCAACCATCATGTGGTGCTGGACATTGAAAGCACGGGCCTGGATGCGCAGGTGGATGAAGTGGTGGAAATCGCCTGCCAGCGCTGGGCGCGCAATGTGGAACTGGACCGCCTGCATTTGTTGTTGAAGCCGTCGCGTCCCTTGGA
>CAIWAD010000017.1 GCA_903910645.1 uncultured bacterium | reverse complement strand
TCGGAACGCGAAATCGGTCTTGCCCCGGGCGTGGCCGCCGTGCAGGCGGATCGCGTGTGGCATGAACTGGGCATCACGGGCCAGGGCGCTCTGGTGGCCAACATGGACACGGGCGTGAACCGCAACCACGAGGCTCTGAGTGCCCGGTGGCGCGGGAACATCGCCCCCGCCAGCCAGTGCTGGCAGGACGCGTGGGGCGCCAGCACCACGCCCACGGACGGCAACGGCCATGGCAGCCACACCATGGGCACCATCACGGGTCTGGCCTCCGGCGACAGCGTCGGCGTCTGCCCCGGCGCGCTGTGGATCGCCACCAATGTCATCGCCGGTGGCACGGGCAGCGCCTTCGACAACGCGGTCATCGCGGGCTTCGAGTGGCTGGCGGATCCGGACAACAATCCCGCCACCACGGAGGATGTGCCGGATGTGGTGCAGAACAGCTGGGGCGTGAACGAGCAGTTCTCCGGCTACACGGATTGCGACAGTCGCTGGTGGACGGCCATTGACAACTGCGAGGCGGCGGGCGTGTGCGTCACTTGGTCCGCTGGAAACGAGGGCCCCACGCCCACCAGCCTGCGCAGCCCAGGCGACAGGGCCACCACGGCGGTGAATTGTTTCAGTGTGGGCAGCGTGGCCTACACGGCGCCCTACACCATCAGTTCCTTTTCCAGTCGCGGACCCAGCGGCTGCGGTGGCCTGTACTCCATGAAGCCCGAGGTGGTGGCCCCTGGCGCCAACATCTACAGCTGCAGCGGCAGCAACAACACTGGCTATGTCTACATGGACGGCACCAGCATGGCCGGGCCCCATGTGGCCGGCGTGGTGGGCCTTATGCGCAGCGCCAACCCGGACCTGGATGTGACCTCCATCAAGAACATCCTCATGGAGACCGCCACCCCGCTGGGCACGCCCGGTGAGGACAATACCTATGGCTGGGGCCTGGTGAACGCCTTCGCCGCCGTGCAGGAGGCCATGACGAGCTATGGCACGGTTGAGGGCACGGTGCGTGGTCCCGCTGGCTTGCCCCTGGCCGGCGCCCTGGTGCGTGAAGTGGGCGGAGACAGGCAGGACACCACGGATGAGCTGGGCGCCTATTCCATCATGATGCCCGCTGGCACCTACAGCCTGTCGGCCAGCGCCTATGGGCACCAGGCCCAGACCCAGGCAGTGGAGGCGCTGCCGGACAACGCCGTCACGCTGAACTTCACGCTGGCTGCCGTGCCCAGCGCCCAGGTGGCTGGCCAGGTGCGCGACGCGGACGGACTTCCCATGCAGGGCGCCATCGTCAGCGTGACGGGGCCGGGCATGCCGGTGGTGGAGCCGGTGATGACGCCCATCGACGGTTCCTTCGCCTTCACCCTTCCCGTGGGGCAGGCCATCACCGTGCGCAGCCAGGGCAGCCCCTTGCCCGAGGCAGTGGCCATGGGCCCGGACGGCCACGGCTATTTCGCCTACGATCTTGCCGATGGGGATTATGACATGGAGAGCCTGACGGTGGCGGCGGGTGGGCATCAGCTCATCCTGCGGGGCCAGAATCGTGTGTCCTACGACTGGACCACGCTGGATCCCGAGCAGGGCGGCCCCGGCACGGCGCTCACCTTCACACTGGACGACCAGACCTTCCCCGTGACCCTGCCCTTCACCTTCCGCTTTTACGGACAGGACTACACACAGGTCTCCGTGTGCGGCAATGGCTGGGTGGCCATGGGAAGCACCACCAGCACGGACTACAGCAACACGGCCATCCCCAATGTGGACGGCCCGTCCGCCATGCTGGCGCCCGCCTGGGAAGACTACAGCCCACAGCAGGCGGTGAGTGGCAACATCTCCACCTGGCACGACACGACCCAGGGCCGCTTCATCATCGAGTACAACCATATCCGCCAGTTCAATCCCACCTCGGCCTTCGAGAGCTTCCAGGTGATTCTGCTGGATCCTGAGCTGCATCCCACCCAGAGCGGTGATGGTGCCATGATCTTCCAGTACGGCGAGGTGAACAATGTGGAAAGCGTCACGGTGGGCATTGAGAACGCGGCCCAGACCGATGGATTGCAGTACTTGATCTCCTCCACCGAGACGGGTGCCGAATACGGCGAAGGCTGCCAGACGGTGCAGGCGGGTCTGGCCATTCTCTTCACCACGGGCCTTTTGCCCTCCACCATCGTGTCGCCTGTGGCGGACCTGCGCATCGAAAGCCTGCCCAGTCTGCAGCAGCACCTTGTGTGGACGCCGCGCCCTGGGGCCATTTCCTACCGCGTGGAGCGCGCCGGACTGGACGGCCAGTGGACGGTGTTGGGGGAAACGGTGCAGGCGGAATGGGTGGACGGTTTCGTGCTGGGCACCCGGCTCTATCGCGTGGTGGCCCTCTACCCGGAATGATCACTTCCAATGGTGTTGAATGCGAAAGGCCCGGCATTGCGCCGGGCCTTTTTCATGCTCACAGGTGTGGGGCGCTTTGGTGGCGCAAGCCGGGGTGCCGCAGCACGCGGGTCTCGGGCAGCGTGGCCACAACTCGATAGAAGGTGCGTGGGCGTGCCAGGGCGCCGGGATCATCCGCGCTGGTGGCCGCGCCTTCGTATAGCGTCCAGCGACTTTCCACGGGAAAGTGGGCGGCGGAGCTGGCTTCCAGACGGTAGCCCAGCGCCTGGGGAAGGGGTGTCCAGTTCAGCCGGGCCAGCGATCCCGCCAGGGCGATGGCCAGCTGGGGACGCGGCTCGGGCGCCTGGCGCAGCCACACGCGCAGGGTGTCGCCCCGGCGTTCGCCCCATGGGGATTGGGCCCACAGCACCAGATCCACCAGGCTGTCGCCCTGGGCGGGAGGCGTCCAGCGCAGGCTGTCTCCCAGCCACTGGAAGGCCCCTGGCCCTTCCGCGGTGAAAACCAGGCCGGCGGAGCCGCGAAAGCGGGAAGCGGGGTGCAGCAGCAGCGCCTCGTCCCGCTGCAGGTAGGCCCAGCCCAGATCCGGCGAGAGCATGGGGATGCCGGGATCCGCGCCCAGCAAGGGTGGGGTGTGCACGGCTCCAAAGGCGCCATCGGCGTCGTCGTGGACATGCAGCTCCACCACGCTGCTGTCTGCTGTTCCCCACCAGTTGCCACGGGCCTGGATGGCGCCGCTGCTGTTGTGGTAGAAGTCCCACACGCTGCCGCCGTTCCCGTTGTCGTGGAGACCATTGCCGCCGGGATCGCTGGCGCTTCCGAAATCCGGCGC
>CAIWAD010000016.1 GCA_903910645.1 uncultured bacterium | reverse complement strand
TGCGCTCTCGTGCATGGTGATGCTGTTTAGGTGGGTAGACGGGCACCGGCACCACACCGGCACCACACCGGCACCACACCGGCACCACACCGGCACCACACCGGCACCGCACCGGCACCACACCGGCACCGCACCGGCACCGCACCGGCACCGCACCGGCACCACACCGGCACCACACCGGCACCACACCGGCACCACACCGGCACCGCACCGGCACCACACCGGCACCGCACCGGCACCACACCGGCACCACACCGGCACCACACCGGCACCACACCGGCACCACACCATATGTGATAGCCCGCCCGGCGCCGACGAATGTCAGTTCCGGGCGGGCTTTCCTTTTCATCCAAGCGCGAGAACCGCTGCGCTGAGAATGATTCCGTGGCTTCCGCGCGAAAGCTTCGGCAGGCCTCCCCTGTTCACAGAGCTGCGCTTCCCGGGAAAGCGGGAAGCCATGGTGAAAAGGGATCCCAGCTAACGCTGGGCTGACAGCGGTCCAGGTGTGAATCCCAGCACGAGAGCGGCTGCAGTGAGAAGTGAATTCTAGGACCGCAACACTGCCAGCAAACGCAGCATCCCCTCCGTCAGGGGAACCGACTCCCCGCGTTGGCGATCCATGGCGGCATGCACTGTGCGGGCCTCGGCCAGCAGCTCGCCGGAAGGAGACAGGAAGCGGTGGCCCAGCGTGATGCTGGAGCGACCTTCCCGTTCCAGCCAGAGTTGGGCGCGCACAGGATCACCCAAACGCATGGGATGGCGGTAGTCCGCTTCACAATGCACAATGGGCCACATGGGGCCATCCTGGGCCATGGCTTTTCCCAATGGCATGCCTGCCTCCGCCAGGAAGTCCTCCCAGCTCTCGTGGGCCATTTCCAACAGACGCGGAAAGAAAATCACACCCGCCGCGTCTGTGTGGGACAGCCGCACCTGGAAGCTTCGCTCCACCATCATGGTCGTCCTCCTTTGTGCAGCAGCATCAAGCGGCCCTCCTGTTCCAGCTCCATTTCCAGCTGCGTGGCCAGCCAGGCGAAGCTGCGCGGCCGGGCGAACACCAGGTGGGTGGCGTCCCGGGCATACCACCACGAAGGAAAGCTCTCGTCTTCATCAAACAAGCCCGTGCCCACCACCAGCCAGCCGCCGGGCGCCAGCGCGTCGCGCCAGCGGCGCAGCTCATCCAGGGGCGCGGACAGGTGCTCGAAGACCTCGCTCATGGTCACAAACGTCCAGCCCGTGACGGGGGCTTGTCTTGGTTGGGGCGAAAAGAGCGGATCCCAGTGGGCGCAGCGCAGTCCCGCGTCCTCCACCAGTTGCGCCAGCACCGGCGCGGGGCCACTGCCCACATCCAGGCCGGCGGAACCCTGGGGAAGGCGCTTGACAAGGGCCTGCGCAAAGGGCCGCAGCCAGCGACGGTAGCCCTCGTCCACCGCGCTGTTGCGATGACGGGCCAGACGCAGGGCTGCCTCGTCCGGCGTGGGCCACTGCTCCCGCGCCCGATGCACCAGGCCGCAGTGCTGGCATCCCAGCCAGCGCGCGGACTTGTCTTCATGGAAGGGAAGAGCCTCCTGTCCGCACAGCGGGCAGGGCGCCGCGTCGCCATCCCAGCCTTGCAAGGCCCTGCCACCGGCGGCGGCCGGGGCCCGCGTCGCCAGCCTTTCCTCTCGCTTGTCCAACCGGGCGCGCCGTTCCCGCCAGCCATGGCGCGGATCCTTCACCACGCCATGGAACAAGGAAGGCGTGCGGACATGGGCGGTGGGATTGTCCATGCCCAGGCGCTCCAGCACCCGACACAAGTCCGGATCCAGCCCCGTTTCCAGGTGCAGGGCGTCCAGGGTTTCCAGGGCGGGAAAGGCCAACTGCGTGCACACCAGAGCCAGCCGCTCCAACCCCAGCTCCCGGGCCAGCACGCGGTTCAAGTGACGGTCCCCGTGCTCGCCGTCTCCCAGCAAGGGATGACCCAGTCCGTTCATGTGGCGGCGGATCTGGTGCATGCGACCGCTTTCCGGCCGACATTCCACCAGGGACAGGCGGGTGGTGGGAAAGGCATGGGCGCCGCGGCCCGCGCAAAAGGGCGCCTCCACCCGGGCAAGCACGCGCCAGCGCGTGAGAGCCTCCTGCTCGCGGGGCTGGAGACTGGCAGGATCCCCATCCTTCAGGGGACGGTCCACCACGCCTTCGTCCGCCTCCAGCCAGCCGCGCACCAGGGCCAGATAGACCTTGTGCACTTGCCGCTGGCGGAAGGCCTGGCTAAGGATTTGGGCGGAGCGGGGATCCCGCGCGAAGAGCAGCAAGCCCGAGGCGCCGCGGTCCAGGCGGTGCACGGGATGCACCGCACCCTCCAACTGCTGCCCCAGCCAGCGGGCGGCGCTGTCCTCCCGGGGTGAAAGGGCGCTGGGATGGGTGTGCAGGCCACTGGGCTTGTGGATGACCACGCGCTGTTCATCCACATGGAGCACAGGCAGGCGCGGCCCCGCGTCCCCAACGCTGGAGGGCTCAGGGCCGGGACACTTCACTTAGGCTTCCTGCTTCAGCCACTCTTCCAGGATGGCGATCAGGCCACGGGCCTGGTCGGCGCTGCTGATGTTGAACTTGCTCTGGCTGCGGAACTCGCCGCCCACCTTCTTGTAGCGCACTACGCGGTACTTCACCGGGCTGAAGTCAGCGTCCGGCTTGGCGCGGTCCTGGAAGCGGAACAGCACCGTGGCCCAGGCGCCCCGGGTGAGGAAGGCCTTGTCCAGCTCCTTCACCAGTTCTGTGCCCGTGGCCGGGTCCGTGTAGGCAATGGTGATATCGTCCAGCTTCTCAGCCATGGCAGGCTCCTTTGTTGAGGTTGCGCCTCAAGGTAGGGCCGCCGGGGCAAAGCTGCCCAGCGGCCCTCCGCATTGCCGCCCCGCCCATGGCACCCTACCTTGGAAGAAAGTGGAGCCTGCATGTCCCAGCAACCCACCCCCGTCCCGGTCGCTGAACGCAAAGCCCGCACCCTGTTCGGCGTGGCCCCCATCAAGGTGGTCTTCGCCATGGAATATGTGCTCCAGGGTTTGGCCAATCCCTTCCAGGGCATCACCTACCAGCCCTTCTTCAGGCACTTCCGCTTCGACTACGGCCTGAGCGAGGCCGCCACCCAGGGCCTCTTTTCCAAGAGTTACCTGGCGTGGAGTTTCAAGCCTCTCATCGGCTTCCTCATCGACGCTTACGGCCGCACGCGTACCATCCTCACCCTGCTGCTCACCATGGTGACGGCCGGCTACCTGCTGGTGCCCATCGTGGACAAGGCTTACCTGGTCTTCTTCGCTTTCATGTTCGGCCTGAGCATCGTGATGGCCGCCACGGACGTGAGCGTGGACCGCGCCAGCGTGATTGATGGCGACGAGGAGGCCCGCGCCACGGGCAAGAGCAAGTCCACCACGGTGGGCCTGAACCAGGCCATCTGCTGGACGGCCATCTACGGCACGGGCATCGTGGCCGCCGTGCTGGG
>CAIWAD010000015.1 GCA_903910645.1 uncultured bacterium | reverse complement strand
GCCTTGGCGCTGCGCACAATGCGCAGCCAGTCCAGGCTGGCGGAAGGAGTCTTGGAGGTGATGATCTCCACCGTGCTGCCGCTGGCCAGGGCATGGTCCAGCGGCACAATACGACCGTTCTCCTTGGCGCCAATGCAGCACAGGCCCACATTGGTGTGCACGGCGAAGGCGAAATCAATGGCCGTGGAACCCTTGGGCAGCTTGTACAAGTCACCCTTGGGGCTGAAGACGAAGATCTCGTCCTGGTAGAGGTTGATCTTGAAGCCCTCGAGGAACTCCTTGGAGCTTTCCTCCAGGCTGTCCTCGGAGAGCACCTGCTTGATCCACGCGAAGAAGCTGTCCAGCTGATCGTCGCTGTCGCCGCCCTCCTTGTAAATCCAGTGGGCGGCCAGACCGTACTCGGCAATGCGGTTCATTTCACGCGTGCGGATCTGCACCTCCAGGGTGCGGCCGCGCGGACCCACCACCTTGGTGTGCAGGCTCTGGTAGCCGTTGGGCTTGGGGGTGGCAATGTAGTCGCTGAAGCGCTCGTGAATGGGCATGTACTGGTTGTGCACCACGCCCAGGGCGAAGTAGCAGTCCTCCACCTTGTCCACCAGGATGCGCACGGCGAAGAGGTCCAGGATCTCCTCGAAGGTCTTCTGGCGCTTGTGGATTTTGCTCCAGATGGAATAGAAGTGCTTGGGGCGGCCGAAAATGCGGAAGTGCTGCAGGCCGTAGTCCGTCAGGCGCTGGCGCAATGGAGCCACGGCCTCCTCGATGACCTGCTCGCGCTCCTCGCGCTTCAGCTCGATCTTCTCCACCAATTCCTTATAGAAGTCCGGCTCCAGCACTTTCAGGCACAGATCCTCCAGCTCCCACTTGATGGAGCCCATGCCGAAACGGTGGGCCAGTGGAGCGTAGACCTCCAGGGTCTCACGGGCGATGCGCTCGGCCTTCTCGGGCTTCAGGCCGTCCAGGGTGCGCATGTTGTGCAGGCGGTCGGCGAACTTCACGAAGATCACGCGGATGTCCCGACTCATGCTCAGGAGCATCTTGCGGTAGTTCACGCTCTGCTGGTGCTCAAAGGAGCGGAACTTCAGGTCGCCAATCTTCGTAACGCCGTCCACGAGCATGGCCACATGCTCGCCGAAGCGCTCCTGCAGCAGCTCCAGCGTTACACCTTTGTCCGCGCAGTCCTCGATGGTGTCGTGCAAGAGCCCCGCGATGAGCGTGTCCGGATCCATCTTCAAATGGGCCAGGATGCGCGCCACCTGGATGGGGTGGTCGATGTAGGGCACGCCCGTGTTGCGCAGCTGCCCCTCGTGCATGTCGTAGGAAAAGGCGAAGGCCGTGCGGATGCGCCCCAGGTCGGTGGAGGGCAGGTATTCACGCACCAGATCCAGCACGCGCTCCAGTTCCGCGTCGAAGTGGGCGCGATCCAGGGCTCCATCCTCCGGCGGCGTGACATGATCGGCCAGGCGCGGGCTCACCCTTCACCCCCATCCGGCCCCGCTCCGGGAGTCGTGCGCGCCCGGCGACGGGGCAAGTGCATCTCCACCGGCGGCGCGGAGGGAACAGGGCCCTCCACATGGTGCAAGTCCAGGTCACTGAAGAGACCGATGTCCTTGTTGAAGTGCAGGGAGACCGTGCCCGTGGGTCCGTTGCGGTGCTTGCCGATGATCACCTCCGCGCGGCCGGCGGTGGGAGTGCCCATGGAATCCACCTGCTCGTACATCTCCGGGCGATAGACGAAGAGCACCAGGTCCGCGTCCTGCTCAATGGCGCCAGAGTCGCGCAGGTCACTGAGCATGGGGCGCTTGTCGCCCCCGCGCTGCTCCACCTGGCGGCTCAGCTGGGACAGGGCCATGACCGGCACGCCCAGCTCCTTGGCCAGGGCCTTCAATGCCCGGCTGATGGCGGCAATGCCCAGCTGATGGCTTTCCGCCCTGGGCGGCAGGCTCATGAGCTGCAAATAGTCCACCACCACGAACTGCACCTTGTG
>CAIWAD010000014.1 GCA_903910645.1 uncultured bacterium | reverse complement strand
CGCGTCAGCACCAGCTCCAGGGTGAGGTGCTCGTGGAGCAGCAGCGGGGCAATGCTCACCAGCTCGCGGAAGGCCTCCAGCAGGTGGCCGCGCCGGGGACTGCGCCGGCGGGAGAGTTCGCGCCTGCCGGACTCGTTCTCCTCCACTTTCACAATCACTTTCTCGCCGGGGATGGGCAGCACCACGCGCACCGGATGCCCGGGCAGAAGGCGCTCCAGCTTGGCCCGCATGCGCGTGAAGCCGCCGGTCTGCACCTCCACCAGGCCGCCGGGGTTCACCACATCCACGATGAGCCCCTCCACCACGCTCTCGCAGCGGGCGCCCGGTTCGCAGCACAGGGCCTTCAGGGTGGCGTGCAGGTGGCCCTCCGCCAGGGTGCCGATGCGCGGGGGAGCATCCCCGGGGGATCGTCTGGGCGCGGTGTCCATTTCCAGCGCACGACCGGCCATTCACACTCTCCGGTTCAGGCGAAGCTGTTTCACGAGGCTTCGTGCCTCAGGCTTCCAGCCCCTGGCCCAGCGCTTTCAGCACGGCCCGCGCCAGCAGCAGGTGGCCCGTGCCATCGGGGTGCACGCGGTCAGCGGCAATGGCAGTGGCGTGGCGATGGACGCAATGAGCGTCGAACAGGGCCTGGGTGTCCACCAGGATGGCCTCGTGGCGTTGGGCCAGTTCGGCCACCGCCGCGCCGTAGCGGTCCATCATGGCGCGCAGGGGATCGGCGCGGTTGGGTTCCACATAAAAGGGCGTCAGCAGCAGGAGACCCTTCACCTTTGGCCGCACTTCCGCCAACAAACCGTCCAGCGTGTGGCGGTACTCGTCCAGCGGCACATGGGCCCGGGGCTCCAGCCAGCTGTCGAAGTGCCGCCACACATCGTTGATGCCAATGCACACGCTGAGCCACTGGGGTGCGTGGGCCAGCACATCCTCGCGCCAGCGCGCGGCCAGATCGCGCACCGTGTTGCCGCTGGTGCCCGTGTTCACCACACGCAGGCCGTCCGCCGGGCGCAGGGCCGTCAGGTGCTGCTGCACCAGCGCCGGGTAGCCGTTCCCCAGTCCACCGCCAGCCGCTAGTCCCACAGGCCGCGCACGCCCGCAGTCGGTGATGCTGTCGCCGGTCATCAACAGCGTGTCGCCGCGATCCATGGGCATGTGGTCTCCTGTCGAAAGGACTCAGCCTTGCTTCACCAGCACATGGTACACATTGTCCATGCCGCCGTGGGGGATGGTGGAGTCGGGCAGGTGCTGGAAGTGCCCGTCGTAGAGCGCTTCCAGGCGGAAGGGCGTGCGCGCCAACAGGGCGAGGAACTCCTCCGCCTGCCACAGCCGCGTGGTGTGGTGGGTGACAAGGCACTGCTCGCCCTGTGGCCCTTTCACGTCCAGCGTGCAGGTCTCGTGGCTGCGCGCCGTGGCACGATCCTCCCGCGTGCGCCACGCCACTTTCATGGACACATCTCCCCGTCGGCTGTTCCAGCGGATGACGCGGGGTCGCATGCGCGGCGGCATGGCGTAGCTGAGGTCGATGACATACACGCCGCCCGCCTCCAGCATGGAGGCGGTGGCCTCCAGGTGGGACAGCACCTCGTGGTCCTCAAGCAGGTAGCGGAAGGAGTTGATGGCGGTGAAGGCGCCGTGGAAGCGCTCCGCACAGTGGAAGTCCGCCATGGAGCCAGGCAAGGCCCGGCAGCGGGACTCCAGCCCCTCTTCCTGCAGACGCCTCCGCGCGAAGTTCAGGGTGGCGGGATTGATGTCGTAGCCGGTGGCTTCCAGGCCCATGCGTCCCAGTACCACCAGGTTGCGGCCTGTGCCGCAGGCCGGTTCCAGCAGGCGCATGGGTTCACCGCGCCCATAGAACTCCAGGCAGGTGAGCACGAAGTGCAGCTCGAGGGTCACATCCCAGTCGTAGGCGATGTCGTAGAGTTCCGCCTGGTCGTAGAGCTCACATCCGTGCAGGCCGGGATCCGCAGCGGTGAAGCCATCCATTCCTATTTGCCGCCGTGGCAGGCACAGCCGCCCGCGCAGCCGGCTGGCTTGCTCTCCGCCGCGGGAGAGGGGGCGCTCTCTTCCTTGTGCTTGCCGCCGTCCTTGCGCCGGTAATCCGTTTCATAGAAGCCGCTGCCCTTGAAGATCATGCCCGCGCCACGGGAGATCTGGCGCTTCAAGTTCTCCGTGCCGCAGGCCGGACAGTGGTTGAGCGGGGCATCCTGCATGGACTGGAAGGCTTCCAGTTCGTGGCTGCATTGGGTGCAGCGGTATTCATAAGTGGGCATTCGCGGGTCCTTTTTTGGCGCTGAAGGTAAGGAGCGCGCGTCTGGGAAACCGCCACTTGCGGCGCGCGGCCCGGATCAGCGGTGGCGACCTTCATAGAACAGGTGCGAAGCCAGACCGTGGGCCACCCCCCGGCTGCACACGCGCAAGGCGGCGCAGCCGCTCTCTTTCAACAGACGACGCAGGAGGGCCAGGGCGGAAGGCAGGCTGTCGCCCTGGCGTCCGATCATGGGAATGAGATTGCGCTCATCCACGGAGAGCGCTTCCAGCATGTCCTCCATGCGGCTGAGCTCTCCTTCTCCCAGCTGAGTTTCATCCAGCAGATCCATGTCGTGGAAAGTGAGTCCCAAATGCAGGGCCGCGGCCAGCCAGGCGCTTTCACCTGTGATGTAAAGCGCGTCCCCCAAGGCCGCCGGCGCCCCCGATGGCGGACGAAGGCCTGTGAAGGCCATGGCCCGGGCTTCGTCCGGCATGCGCGTGCTGCCCACTTCCCAGTGCAGGAGCAAAGGAGCGCGACCGGGGATTTCCCATGCGCCCAGGCTGCGCCAATGCCCCGCCTGCACGCAGGCAATGTCCCCGCTGGGATAAATGCCGCGCACGCCGCGCAGCATCCACAGGGCCTCGTCCTGGGGGCCAAGGATGTGCAGGTCCAGGCCAAGCTGGGACTGGAACTCCCGCGCCAGCGGATCGTCGGCCACGGCGCCGTCCAGCAGCGTGGCGCTTAAGGCCACCGTGCACTCCTCCGCCAGGCCGCGGTAGTGGTGCAGGGCTTCCGCCGCCTGGCGCAGAAGGCTTTCGCGCAGGTCATAACGCACGCGGCCCAGGTGCTTCAGGCTCAAATCCGCGCCGTTGCGGATCTGTTGATCGTGGATGATGTAAAGGCGGTCGTGGCGATCCTCGTCCAGGGCGCCCGCTACGGATCCTTCCAGCAGATTGGAACGCCTGGCCCCGGCATGTTCCAGCAGATCCCGTCGGCGCGTGGTGGCCAGCAGGATGTGGGTGGAGCCTTCGCCAATGTGAACCACCAGGGCGCGCATGCTAAACCTCGCACTCCAGGGGCCGCTTCAGGCCCATGGCGATCCATTCCCCTTTGTGCCGCACCTCGGGATCGGGCAGTTTCCATTCCTGTGCCAAGGTGCGGATGGCATCCTCTTCCGTCTCCAGCAGGCCGGCCAGCAGCAGGCGTCCGCCGGGCTTGGTAACGCGCAGCAAGTCGTGGAAGTACTCTTCAATGACGCTGCGCTGGATGTTGGCCAGCACCAGCTCGAAGTGGTACTCCGGCCCCAGTTCCCGGGGATCGCCCTGGCGGAAGTAGGAGCCGGTGCCCAGCATGTTGTCCCTGGCGTTTTCGCGGCTAACGCGTACGGCCTCCGCATCAATATCAATGCCCAGGGTGAAGGCCGCGCCCAGTTTCAAGGCCGCCAGTGCCAGCACGCCCGTGCCACAACCGGCGTCCAGCACATGTTGGCCAGACAGATCGCCCATGCCATCCAGCCATTCCAGAAGCAGGAGCGTGCTTTCGTGGGTGCCGGTGCCGAATGCGCTGCCCGGGTCCAGGCGCAGCACCAGGCGCGTGTCGGCGTCCTGGGGCTCAATCCAGCTGGGACAGATGCTCAGGCGCTTGCCAATGTGCTGCTGGCTCCACTGCGCTTTCCAGTTGGCCTGCCAGTCCTGGTCGGGCAGATCCTCAATGGACAGGCTCCACGCGCCAGGAGCTGTTTCCGGGAAGTGCTCCAGCTCCCGCAGGTAGTCCTCCACCTGGACGCGCAGGGCCTGGGTGTCCGTGTCCGCCACGAAGAAGGCGCAGAGACCCGTCTCCCGCTCCTCCACGCCCAGGGCGCCCAGTTCGAAGAAGTGCCCGGACAGCACATCCCGGGCGGCGACTTCACATTCCAGCAGCACTTTCCAACTCATGCATTTCCCCTTGTCTGCCAGTTAGAGGCCCTGGCGAATCAACGCCTCCACCACCTTGCCCACCACATCCAGGCTGGCGGGGCTGCAAGCGGCGGGCGTGTCCCGCACGGTGTGCCATTGCGGGTAATCGAAATCGATAAGGTCCACCATGGGCACGCCACGCTGGATGATGGGCAAATGGTCGTCCTGCACCCCCGGCCCCATCTCGCGGATGAAGATGTGACCGTAGCCCAGGCGCTCCGCCGTGGACCACAGGCGCTCCATCAGATCTGGCGCCGCCTGCAGGCTGAAGGGCTCCATGGGCAGGCGCAAATTGCGGTCGCCCACCATGTCCAGCAGGATGCCTGCCTCGGGCAGCGGGCGCGTCATGGCTCGCGCATAGGCTTTGCTGCCCAGGAAATAGTCTTCCAGATGCCCTTGTTGGCCCCAGTCCTCACCGTCAAAGAGCACAATGTCCACGCCCATGCCCGGGGCCTTGGCCTTCAGGCAGCGGGCCAGCTCAAGCAGGATGGCCACGCCGCTGGCGGCATCGTTGGCCCCCAGCACCGCCTGGCTGCGCTTGGTTTTGTCGGGATCCATGTCGGCGAAGGGTCGGCTGTCCCAGTGGGCGGCCAGCAGCAGTCGGCGGGTGGCCTTGGGCTTGAAGCGGCACACGATGTTGCGCATGCCCAGGCCCTTGCTGGTCCACTGGGGATTTCCCTTGGCCATGGGGTGCTTCTTGCTCACCACATGGGTGAAGGGTTGCTCCCACACTTCATCGCCACAGGCGCGCAGACGGGCCAGGAGCCAGTCGCCGGCCTTGCGCGCGGCCGGGCTGCCTGGCACGCGGGGACCCATGTCGCAAAGCGTTTTCAATTGGGTGAAAGCGCGATCGCCACTGAAGCCTGGTGAAGGGGGCGCGACCGCCTGTCCCGCTTGTGGCGCAAGGACGGCCAGCACAACGAGAAGGGTCAGCGTGCGCAACCGTGCCGGCAGGGTGGTGATCATCGGCTGCGAATCTCCACGCGGCAATTCACCTGGAACTCCATGTAGGACTTCTTGTCGTTGGCCGTGCCCGAGTGCTCCACACCATACTTCCAGCTGGCGCCGCCGGTGATGTTGCGCGACACCTTGTAGTCCGAGTTCAGCGTCAGACTCCAGGTCTTGCGGTTTTGGGGCGTGTTCCACACCAGGATGCGCACCGCTTCTCCATCCTGGTCCACCGTCGCGGCGGTGGAGTTCAGCGTCAGGCCACGCGTGTTGTCATAAGTCAGGCGCAGGGTGGTGTCGTTCTTGAAGCGCTTTTTGATGCCCGGAATGCTGAAGCCATCCTTGAGAATCTTCTGCGCTGACACGCTCCAGGTGGTATTGCGCTCGAAGGTCATGCTGCGGTTGTTGCCGTCAGGATCGTTCACCCGCAGTTTGCGCGTGACCTTGTAGCTGGCGCTGCCACCCCAACCCTTGTCCAGCTGGAAATCGAAGCCGGCCAGGGGGTTGTAGTCCCGCGTGAAGTTCAGCTGGCTGCGGTACATGCCCGCAGAACCCGGGCTGTAGGCCACATCCAGCTTGCCCTTGTAGTCGTGGTTCAGGTTCAAATCCTTGAAGAGCTTCCCCAACATCGGCAGGCGGTTCAACTTGCGCACGCTGAAGTTGTAGTTGGGAACGGACAGAAGACTGGGATTGCCACCCAGGGCATCGCCCTTTTCCAGGGCATCCTGTCCGGTCAGTGGGTCGTTGTCGAAACGGTACATGCCCGTGGAGGCTTCCCGTCGGGAGCTTTCCCGCTCATTGGCGTATTGCTGGGAGAAGCTCTGCTCATAGGCCAGACGCACGGGGAGCTCCTTGTGGAGATTCACGCGGGTGCCAAGACTGAAGTCGTAGCCAAAGCTGCGTGCCGTGCTGAAAGTGGTGTTGGCAATGCGCAGCGTGTCCACCTGTGGGTCGCTGCTCAAGGCCAGCTGATAGCCCAGCCCCGCGTGGCGGCTTCCCACCGGCGTCCACGGCAGGATGGCGCGCCCTGGATCCGTGCGGCTGGCATCGCGATTGAAGCGGATGTCCACGGGCTCAACCTTGGACGCCATTAAACCGGTGCGCTCCCACAGCCCGGTGAAGAAGCGCCCCATGGCTAGCAGCACCGGGTTGGGGCCCTTGGGTTGCTTCCCCAGACTGTCCGATTGGGCGGGCACCTTCGCCAGGGAATCAGCGCGTGCCAGGCCTGGAACGCTGTCGGCTGTCGCGGCGGCCTGGGCCTTGATAAGGCTGTCGGCGGCGAAGAGCTGGTTGCGCACGCTGTCCGGCAGCATGGCCATGAGCGAATCGGGCAACAGGGGCCGTGGAGTCAGAATGGGAGTGCGCAGGCTGTCGCCGCCGCTCCTTTCCCGAGGCGGATTCTGATCCTTCGACTTCAGGGGCTTGGTGCTCTTCCTTGGCCCCTTCTCGTTCCGTGGCGCAGTCTGGGCATCCTTTGCCTTGTCTTTGGCGGGCTGGGCGGGGGCCACTTCCCCCTGCAGGACAACCAGGGAATCCCCGGTGGCCTGCCCGGCATCTGCAAGGGCCAGACTGTCGGACACGGCAGGCGCAGCCTTCTCCTTCAGTTTGCGCTTTTCTTCAGCCCGCGCTTTCCGGGCATCGTCCTTGGCCTTTCGCTCGGCATCGCGCTTTTTCAAGCGCTCCGAGGCGCGGGCATCAGCGGCCTTTTTCACCGCACTCAGCCGCTCGTCGCTCATCCACAGGACCTTGCGCAGCAGCTTGTCCGGGCTAAGCTTCAGATCGCCCGTCAGCTTGCCCGTGTTGCCCAGATTCACGCCCTTGGCGGGCTCCACCAAATCCCTCGTCCAACTGTAACTGGTGTTCCAGGTGAAACTGGTGGTGGTCCAGCTGACAAGGGTGGGGTTCCAGGTGAAGCCCACGGTCTGGCGGATGCTGTGGTCGCCATCATGAAGCGTGGGGGACTGTTCTTTCCAAAGGGCAAGGCGATCCACAAAGTCCAGCGCGGCCAGATAGTTCAGGCTGTCGGAGACGGGATTGGGCGTGCTTGTCAGATCCCGCGCCTGCTCGCGGCGGAAGCGCAGGTTGTTGTCGTAGCTGCGCTGCATGGTTACGGACAGGGATTTCAAGGGCTTGAATCCCGTGCTCCAGTTGCGCGACAGGGTGTAGGTCTCCACATGGCTCTGGCTAAGGTCCCGCTTCCATGTGTGGGTGATGCGCCGCGCCGTGTTGGCGCCCACTCCCAGGTTCTGCGGGAAGTAGCCAATCTCCAGCGCCGCGGCCCTTCCCACCAGTGGCCAGGATTTGGTGAAGGCCAGCGGCTTCAACACATGGGTCCAGCGGAATTGGTTGTTGTAGCTCAGCCGCAGGTTTTGGGTGAAGGAAGTGTCCGCCGCCGTGTTCACATTGCGGCTCACCGTCTGGGACACATCGGTGGACAGCTGCACCTTGTCCAGGGTCTGCTGCAAGAGCCAGCCCTTTTCCGTGGTCTTCTTCAGTGAAAGGCTGGCGCTGCGACTGCGGCTCAAGGTTTCCACCCACTGGGGATGGCTGTCCAGATCCACTTCCTGGTCGTCGTTTGGGAAGAACTTGGGGATCTGCAGGTTGCTCGAGGCGTTCACGCTGAATTGCGCAGACAGCCCCAGAGAAGGGGGTAGCAGGCGCCCAAGGTTGGTGTCCGCCCCGCCACTGTAGTTCAGTTTATAGGTGCCGCCCTCACGCGCCGCACGCTCCTTCACGGTGTGGTAGTCCGCGTCCTTGCGCTCGAAGTTGCCGCTCACCGTCAGCACATCGCTGAACTTGGCCGTGGCCTCCGCGCGCATGGCGCGACTTATCTCCTTCTTCACATTGGACACGCGCAGCTCGTTGAACCAAACTTCCGTGTCCGCGGGCTCGCTGCCGTGGTTGGTCACGCCCAGCATCATGGAGCGCACACGGGTGATGGATGGATTGCCCACCACCTGCACTTGTCCGCCGTCCGCCAGGGGAACAGGCTTGCCCGGCTCCTCCTGATCCCGCCGCGCGCCGGTGAACTGGTCAATGCCGGTGATCTCGCTGAACAGGATGTGCAGGTTGTTGACGCCGCTCCAGCCCGGGCTGATGAACTTGGAGTACTCGTAGTAGTCGTTCTCGGTGCTGATGAGGCGCAGGCGGTACTCCAGCTTGTCCGTGCTGAAGTGGCGACGGAATGCCGTGGTGTCCATGTCGCCGCCGTGCACGAACATCTTCAGCTCGCGGTATTCGGCCAGGTTGATGTTCGCCGCCAGTTGCTTGCGCACCCAGGCGGTGGATCCAAACGCAAGGCCCTGCAGATCCAGCACCAGGGCCTGTTCCCGTGCCTCCACGCCCGTCACCAGATCCTTCTGGCCCGCCACGCCGGGAGGACTGTCGTAGAAGTCGCTGTTGTCGTAGTTGTTCAACACGCTGATGTCGTAGCCCGAGGTGTCGCTGCCGGCCACCAGCGCCTTGCGCCATTCGTTGCCCACAATGTTCACCTCGGCCAGGGTGACACGCACCGGGGCGTTGAAACCGTCGAACCACAGGCGCATGCCATTCACCAGCGTGAGCTGTGGGGATCCAGCGGAAGTGCGGCGGTCGTCCTTGAGCGGAATGCGCACGAAGATCCAGTCCGTCTTGCTGTTCTCGAAGACATAATCATGGTAGAGCGGGCTGGCCGGATTCAGCGGCACTTCATAGGAGTAGTAGTTGTTGGCCGTGTCCAGGCTCAGGTTGCCGTTGCGATCCTCCGTGTCCGGATAGATCTGGTCCTGGTCCTTGCTGTTGCCTTCCCAGCCGTGGGACTTGTCAATGGTGGTGCCCGCCGTTTCCGCCCGCACCCAGTCATCGTAAGACCAGGGCTCCTGGGCATCGCGCACGCCGTCACCGTCCAGATCCCACCAGTCGAAGGTGCGGTCTGCGTCGGTGAAGCCGTAGGTGGCGCCAAACTGCTGGTACATCTCCTCACGCGTGCCTGTCCACGAGAAGAGTTCGTCCGGCAGGGGCCAGGGCGGATCGGGTCCGGCCATGTTGATGGTGCCTGCCGTGGGATCCAGACCCATATCCTCACCTTCCTGCAAGAGGAAGTCGTCGTCCGAGTCCTCCGTGTCCAGGGCGTTGTTGGGCAGCACATCCTCCGAGATCACACCAAGATCCAGGTGCAGGTTGCCGCTGCGGTCACCCTCCACCAGCAAGGTCAACTCCAGGAATTTCTTGTCGGAGAGATCATCGTAGGCGTTGCGGAAGTCGTAGTAGAGGCCGCCCCAGCTGCGGGCGCGGCTCAAGGGCTCACCCGTCAGGCTGGTGTCCGCCCCGCTGATGTCCTGGCTGGCCAGACGGAAGGGCTCGTACTCCAGGCGCAGCACGCGCACTTCATTGCTCACGCCCTCGCGGTCGCTCTCCTGGTATTCGGGCCAGATTTCCCGGCTGGCCACCTTGGACCGCGGATTGTACCAGCCCATCCAGCCGCGCAGGCCCAGCACCTCGTGCTCGGGCAGGGAGGACATGAACCACTGGGTGTGCCCCAGGCTCAAGGGGATTTCCTGCTTGCTGCTTTCGAAGTCGTCCACATAAGCCACGCCGTTGTTGTCCCCGGTGTCCGGGTTGTTGGAGGGGTTGGGGTCCGGAATGACCATGGCGTACTCGGCTTCCAGGCTCAATGAACTGGGCTGGTCGGCCTCGATGAGCGGCAGTGCGTCCATCCACTCCGTCATCAGGCGGGGCTGGAAACTCAGGCGGGCGTTCAGATCCAGCACCACATTCTTGATGGGCTCGTTGCCCAGGCGCACCTTTCGCTCCGCCGTCTCTTCGTTGAAGTAGATCCACGCCGCGCCCAGCTTGCTCTTGTCGCGGCCGGTCTCCCACAGCTCCAGCTCCGCCGTCACGCCCGCGAAGGTCTTCTTGCGCAGCTGGAAGAGCTGGGGCGTTTCGTAATTCACCTGGATCTTCTGGTCCTTGGTGGTGTAGGTGGGGTTGATGATGCGAATGAGCCCCGCCTGCTCGTCCAGCGTGTAGTCCGTGTCCCGCGTGAGCCGGCGGCCGTTGGCCGTCACTGTCACATTGGTCACGTTCCAGCCCAGGCTGATCACTTCCGTGCCCACCTGTGCCGTGGACTTCATGCGGTAGCGCTGGTTCAAGTCCATCCACTGGGCATCGGGATTCTGGCGGAAGTACTGGCCGCGAAGATCGTAGAGATCATCCAGGGTGGGATCGTTGAAAAGCACGGTGCGCGTCAGCCCGCCGCCGGAGACGCTCACATTGGGAGCGATGCGATACTCGCCGTAGGCTGCGGCCACCTCTTCGCCGTAAACGGCGGCCAGGCTGTCCTCCAGGCTGAAATCGCCCGGCGCGGACTGCAGCACCAGGCCTTCCGGACGGGCGCCGAAGGGGAAGGGGCTGGGGAACCAGATGTTTCCGGTTTTGGAGTCCACCCAGCGCTCGTCCACCCGGCGGTCGTTGCCCGGTCCGTTGCGCGACACATCGTTCACATCCAGGTAGAGGACGGAGAGGTAGTCCGTGCCATCCTGGGATGTCTGATCCCGGCCGCCCGAGACCACCTTTCCCACTTCCAGCTCAAACTCGGCGGGATTCATGTCCGGCGTGCCCAGGGTGAACACATTGCGCAACTGCAAATCCCACCAGGGTTGGGACTCGGGATTGAAGTGGTCGGGGAAGATCACCACCACGGGATCGCCCTGGGCCGCATTGAGCGTTCCCTTCGCCATGCCCGCCATGCCGGGTTCGTTGGGATTGGCCGTCTGGTAGCCAATGGCGATGAAGCGGCCGTCCTGGATCCGGTTCAGGCGGATGATGCCAAGGTCCGGATCCAGGGTGAAGCCCTGCTCCTTGCTCTGGTCCCAGGAGCTCTTCTTCATGCGGTACAAGGCGCCGTCGTTGAGGATATTGCCTGCGGGATCCACCAGCTGCAGGGGGATGCCTTCCGTGGGCGAGGCGTCGAATTCGTAGATGTCCAGCGCCACAATGCGCTGTCCCGGGTTCACCAGATGGTTCCAGCTGGCATCGTAGACGCGGTATTGGTGGCGGTAGATCTCGTTCAGGAAGAAATAGCCCGTCACATGCTCGCCGGGACCCAGTTCGCGCTCGCGCTCGGAAGCCGTGCCGGTGAAGGTCTGCTGCTTGCTTTCGTTCTTCTCCGTGGAGGCGATGCCCGTCAGGCGCAGAGGGCCGAAGCGGTTGACCATTTTCAGGCCGAAGAGGCCGCTGGACTGGTCGGAGAAGCTCACATACTTGGTAGAGGGCAGGCTAAGACTGATGTTGCCGGCGCTGATGCTCTCAATGATTTCCTCGGGCTCGCCCGTGTAAGTGATGCTCAGGTTGTTTTCGAAATCGAAGCTGCGCTCGGTGTTCTGGTCAATGTGCACATCCACCTTCTCGCCAATCTTCCCCACCACGGTGAACTGCTGTTGCTGGTCCATCCTGAAGTCGTTCTGATTGTTGTTGTAGGCGCTGGCGGATTCGGACTCGCGCTTCTCCGCGCGGTAGGTCCCCTTCAAACTGATGCTGCCGTGCACATTCAAGCCAATGCGTCCGCTGCCGAAGATGCGGCGGAAGGTCTTGCTCTTCACTTTGAAGGGAATGTCGATCTCAATGTGGTCCTGTCCTGTTCCGGTGCTGCGCAGCACACCGTCGGCCAGTGTTTTGGAGAGCTGCTGGGCGTTTCCGGACAAGGTGCGCGCCATGAGGTCCTCGTCGCGCGGCACCAGCGTGGTGCCCAGGCGACGGCCGTCCAGGCCCCATGCCACATAGGACAGATGGGTGCCCAGGGTGTCCACTTCGAAGAGCAGCAGGCTTTCCTTCAAGCCCAGATGGAGCATGAAGGACTCGTCGGCGGTGCGCCAGGGAGGCAATCGGTAGGGATCCGGGGCGGAAAGGCTAAGGTCCGGCCGCACGCCGAAGTAAGGAGTGGACGCAGGGGACTCCGCCGGCCGCGCCGCCGACCACGGCGGGCTGGCGCAGAGGAAGATCACGAGGAAAAGGGCCCGCACCAGGGGCATGTGTCGATGCTGCTTCAAGAGTCCCGCTTTGTGCCGCCGGGTCGCACTGTGGCGAACCGGCCCTTTGCTTGCCGATGGAATTCAGGAACCAGGTGCGATCGACCCTCCGCATAGGTTGGCTGAATCTACTAAGGAAGAAGGGTCAAAGCAGGCCGGGAAACTCCTTCTCCCATGTGGTTGTGGAAAGGGGGGCGCTGGGCCCGGCATGGTCAGGCGGCCCCGACGGGGACTCCGGGGTGGCAAGGCGCAGGGCATGGAAAACGCGGCCCAGCTCGGCAATGCTTTCTTCCCGCATTCGTGGCAGCCCTTCCAGATCCCACAGCTGGAAATCCAGATGGCCCAGGGCCTTGAATTCATGTCTGCGCAAGAGGTCGTGATCGTCCACCAGGTGGGAGGGCGCGTCAAAGCTGCGCAACCAGGGAAGCAGTTGACTCCGTGTGGCTTTGCTGAATTCCGGGGCAAGGACAATGCGCTCGACCCAGCGAAAGTCCACACGGCATTCCAGCACGGGGCGCAGAGGCGGCCGGGCCAGAACTTCGGGGGCGGTGGGGCCGCTGATGCTGATTCCAAGTGCACCTGTGGCTTGCAGCCACGTGCGTCGCCGTTCCGGCGCCCACTCCTGTGCAGTGTGCGGAAGTGCCAGCAGTAGGGGCTGCACCTCATCTGTGGCAATGGCCAGTGCGCGTAACAGCTCTTCCCCGTCCTCGTGGCCGGGATCCTGCACGCGCAAGTTGACGGACATGCCCTCCCGCCGGGCCAGCCGCATGAGTGCCTTCAATTCATCCCGGCTGCGCGCGCGCAAGAGTCCCGCTGGCGATATGCGAAGGCAGACATTGTGGAATTCCGCATTGGCCGCCTGGGCCAGCCGCTCCTCAAGGGAGTCGGGATCCAGCCCGCCAGGCAACAGATCGCTGGCCAATGGAGGCAGGCAGCAGCGCATGTAGAGCGGGGTGGCCCACTCCTCGCGCAAGGCCGCGGCGGACAACAAAGCGCTGAACTCCCAGGGGCTTTGGCCGGCCCAGCCCTGTTCGAACACAAGGCCCGCCACGCCATGGGAACGGGCGGCGCGCATCACCAGCCGCATGAGGTCATAGCAATGGCCGCCCAGGCGCAGAGTGAGCAGGCAGCCGTCCTGCCGATGGGACAAATGCTCCACGGGATTCTGCAGGGTGCGGCTGGCAACTCCCCGAAAAGCAGCCGCCGAGCGCAGGGCGCGGCGCAGGTGGGTTCGAAGGGTGGGGTCGGGATTGAACACCGCGTTGCGCGCGAAGGCATCCACTGCGCTGGGCTGCAGGCCCTCTTTGCGAAATCCGCTCACCTGGCCCCGATCCAGCGTGAACTGTTCGTCAAGGGCCGTCTTCATCTCATTCAGGCTGCGAAACATGGGCCCTCCCCTCCGGGTGGAACCGATCAGGCCATCAGCAGCAGATCCTCCTGGTCTGTTCCCTCCGCCACCAGCACCAAGCCTTCCGAAGTAATCACAAGGTTGTTCTCGCTTCGCACGCCGAAGTGCGGGTAATAGAGTCCGGGCTCCACGCTCATCACGCTGCCCGGCAAAAGCAGACGCTCGTCACGCGTTTCCAGCCCATCCAGGTTGGCCCCGCGCCCGTGGACCTCCGTGTCAATGCTGTGTCCCGTGCGGTGCAGGAAGGCATCCCCCTGGCCCGCCGCCTCGATGACCGCCCGCGCAGCGAAATCGGCCTCCCAGCCCATCACTGGAAGACCCTGCGCCATGCGCTCCGCCACCAGACGCGGGACGGCCCGTCGGGCATCCCGCACCAGCCGCCAGGCCTCCTGCAGCTCTTGTGGGGGCTGGCTTCCGGTGAAGGCCATCCAGGTCTGGTCGGCGTACACGGCTCCTTCTTCCGGAAAACGCGCCCACAGGTCGATGAGCAGGACCTGGTCACGCTCGATGACATGTCCGGCGCGGGGTTCATGGTGCGGATTCCCCGCGTGTGCGCCCACCGCCACAATGGGGGCATGATCCGTCTCAAGTCCTGCCTGGGCGAAAGCCGCCAGGATGAACTCCTGGGCCTCCACTTCGGTGGGCCGCGCCCCCATGGCCAGGGCTTGCGCCACATGCTCCACGGTGGCAAGGGCAATGTCCCGCACCAGGACCGCCGCCCGCAGGTGGCTGTCCAGCTGGACCGCAGTCAAGCGCGGCTGCACGGCCTGCACCAGATTCGCGCTGGAACAGACCTCCAAACCAAGGGAGCGCAGGAGATCCACGGTGCCGGCGTCCACCAGTGAAAGGGCCGGCAGGGCGGCCATGGGGCTGGTCTCCATGGCGATGCGCTTTGCCCCCGCCGTCAGGGCGGCCAGCTCCTCCACATGGGATTCGTGGGACAAATAGTGTCGACACTCCCCGGGAAGGCCGTCCAGGGTGTGGTGTTCAATGCGGTGCTCCAGTCGCACCGGATGGCCCTTGGCGGGAATCCAGTAATAGGCGCGCCGTGAACGCATTTGTCCTGCAGGCCGCTGCAGCAGTCGCTCGGCAATGGGATTTCCATCGTGCAAGAGCCACATCAGCCAGCCGTCCAAAGCGGCGAGGCGCATGGCCGACTGGGCCTCTTCAAAAGGAAAGCTCATGGGAAGTCTCCGCTGCGCGCGCTGCTGT
>CAIWAD010000013.1 GCA_903910645.1 uncultured bacterium | reverse complement strand
TCCTCCAGACTGAGCATGCGCTTCTGGCGGTCGTGGCGCGTCACCAGGCACACGCTGCCCTGGGCGGCGTCCCGGGGACCAATCTCCAGGCGGAAGGGAATGCCCTGCTGCACCCAGCCGAAGAAGCGGTCCGCCGGCCTGCGGTCCACATCCCCATCCCACAGCACCTTCAGCCTGCCCAGACGGGCCTGCAAGAGCTCCAGGGCGCGGCGGGCGAAGGGCTCCACCGTGGCGCGCTCCTCCTCATTCTTCCACAAAGGAAGGACCACGCCCTTGCGGGGGGCCATGCGCGGCGGCAGCACCAGGCCGTCGTCATCGGAGTGGGCCATGATAAGGGCGCCGATGAGCCGTGTGGACACGCCCCAGGAGGTGGTCCAGGCCAACTGTTGGGTGTTGTCCCTGCCGGTGAACTGGATCTCGAAGGCGCGGGCGAAGTTCTGCCCAAGGTTGTGGCTGGTGCCCATTTGCAGGGCTTTGCCGTCCTGCATGAAGCCTTCAATGCAGTAGGTGGCCACGGCGCCCGGGAACTTCTCTTTTTCCGTCTTGCGTCCGCAGGTGACGGGGATGGCCAGGTAATCCTCGGCAAAGGAGCGGTAGACCTCCAGCATTTTCAGGGTCTCGACCTGGGCCTCTTCCGCGGTTTCGTGGGCCGTGTGGCCCTCTTGCCACAAGAACTCACTGGTGCGCAGGAAGAGGCGTGTGCGCATCTCCCAGCGCAGCACATTGGCCCACTGGTTGATGAGAATGGGCAGCTCGCGCCAGCTGGTGAGCCACTTGGCGTACATGTGGCCAATAATGGTCTCGCTGGTGGGACGGATGTAAAGCGGTTCCTCGAGCTTCTTGCCGCCGCCATGGGTGACCACGGCGCACTCCGGCGCAAAGCCTTCCACATGCTCGGCTTCCTTGGTCATGAAGGACTCGGGGATGAGTAGGGGGAAGTAGGCGTTCACATGGCCGGTCTCCTTGAAGCGACGGTCCAGGTCCGCCTGCATGCTTTCCCACAGCGCGTAGCCGGTGGGGCGGATGACCATGGCGCCCTTCACGGGAGCGTAATCGGCCAGCTGGCCGGCCTTGATGACATCCAGGTACCACTCGGAGTAGTCCTGGGAACGGGGCGTGATGTTCTTGGCCACGAGGGGTCCTTTGCTGAAAAAATAACGGTCACAAGGTAGGCAAGAACAGGCAAGGGAACGCCCTGCGGCCAGGGGAAAGCCCTGCCTGTTAAGGCATGTGCACCATGCGATCCTTAGCTTGGACGCAACCATGAATTGGCAGCGAAAGGCGAGCCACAGCCCATGAGTTCCGCACCCTGGCTGCATCAGGCCGATCCCCGCGTGCTGGATGCCCATTACCAGACCTTTCTCACCCGCCCGGAGGAGCTGCCGGAGGATTGGCGCCGCTTCTTCGAGGGCTTCGAGTTCGCCCGCAACGCACCAGGCGTCCTGGCAGGGGCAGGGGGCCAGGATGAGCCGTGCAGCGAACCCTTGCGCCGGGTGCGGGAGGATTTCGAGCGTGAGGGCCGGGTGTTGGCCCTTATTGAGGGCTACCGCCTGCGCGGCCACCTGTTCACCCGCACCAATCCGGTGCGAAGCCGCCGCCCCTACCGCCCGCCTTTGACTCTGGAGACCTTCGGGCTGGAGGAGGCGGATCTGGACCGCAGCTTCCATGCCGGGTCCCAGCTGGGCCTGGGCACTGCCACCCTGCGCCAGATTGTGGCCCGCCTGGAGGAG
>CAIWAD010000012.1 GCA_903910645.1 uncultured bacterium | reverse complement strand
TGCAATCGGGCATTGCCATGCAGGCCCAGGCCAACAACCTGCCTTCCATTGTGGCAGGCCTGTTGGGCTGATCATTTGGCAGCCAAGCCGAGCGAAACCGGCGCCCTTGGGCGCCGGTTTTCGTTTATGGTCAAGAGGATGAGATTCTCTATTCCCCTCTATAATTGATGATCGCCTCGCGGATCTGGTCAAATTCCCCAAGTACTGTGGCGATTTCCCGATCAATGAAGCTTTCAAAGAAGGCGGCATCGTATGGGCTTCCGCTGACGGCGGTGCCCACCTTTTCCGGCATGAGGTCGTCAATAATGGTTGGGCAGGTCCTGATGGATGTGTGGCTGGAATAGACGGTTCCGGCGTAGGTACCGTCCTGATGGCTGAAATCGAAGATGTTGAGGATCACCGTGGCCCGCAGGGGCGCTTCTTCATTGTAACTGCGATACAGGCCGCTGACCAGATTCCGGTCCAGGCATCGCTTGACAATGGTGTTGAGCTGCCCTTCGGAAAAGGAATCGGGGTCCAGGGTCACCACCACTCTCGTCCTGTTGCGCGTGGGCGGGAAGCAGTGAGACAAGGCACAGGACGATCAGCGCAAGAGTCAAATGGGGCGCTCGCATGGGCGGTCTCCGTGTTGATCCGGTGATGGTGGCCCAGTCATACAAAAGGCATCGTGAGCTTCCCACAAGAAATGTGCCGACCGCTCATGCGGCTGAAGCCGCTCCCACAGCGGATCCACGCGCACTTACACCTCTCCGGGCCGCTCTCTGACTCGCGAAAAGGCCCCCCGGCGCTCAAGCTTTTTTTCTTTCTCCCGACAAAGTGAGCGTGCCGGCGACGCAGGGATTGGATGAGAGTCCTGGCGAATGTCGGACGCCAAAACATCCTGGTAGCGGAAAGCAAAAGAGAGTCGAGGTTTTTGTCCTTTAGCAGGTCGCAATCCAAGGGGGATTGACTGATGAGTCTGAGAATCAACCAAAACCCGTTGTCCATTGGCGTGCATCGCCAGTTGATGACTACGCAGCACGCCCTGGATCAGGCGGTCACCCGGCTCTCATCCGGCCTGCGCATCAATTACGCGTGGGACGACCCGGCGGGACTGGCTGTATCCGAGCGGATGCGGGCCCAGATTTCCAGCATGACGGAGGCGGAACGCAACGCCAACTACGCCATCAACATGCTGGCTACCGCCGAGGGAGCTTTGTCGACCATCGACGACAAGCTGATCCGCATGCGGTCCCTGAGCGTGGAAGCCTCCAACGGCGCCATGAGCAGCCTGGATCGCAGCTATCTGGACACGGAGTTCCAGCAGCTGAAGAGCGAGATCACGCGCATCGCCGAGGTCACGAACTACAACGGCCTCTACCTGATCGATGGCACCTATGCCGCCGGAGCCGGTGGTGTGGGTGGCCAGGGGATCAAGCTGCACATCGGAACCTACAACGTGGCCAACCAGGACTTCTATTACATCAATCTGGCCGACATGACCTCTTCGGGTCTGGGCTTGACGGGTGTGAACCTGTTGGACACGGCCGCCGCCCAGTCCGCCATCGACACCATGGATCAGGTGATCGATACCAAGGACACGGAGCGGACACGCCTTGGTTCCTTTGTGAGCCGCCTCCAGGCCACGGTGCAGAACCTGCAGATCTCCCGCGAGAACGCCACCGCCTCCGAAAGCATGATCCGCGATGCGGACATGGCTGAGGAGATGGCTGCATTCACGCGTGCCCAGATCCTGATGCAGTCCGGCATCTCCATGCAGGCCCAGGCGAATCAGCTTCCGCAGTTGGTATCCCAGCTGATCGGCGGTTGATGGATCCACTCGGCAGAGAAAGGGGCCGGCGTCTCGCGAACGCCGGCTTTCCTTTTTTAGCAGATTGGGACGCGCCTTCCGGTCATCGCCGGTGGTCCTTTGGTGGGCGGCACAAGCAGGGCCGCCTTTTTTGTGTCTAAATGGATGGAACACCCATGGCTCCCGACGGCACGCCCCCCGCAGATCGCAGCAATTCCCCGCAACCCCGTGGCGATGGTGGCCGCAACCGTCGACGCGGCGGCCGTGGTGGCCGTGGAGGTGAACGAGGACGCGGACAGGCGGCTCCCCAGGGCGGCGCGCCTGGCGCAACTCCGCAAGGTGGCGCTGCCGGAACTCCGCAAGGTCAGGCCAACCCGCCCAGGCAGCCTGGGGAGGGACGCCCTTCCCGGCCTGGAACTCCCCAGCGACCAGCCCAGCCGGGGCAGTCTGCACAGGGTCGGCGCGAGGGGCGCGAGGGTACTCGCGAGGGGCGCGAGGGGACTCGCGAGGGAAACCGCGAAGTCCGGGATGATCGTGGTCGTCAGCAGGGAAGGCGCGGTCCGGAAGGCGGAAATCGCCAGGTAGGCCGCGGGCAGGAGAATCGTCCCGCCCAGCCCCAGGGGCGTGGTAGTGCGGGGGCGGATCATCGCTCCCGTCGGCGCGAGGTGGAGGAAGAGGCCCCCAACTTGCTGGAATGGGCCATTGAGCATGCGGGCTACACCTTCTGGATTGCCCACGCGGACATTCAGCCCGCCGCCATGGCTCAGCGCGCCGTGC
The DNA here is from genome assembly GCA_903910645.1 of uncultured bacterium. Lineage (GTDB taxonomy): Bacteria > CAIWAD01 > CAIWAD01 > CAIWAD01 > CAIWAD01 > CAIWAD01. The sequence continues at coordinate 8,457 of CAIWAD010000012.1, read as the reverse complement.
GCAGCTATGTGGTGGATGTGCATGCCGGCGAGGACGCGGTGAATCCCCGCTTGTGGGCTGTCATTGCTCCCTTCCTGGAGTTGGAAGTGGCGGCGCCGGACATGCAATCCGGGCGCAAGCTGCTGGAGGAGCGAATTCGCCAGTGCGCCACGGAGCAGGCCTTGCCGCCGGTGTCCGCTTATCTGGAAGCGGTTCCGCCCGTGGAGCAAGCGGTGTCAAGTCCGGTGCAGGCCGCGTTGGACACCGCCATTCCGCTGGAGCTGGACACACCCTGGGAAGACATTGAAGTGATGAACGAAGGCCGCAAAGGGGCTCCTCTGCGCCTTGCCCAGGGATGATCGCATCGTCGCTTCCCTTGTAACCACGCGTTGGAACTCTGTGTGCCCCAGAGGTGGGCACGACGAAATCTCGCTCGTGGTGTCTTCGTAACATATTGCCCAACAATACGATCCCCATCGTGTCATGAATCAGACAGCCTGATGTGCTGTGCATCACCTGCATGGCGCGCTGGCCCATGCACTTTGCCGCACGAGTTATGACAATCAAACTTCGCATGGCTAAGCACACTTTGAACGGGAGGCGCGATGTTTCAGGAAGCAGGCACCTTGACCAGACTCACGCTGGGAACGGCCCTCATGGTAACCAGCCAAGCGCTGGCCGCCGTGCAGTACTGGCAGGAGTGTGCGGGTCCACGAGGATCCGCGGTTGAAGCCATTCTGCCGGGGCCGGGGAGCACCGTGCTTAGTGGTGGCGAAGGCGGGATCCTCCACCATTCCAGCGATGGGGGCCTTCATTGGGAGGCCCTGGTGGACCTACCCTCCTATGATATCCATGATCTGGTGCGGGCCAACGATGGCAGCATCCTGGCCGCTGGCTTCACCACGGGCATGTTCCGCAGCACGGATGGTGGTGCCAGCTGGCAAGCCTCCAACAGCGGCCTTGGCTCCACCTATGCCGAGGATCTGCAGATCCTGCACAATGGCGATGTGCTCCTGGCCACCACGGACAATCGCGTGTTCCGCAGCGCGGACAATGGTCAAAGCTGGACCGCCTCCGGCGACGGCATCTCCCTGATCCATGTGTGGGGATTGGCCCAGGCCCCGGATGGCGCCGTCTATGCGGGGACCTTCGGCGCGGGGGTGTTTCGCTCGGATGATAATGGCCATCATTGGCTTTCCACGGGAAGTGGCCATCCCACCATCCAGTCGGTGGCCGTGGCGCCCAATGGCGATGTCTTCGCGGGCACCTGGTTTGGCGGCGTCTATCGCTCCCGTGACAGAGGCACAAGCTGGCAGGCGGTGAACACGGGCATTGGCGCGCTCTTCATCCGCAAAGTCGCCTGCGCACCTGATGGCCGCATCGCGGCGGGAGGGAACCAGCTGTACATCTCCAGCGATGGTGGCGACAGCTGGCAGAGCGCCGCGGGCGTGAATGCCCCGGCGGGGATCCAATCCCTGGAGAGCATGGCCGACGGCACTTTTCTGGCGGGAACGGCGCGTCAGGGCGTGGTGCGGGTTCCGGGCCTGGCGGACTCCTGGCTGCCGGACACGGACATGGCCAACGCCCGCGTGCAGTGTCTGCAGGCACAAGGCGACTCCCTGTGGGCCACCTGCCGGGATTTGGGCCTGCTCTTCTCCCCCGATGCAGGCCTTACATGGGAGCGCCGCTCCTTCAGCAGCAATGCTCAGTACTTTCCGGCACAGTTGCGCACACCAGAGGGGCACATTTTTGTGGGAACAACAGGCACGGGACTCTTCCGCAGCCTGGACGATGGCCAAAGCTGGACACAAGTGGTGCTGGGTGAAGTGGGGCTGAATGTGGACGCCCTGGAGCTGGCACCGGACGGCTCCATTCTGATGGGCATCCGTGATGAAGGCTTCTTCCGCTCCGAAGATGGCGGCTTGACCTGGGGCCAGCACAACAGCGGTCTGCGCGAACGGAGCATCCGCGACTTTGCCATCAGTCCCGCCGGCACCGTGTTCGCCAGCACCATTGGAGGACTCTTTGTCTCCACGGATGGCGGCGACCATTGGGATGAAGCGGGGGCGGGTCTGCCTTCCCTGTCCACGGGCGCCTTGTTCTCCGACACGGCGGACGAGGTTTGGGTAAGCGTGGCGGGATGGGGTGTGTGGCGCAGTCAGGATGGTGGCGCCAGCTGGACCGCGGCCAACAGTGGCCAGGCCACCTCCTTTCTGGTTGGCCTTGTGCGGGACACCGATGGCGCTCTGCTGGCGGGTGGCAGCGGTGGGGTCTGGCGTCTGGCCAGCCCGGAATCGTCATGGGAAGTGTTGGCCAACGGCATGCACGGTTTCAATCCAAGCACCCTGTGTCGCAGTGGCGAAAGAGTCTGGGCGGGCTTGGGTCTGGGCGGGGTTTATCGTGGATTGGCCAGCCCTGGATCTTGCGATGCTCCGGTCGCTCTGCACATTGAGCGCCTGGGTAACCAGAGCCATCTGAGTTGGGATCCCGTGCCCGGCGCCCTGGGCTACGCGGTGTATGCGTCCACTGGATCACAGGGACCCTGGATTCTGTCTGGACAGCCGGATCTTCCCTTCTTTGAGGAGACTTCGAGCGGCCAGAGCCGCTTTTATCAGGTGCGCACGCGCTGCCCCTGATTTTTCAAACAGCTTGCAGATCAAGGGCTTTGCTTTGGCAGAGCCCTTTTTTGTGGCGAGAATTCACACTCTGCAATTTTACACCCCATCAATACTTGACAGCAGTAAATATTTTTCCTTACTTGCAGGTCAATGGAAAACGACGAGCAGGAGGAAAGATGCAGCACATGAAGGAGCGAATCGCCTGGTTGGCCATGCTGGCTGTGGCGGGAATGGCTTCGGTCAAAGCCGCCCCCCTGGGACTTGAGGACGCCATCGAGCTGGGGCGGGACCATTCCCGCGTGGCGGCCGCGGCGCGCGCCAGGGCGGCCTCGGCGGGTGAGATGCGCAAGGAGGCCCTGGGCTACTTCCTGCCCAAAGTGGATGTGCAGGAAGTGGCCATCCGCACTGAGCAGCCCGGCGAGATTTTCGGACTGGGCATGAACAGCCGGGACGACATGGTGGCGCTCATGGGCCGGGCTTTTGGCATGACCGCCGACGACCAGGGCCGCCTGAGCACGCTGGGCATGGACAACGATGTGCTGGTGAATCCGGATCCCTCCACCACCTGGATGACCCGCGTCAGCGCGGAAATGCCCCTGTTCACCGGTGGCATGGTGATGAACCGTGCGCGGCAGGCGCGGCTGGCGGCCTCGGCCACGGAGCTGAACAGCGAGCGCCAACTGGGCCAGGTGGATTTTGATGTGGCCAAGGCATGGACGGATCTGGCCAAGGCGCGGGAGTTCAACAGCCTGCTGGGCCGCGCACGGGAAACCACCCGCGCCCATGTGCAAATGGCCCGCGACTACGCCGAGGCGGGCTTCCTGGTGTCCAGCGAAGTGCTGCGCGCCGAGGTCTATCTGGCGGAAATGGACGAGCTGGTGATGCGCTCGGAGAACGGTGCCCGGCTGGCCCAGGCCGCGCTGAATTTCCACCTGGGACTGGATCAGGGCACGGCCCAGGATCTGGGGCAGATGCCGGACTATCCCCGCGACAGTCAGGATCTGGCGGTGTGGGTGAATCAGGCCGCGGCGGGCAGGCAGGATTTGGACGCCGCGCGCAAGCAGCTGAAAGCCGGCGAGCTGGAAAGCTGGGTGGCCGCATCGGCCTTCGCGCCCACGGTGGGGCTGCAAGGTGCCTACGACTGGTATGGCGATTCGGCGTTCGGCCTGGATGAAGGCAGCTACTCCATCAAGGCCGCGCTGACGCTGAATGTGTTCCGCGGCGGCAGTGATCGCGCCCGGCTGGCCCAGGCCAGGCACAACGCCCGCGCCTGGCGTCAGGATGTGGATCGCTTCGGCGAGGGTGTGCGGTTGGAGGTGCAGCAGGCCTGGGGGGATTTCGACAGCGCCCGCCTGCGTCACGCGGCGGCCACCCAGGCCTTGGGCAGTGCCCGGGAGAACCTGCGCGTGGTGGAGGACCGTTTCAAGGAGGGCGTGGCCCGCATGATCGACCTCCTGGACGCGGAAACCGCTGCCCGGGAAGCGGAGGTACGCGAGCTGGCCGCCCGCTTCGACAGCCACATGGCCCACTTCCAGCTGCGGCACGCCGCCGGGCTGGACATTCTTGCCAATTGAGAACGGAGACATAGCCATGAAGACGATTTCCCTGATGATGGCGGCCGCCCTGTCCCTGGCCGTGATGGGTTGCGGAGGCAAGCACGGGCAAGAGGGCGCGGAAGGCGCCGCACTGGCGCCGGTGAAAGCCGCGCTGGGCACGGTGGTGGAGGTGGCGGAGCCGCGTCCCATTGAAGTGCAGGGCGTGGTGATGCCCGAACAGGAAAGCTTCATCTCCAGCCGTGCCATGGGCCCGGTGGTGCGCGTCAGCGCCGCCGCCGGCGATGTGGTGCGCAAGGGCCAGGTGCTGATGGAGATCCAGCAGGAGCTCAGCCATGGACAACTGGCCCAGGCCCAGGGCGCCAAGGCCCAGGCGGAGGCCGCGCTGGCGCTGGCCCGACGAAATCACGAACGCTTCCAGAAGCTCTATGACAAGAAGTCCTGCTCGGAACTGGAGCTGGACATGGCGCGCATGCAGTTCGAACAAGCTCAGGGCGCGGTGAAGCAGGCTGAGGGAGCCGTTTCCGCAGCGGGCAGCGTGGCGGACGAAAGTCAGGTGCGCGCACCCTTCGACGCCATTGTGGTGGAGCGCATGGTGAATCTGGGCGACCTGTGTGCGCCCGGCCGTCCGCTCCTCCGTCTGCAGTCCCGCACCGGCCGCCGCATGCAATTGACGGTGCGCGAGGCCGACGCCCCTTACATCAGGACCGGCATGGAGCTGCCTGTCTCCCTGGACAGCCGTCCGGAGCTGGGCAGGCTCACGGGCCGTGTCAGTGAAGTGGTGCCGGCGGCGGACATGGCCACGCACACATTCACCGTGCGCGTGGATCTGCCCAAGGTCGAGATCATGAGCGGCCTGTCGGGCAAGTCCGTGCTGCCGGGCGCTGAGCAGAAGGTGCTGCTCGCTCCGGTGGGTGCCTTCCTGCAGACGGGCGGTCTTAGCCTGGCGGCCCTGGTGGACGCCGAGGGCAAAGCCCGCAGCCGCGCCGTCACCCTGGGAGCCCGCCGGGGCGACCAAGTGGAAATCCTTAGCGGACTGAAGGCGGGTGATCGCCTGGTGACCCCGCTCACCGCCCCCATCGCCGACGGCACACCCGTCCAGGCCAACTGAAGGAGGGCGCCATGAGCGAGCAAATGGACAGGCCGGAGGATCAAGTGGAAGAGCAGGTGGAATTGCCGGTGGAGGAACAGCCCACGCCAGCCCCCAATCTGCCGGATGTGCAGCGCGAGGCGCTTCGCGTGAAAATGGGCCGACGGGCCATCGGAGTCAGTGGACGCATCGCCGGAGCCTTCCTGGACAGCAAGCTGACGCCACTGCTGGTGGTGGCGGCCCTGCTGCTGGGCTTCTTCGCCGTGGCCGTGACTCCCCGCGAGGAAGAGCCGCAGATCAAGGTGCCCATGGTGGATGTGATGCTGGGCCTTCCCGGCGCCACCGCCAAGGAAGTGGAGCAGCGCGTCATCCTGCCCGCCGAGAAGCTCATCTATGAAATCGAGAATGTGGAGTATGTCTACTCCACCAGCATGCCCAGCGGCGGCATGGTGATTGTGCGTTTCAAGGTGGGAACGGATCCCGACCAGGCCGTGCTGCGCGTGCACGCCAAGCTGTTGGCGGCCATGGATCGCATGCCCGAAGGCGCCATGCAGCCTCTGGTGAAGCTGGTCACCATCGACGATGTGCCGGCGGCGGCCTACACGCTGTGGGGAGAAGGCAAAAGCCCGGGCGAGTTGCGCGCCGTGGCCGATGAACTGAACTCCATCCTTGCCCGACACGACCGCGTGGCCCAGACCGCGGTGCTGGGCGGACAACAGCGCGTGGTGAAGGTCACTTTCGACAAGAGCCGTTTGGCCTCTTTCAACGCCAGTTTGCTGCAGGCCTGGCAGGCGCTGAAGGGCGCCAACTGGAGCCTGCCCGCCGGTGTGATGAACAACCGGGACGAGGAGCTGGAAGTGCAGGTGGGGGACTTCCTGCGCACGGCGGAGGATGTGCGCCAGGTGGTGGTGGGCTCCTATATGGGCCGTCCGGTCTATGTGCGCGATGTGGCCACGGTGGAAGACGGCCCGGAGGAACCTGCCCAGTATGTATGGATGGGCACCGGCCTCGCCGCTGCTGAGAAGGGCAATGCCACGGGTAAGGACACGCCCGCCGTCACGCTAAGTGTTTCCAAGAAGCCCGGCACCAATGCCGTGGAGTTGGTGGCGGACCTGGACCGCATCATTGCCGAACAAAAGGGAAAGGTGATCCCCGGCGATGTGCAGGTGACCAAGACCCGCGACTACGGGGCCACGGCCGGCGAGAAATCAAACGAACTCATTTTCCATGTCTTTCTGGCCACCATCAGCGTGGTGATCCTCATGGGTCTCATGCTGGGGCGCAAGGAGGCCGTGGTGGTGCTGGTGGCCGTGCCCGTCACCCTGGCCCTCACGCTGGCGGCTAGCTACTTCTTCGGCTACACGCTGAACCGCGTCACCCTGTTCGCCCTCATCTTCAGCATCGGCATCCTGGTGGATGACGCCATTGTGGTGGTGGAGAATGTCCATCGCCACTACCAGCTGAAGTGGACGGGAGCGCGCCATGCCACAGTCTTCGGCGTGGACGAGGTGGGCAACCCCACCATCCTGGCCACCTTCACCGTCATCGCCGCCCTCATGCCCCTGGCCTTCGTGAGCGGTCTGATGGGCCCCTACATGCGCCCCATCCCGGTGAACGCCTCGGCCGCCATGTTCTTCAGCCTGCTGGTGGCCTTCATTGTCTCCCCCTGGCTCACCTACCGTCTCTTCAACAGTGGCAAAGCGGGCAAGGAGGGCGAGGGCGCCCATCAGCACTTCGACGAGACGGAGGAGGAAACCCGACTGCACAAGGGTTATGCCGCCATCATGCGCCCCCTTCTGCAGAAGCCGCGCGTGCGCTGGATGGCGCTTGGCGGAGTGGTGGTCCTGCTTCTCATGTCCATGGCCCTGGTTCCCATGCGCGCCGTGCTGGTGAAAATGATGCCCTACGACAACAAGAGCGAAGTGCAGGTGGTGATCGACGCGCCTGAGGGCTTCACCCTGGAGCGCACCAACGCCGCCGCCCGGGACATGGCCCAGATTTTCTCCACCCTGCCGGAGGTGACGGATTACCAGGTCTATGTGGGTACCAGCGCGCCATTCAACTTCAATGGACTGGTGCGCCACTACTTCCTGCGCCGCCAGGCCAACCAGGCGGACATCCAGGTGAACCTGGTGGACAAGCATGAGCGTGCCGAGGCCAGCCACGATTTCGCCAAGCGCGTGCGGGATCTGCTGAAGCCCATCGCCGCGCGACATGGCGTGAATGTGAAAGTGGCGGAAGTGCCGCCCGGCCCGCCCGTTTTGAGCACCATGGTGGCGGAGGTCTATGGGCCTTCCGACGAGGGCCGCATCCAGGTGGCGCGCCAGGTTCGCGACATCATGGAATCCACGGAAGGCATCGTGGATGTGGACTGGATGGTGGAGGAAGCCGCCCCGCGCGCCGAGTTGGTGGTGGATCGCGAGAAAGCCATGCGCAACGGCATCACCGTCGAGATGGTGGCCCGCACTCTGCGCGTGGCTCTGGCGGGCGCCGACGCCGGCCTGCTGCATGTGGAGGAGAACCGCAGCGGCGTTCCTTTGCGCCTGCGTCTGGATCGTGGACAGCGCAGCCGAGTGGAGGATCTGCTGGATCTTACCATCCACGCCGCCGACGGCCGCATGGTGCCTCTGGCCGAGCTGGTGCGTGTGGAAGAGCGGCGGCGTGAGAGCTTCCTCTACCACAAAAATCTACAGCCCGTGACCTATGTGACTGGTGAAGTGGCGGGCAGCGCCGAGTCCCCGGTCTATGGCATCCTGAACATGAATCCACAGGTGGAGGCCATCCAGGCGCCGGACGGCCAGGCCCTGGAGGTGATGAGCACGCACATGCCGGAGAACAGCCAGCGCTACGCCATGAAGTGGGACGGCGAGTGGCACATCACATTCGAGGTCTTCCGCGACATGGGCATCGCCTTCGGCGTGGTGATGGTCCTCATCTATGTGCTGGTGGTGGGCTGGTTCGGCTCCTTTGTCACGCCGCTCATCATCATGGCGCCCATCCCGCTCACGCTCATTGGCATCCTGCCGGGCCACGCCTCGCTGGGCGTCTTTTTCACCGCCACCTCCATGATCGGCTTCATTGCGCTGGCGGGCATCATTGTGCGCAACTCCATCCTGCTGGTGGACTTCATCAACCTGGAGATCCGCAGCGGCGAGAGCGTGGAGAACGCGGTCATGAAAGCCGGCGCCGTGCGCTTCCGGCCCATTCTGCTCACCGC
>CAIWAD010000011.1 GCA_903910645.1 uncultured bacterium | reverse complement strand
CGGGCGAGATCTTCCTGACCCGCGGCCGTCACGCAACCGCCCTGGAAGAGCTGGCAGCCTTGTGTCGTGAAAGTGCCGAAGGCTTCACAGTGGGGCAGGCCGGCACGCGTCTGGGCGCCAGTCGGCGCTTCATGGTTCCCTATCTGGAAGTGCTGGACGCCCGGGGCATCACCCGCCGGGACGGCAATTTCCGCACCATGGCATCCGGCAAGGCATGAGTCCCGCGCTGGGCTCCCGTGGACTGGCCACCACCTGCACAGCGCTGAAGGATCCCACCCCTGCGCCGTTGCCGGCCTGGCGCCGCTACCAGGGCCCCCGCGTGGCCCATGTGCGAAGTGAGGCTGCACGGCGTGGCCTGAAGGCCTTCATCCTCTCCGGGCAGCTGGGCTTTCTCTCCCTGGACGAGCCCGTTCCCTGCTACGACCATCTGCTGCTGGATGGGGAGGTGGCCGCCCTGCTTCCCAAGGTGAAGGCCCAGCTGGAGAACCAGGGGCTGGAGTCTTTGGAATTCCTCCATCGACCTCTGGCCCAGGACCCCTTGCTGGCGCCCTACCTGCGGCTCATGCGGGAAGCCTGCGCCCTGGCGGGCGTGACGCTTTGTCTGGTGGAGTTGAAGGACCTGCCTGGCCGCGATTGAGGGCAGGCTTAGATAACGCACCAGGCCAGGCTGTCCAGATCCAGCCACCAGCCTTCCCCACGAGATAGTCCGCCGGGCACGCGGCCTTGCACGCCCAGGCGTGTGGACAGGCGCAGAGGCAGGCTGGCGCAGATTTCATAGTGGCTGAGCAGCACCAGAAGCTCCACTTCGCGGCAGCGTTCCAGAACCATGTCCACCAATCCCTCGGGATCCTCCTCCCAGCTGTCGGGCAGCCCGTCAGGGCCACTCCACAAGCGGGGATCCTCCTCAGGCTCCGTCAACCCCAGGTGGGAACAGAGGATGGAGGCGCCTTTGCGGGCGCGGGGCGCAGGGCTGGTCAGGACACGCACCACGGCGCCTGCTCCAAGCCGACCGCGCAACCAGCTTCCTGCCTGGTCCGCCTGGCGCTCCCCCAGCGGGGATAGTTCGCGGCCAATGAGATCTCCATGACGGATGAGGGCCAGCTGCGCCATGTCTCAGCCCTGGGTGCGGAAAACAAGAATTCCCTTCTTCCACGCCGGGTGCTCGTCCAGCGGCTCCAGGCGCACCTTCATGGCGCGGCTGGAGGCGTTCATGAGCATGACGCGACCCTTTTCCCGCACAATCAGTCCCACATGGGTCACATCCAGACCGGGCTTCTGCGCCCACAGGCCGATGAGGTCGCCATCGCGCAGGCTGTCCAGCGTGGAGGCCGCGGGCGGCACCCACCACACCGCCTGCTCGCGGCAAGGCAGGCCCTTCACCCAACGCTTCCTGTCCCCGCAGTTGAGATTCACGGTGCGCTGTTTTGCTCCCGTGAAGGTGGAGCCGGCATCCCGTAGTAGGGGGCCGGAGTCCAGCCAGTCGCTGAAGAAGTGGTGTCGCTCGGCCCAGTTCTTCCGCTGATGGCGGAAGCGCACCCGCAACAGCGCCTGGGCCAGACTGTCACTCCGCCCCGCCTGGGGACGCCCCGCCAGGGAATTGGCGGCCAGCAACCACTCCAAGTAGACCATGCAGTCCACTTCCGCAAGGCTCATCACCACACCCGTGGCTTCATCCTTGGGGCCTTGCTCACCCACGCTGCCATATGGCGTTCCCAACAGACCGCGCCCCAACTGCACCAAGGTGGCCGGGCCGGGGCTTTGGCAGGTGGCGGCCTGTTTGGCGAAAGCCGTCACGCGGCTTTCCCGCGTGTCTGCCTGTGACGGGAACGCATGGAGCAAGAGAGACAAGAACAACAACATGCCCATGCGGGCATGGCTCGGAGCAGACGCGGAGCACATGGGGGAATCTCCGTGGAAGTAGGGTGGTGATCAACAGCCCTTGGATTTGTTCAGCTGTTCCTCCAGCGGCACGGGCGCCCAGGAGGGCTGATCCGCCGGCCGTCTTGGCGTGGGCTGGGCGTGCAGCTTCTGGGGCAATTCCTGACGAATGGCCTTGGGCACCTCAAGCGGTGTGGGCAGCTGTTGTTGGGGAAATGTGCTGCCCCACACCCGGCCCTCGTGGTCGCGCAAGGCGCCTTTGTCCAGCCAGCCCATGTGTCCGCCGGAGAAGGCCACCACGCTGGGCGTGGCGGAATAAGGCGGATCCAGATAGGCGACGGCCTCGCCATTCCACAGGTAGATCACCTGGTTGTCGTCCAGGAAGGCCACGGCACGGCCCGCCTGGTTGTACAGGGGCGTGGCCGCCAGTGCCGACCCGCACAGGGCCAGCGCAAGGATGAGGCGGGAAAGCGTTCGCATGGAGTTTCCTTCCTGAGATTCTGGTGCTTCCCGTTGACTCCTGGCTATTGCAGGAGCATGACCTTCACAGTGGCCTCTTGACGGATTCCATCGGGCCCTTCCAAGCGCAGACGGGCCAGATAGAGGCCACTGGCCAGGCCGCGGGCCTGCCACACCAGTGATCCTGAACCCGCCGACACCTGGCGCGGGGCGAAGTCCTCCACGCGCTGGCCCGCCACATTCACCACTTCGCCGGAGAGCAGGCCGCCGGTGGGCGCCTGCCACAGAATGCGCGTGCTGGGATTGAAGGGATTGGGCTGTGCGCCCACAAGGGTGAAGCGCGAAGCGGGACGCGCCGCAGGCGGCGGCTCCACGGCCGTCTCGCCCCGGCTCCAGGCCAATAGCGTGGCCAGGGTCTCATCCAGTTCCATGCCGTTGCCGATGTCGGCAATGCCTTCCAGTCCGAAGCCAAAAGTGATCAGGCCGCCCTCACCGCACAGCAGCTCTTCCGCCGCGCTGCCCTGGGCCATGTTGTGGTAGTACACCTGGGGCTGCATGCAATCCACCACCCCGGAGATCACATCCATTTCGCTCTGGTTGCCCGCGCCGCCATTGAAGAGGTAGCAGATGCGGCCGTCGAAGATCCCGCCATCCGCTCCATCCACGGCGTTGTTGTCGTAGGCGGGGTTCAGCACCTCAATGCCGCAATGGCCGTTCAGCTCCACGGGATCCTGGGCCTCGGCGAAATTCTGCCCTGTGAACACCAGATGCCCGCCGCTGTTCACATACATGTTGGTGGCAGCCCACTCCTCGGCGCTCAAGGCACGGCGGCTGTCGCCGGTCATCCAGATCACCAGGCCGTATGCGCCCAATTCCGCGGGAATCTCGTCCGGCGTGACGGTTTGGTAATCCAGCTGGCCAGCCATGGCCTCCTCGTACCAGCTCTCATAGGTGGCGCCGCCGTCGTCATCCACCAGCAGGACTTCGGGATCACCGCTGGGGAAACTCCAGCTCTCTTCCAGGCTGCCGCCCGCCCATGTGATGAGCAGGGTGAAGCCCGCGTAGCCGGCGATGCCGTCGATGGTGTTTCCGGTGAAGAGCAGGTCCCGGCTCTGGGCGAAGTCGATGCTCTCCGTCTGCCCGGGCCCATCAATGGAAAGGTCGGGGTGCGTGCTGGTCAAGCTCAGCTGCAGGGGGCCGGAAGGCAGGCCCAGGTTGCTCAGCGTCAGGGCGAACTGGAAGTTCCCGCCACCGGGAAGGCGTTCCATGGGCTGGCCATCCGCATTGCGCAATTGGGCGCTGGTGATGCGCAGGTCCGTGGCCGGAGGAGTCTGCAATTCCGTCACGGGGCCCAGGATCCAGTCCTGGGGATCCAGCTCCACCTCCACCGCCTCCTGGGGAATTTCCAGGACAACGCTCAGGGCCTCGCTTTCGCACCACACGCTGCGCGTTTCACTGGAGCCATCCGCGTAATGGATGAGCACATCCACGGGCATGGTGAAGAGCTGGCGCCCGGGCACCTGGCGCTGGATGATGGCCAGGTGCAGCTGATGCTGCTCGCCGCTCAGGGAGCTGCTCCAATGGTAGGCGTAGTCCGGCCAGTATTCGCCCATGATCCACTCCTGGAAGAACCACTCCAGGTCGGCGCCGTAGGCGTCCTCCATGAAGGAGCGGAACTCCTCCGTGTCCGCGGTGCGGTGGAAGGGCGCCTCGTTGGGGCCCAGGTACGCGTGCACGCCCTCCCAGAAGGCGTCCTCGCCCATTACATGGCGCAGCATGTGCAGGACCCACGCGCCCTTGGCGTAGCTCAGATTGCCGTCGAAGATGTTCTGGGTCAGGGGATCTTCCACATAAATGGTGCCCCCACCCAGGTAGGCCTCGTAGCTCATGTACTCGTGCAGCGCCTCCGACCCCAGCTCCTGCTCGAAATAAAGGGCCTCGCTATAGGTGGCCCAGCCTTCGTTCAGCCAGATGTGGTGGAAGGTGTCGCAGGTGATTTTGTCCCCGAACCACTGGTGGGCCAGCTCGTGGGCAATCACCGCCTCGCTGTAAAAGCCCATGGAGCTGCAGGTCTGGTGCTCCATGGCTCCGCCCCATGTGTATTGGGCGTGGCCGTATTTCTCATCATGGAATGGGTAAAGGCCGAAGCGGTCGGACAGGGCGCTCAAGGCCATGGTGCCTGCCAGCAGCACATTTTGCTGGTCGGAGCTGCTCAAGCCCCAGGACCAGTCGTGCATGGGCATGCTGGTGTCATTCCAGTTCCAGGTGGTCTGGGCGTGGTTGTATTCGGTTACGCACAGGCTCACCAGATAGGTCACCATGGGCCAACGCTCGAACCAGGTGAAGGTGCGGGTGCCGTCCCCGTTGTCCTCGTTGGACTCCAGCGTGCCGTTGCTCACCGCCGTGGCGAAATCGTTGGTGACAATGCGCACGCGCACGCTGTCCGCCTTGTCCCG
>CAIWAD010000010.1 GCA_903910645.1 uncultured bacterium | reverse complement strand
GTGAACTCGCTCTTCCAGGTGCTGTGCTATCCCCTCTACGCATGGCTTTTTCTGCGCGTCCTGCCCACCTGGTTCGGGCTGGAGGGCGTGGCGGTGGACATCACCATGGGCCAAATCGCCCAAAGTGTGTTCATCTACCTGGGCATTCCCTTTCTGGCGGGACTGGCCACGCGCGTGGCCATGTTGCGCTGGAAGGGCAGGGTCTGGTTCGAGACGGTCTTCGTGCCGCGAATCAGTCCCCTTACGCTGGTGGCCCTGCTCTTCACCATCGTGGTCATGTTCGCGCTGAAGGGAGGCATGATCGTGCAGCTTCCGCTGGACGTGCTGCTCATCGCCCTGCCCCTCCTTGTCTACTTCCTGCTCATGTTCTTCTTCTCCTTCGCCATGGGAAAGCGCATGCGCGCCACTTACGGACAGAACGCCGCCCTTAGTTTCACGGCGGCCTCCAACAACTTCGAACTGGCCATTGCCGTGGCGGTGGCCACCTTCAGCCTGGACCACGGCGCCGCGCTGGCGGCGGTGATCGGGCCATTGGTGGAAGTGCCCGTGCTCATTGCGCTGGTGGGAGTGGCGTTGCGTTTCCGGGATCGGGACGCGGTGGAAGGGAGTCGCGTATGAAGGGCCTGCTCTTCCTGTGCGTGGCCAATTCAGCGCGCAGCCAATTGGCGGAGGCGTTGGCCCGGCAGCTGGCGCCGGCAGGCACACGCATTTTCTCGGCGGGTTCCGCGCCCACCCGCATGAGGCCTGAAGCGCTGGCCGTGCTGGAGGAGCTGGGCCTGGATGCCCGCGCCCAGCACTCCAAGCATGTGGACACCATTCCCGTGGATCAGGTGGACATTGTGATCACTTTGTGCGCGGAGGAAGAGTGCCCGCTCTTCCTGGGACAGGCCACGCGCCTGCACTGGGGCCTGCCGGATCCCGCCGCCTGCCAGGGATCGGTCGAAGAGCGACTGGACGCCTTCCGCCAGGTGCGGGACGAGCTGCGCCGCCGCCTGATGGACTACTTCGCCGTGGCCTGATCCCGCCTCAAGGTCAGCAGCGTGATCTCCGGCGCTGTGCCCACACGAATGCGTGGCCCCCAGGTGCCGGTGCCCTGGCTCACATAGATCCAGAAGCGGTCCAGGTGGCGGTTCAAGCCCTCCAGATAGGGATTGGCCTTTCCCGCCATCCATGTGAAAGGATGGTACTGGCCGCCATGTGTGTGACCGCTGAGCACCAGATCCAGATCAAGGGCATCCATACCCCGCACGGCGGCGGGCTGGTGGGCCAGCATAAGGGTGAAATCGGTGGGCGGCGCGCCCTGCAGGGCCAGGTCGGGGCGGCATTGGTGGTTTTGGAAGAAGCGTCCGCCCTGCAGGTCCGGCACGCCGGCGATGGTAAGGCGGGCCTGTCCACGCTCAAGCAGCGCGTGCTCGTTCACCAGAGTGCGGAAGCCCAGCTGCCGGGCCACCTCAAGCCAGCCCAGCGCATCGCTGTAGTACTCGTGGTTGCCGGTGATGAACCACAGGCCCAGGGGTGCCTGCAAGTCGGCCAGGGGCGCCGCCTCGGCGCCCAGGTCGGCGGGCATGCCGTCGGCCAGATCCCCGGTGAAGGCCACCAGATCCGGCCGCAGGGCCTGTGCGGCCTCCACCACGCGTCTCACATGGGCTTTGCGGATGCCGGGCCCGATGTGCAGATCACTGAGCTGCACAATGCGCAGACCCTCCAGGTCCGCGTGCAGGCCGGGAATGGGAACATCCACGCGCACCACGCGGGTCATGCGGCCGGCGTTCCAAAAGCCCAGCGCCACATAAAGGGTGGTGGCGCCAATGATCCACAGGCTGAGCGTGCGGGATCCCAGCCCCGCACGGGCGCTCTCCCACACAGGGGATCCGGATGCCCAGGCCAGGGCGCGGCTGCCACCCAGCAGCAGGTCCCGGGCAAGGATGGCGAAGAGGGCCACGGAGAGCCAGCCCACGGTGAGCCAGCCCAGCTCCTGCAGCCATTCCAGCGCACGGGTGGGATGAAGAACACGGCGCAGGGCCAGGAGCAGCATGGGCAGCAGGCTCAATCCCTGGATGGCGATCCACAGCGCGGCGGTGCTGCGTGCGCCCAGTTGCAGGGGAAGCAGCAGGCGGAAGCCGGCCACACTTCCCAGAACGAGGAGCATGAGCGAAGCCACGCCAAAGAAAATCCACATGAGTCGAAGTCCTTTCCCTGCCTGCTAACTTGTCGGCGTAAATCCCGGGAGTGAAAGATGCGCCGCATCATCCTGCTGCTTGTCATGCTCATGTCGGGCCGCCTGTGGGCCGCCGCCCCCGCTCTGGACCACTTGCGGGACTGGATGTGCGGCACTTTCAGCAGCGCCACCCAGGCCGCCGCCGACTCTGACTACTTTCACATTGTCCTGCACATGTCGCCCATTTGGCTGGAGCGCGCCGACGGACCCTGGCTCTATGTGGAGCAGGCCGTGGCCGCCACGGCGGACAAACCCTATCGCCAGCGCGTCTACCGTCTGCTCCAGGCGGGCGAGGGCCGCTTCATCAGCGAGGTCCACGAGCTGCCGGAGCCGCAGTCGCGTTTCGTGGGTGCCTGGAAGGACGCCGCACTGGTGGAGGCCATTGGGCCGGATTCGCTTGCCCAACGCAAGGGCTGCGCCGTGCGTCTGACCTGGGTGGAGGAGAGCCAGTGCTACCGCGGCTCCACCGTGGAGGATGCCTGCGCCAGCTCCCTGCGGGGGGCAGCCTATGCCACCAGCCAGGTGACGGTGCGGGCGGATGGACTGGACAGCTGGGACAGGGGCTACGACGATCACGGCCTTCAGGTGTGGGGCGCCAAGCAGGGTCCTTATCTCTTCCGCAAGGACAATCCCTCCAATCCATGACTCTCGCACGCAGGCCGGATTTCTTCACAGCGCAGCGGTTCTCGAGCTCAAAGCATGCCATCCCGGCGAACGCCGGGATCTCTTGCCAGCAGTGGTTTCCGCGCTGAGGGCTGCGAAGCTCGAGTACGGGAACGGGTTATGGACAATCAGCCCTCCACTCTCCGAATCTTCGCTCCCAGCGCTCCCAGACGCTCTTCGATGCGCTCGTAGCCACGGTCCACCTGCTGGATGTTTTGCATGCGGGTCACGCCGTTGGCGTGCAGGGCGGCGATGATCAAGGCCATGCCGGCACGGATGTCCGGTGAATGCAGGCGCATGCCGTTCAGGGGCTGGCCACCACTGATGAGCACGCGGTGGGGATCGCATTGGGTGATGCGCGCCCCCATGCTGATGAGCGAGTCCACCCAGTACAGGCGGCTCTCGAACATCCATTCGTGGATGAGCACCTGGCCATGGCTGCAGCAGGCCAGCACCACGGCGATGGAGCTAAGGTCCGCCGGGAAGCCCGGCCAGGGCGCGTCATGGATGCGGGGAATGCTGCCGAATTGGTCGTAGTCTATTTCCAGGCTTTGCTCCGCCGGGACGCGGATGGTGGTGCCATCCAGCTGGAACTCCACGCCCAGCTTGCGGAAGGCACGCTGAATCATGGGATAGTTGTCCGGGCTAATGCCGGGAATGCTGATGGCGGATCGTGTGGCGGCGGCCAGGGCAATAAGGCTGCCCACTTCGATGTGATCCTCACCCACGCGGTGCATGCAACCTTTCAGGGCCTTGCCACCACTGCCCTGGATGCGCAGGCGGTTGGTGCCAATGCCCTCCACGGCCACGCCCATTTTTTCCAGCATGCGGGCCAGTTGTTGCACATGGGGCTCGCAGGCGGCGTTCTCGATGACCGTTTCGCCCATGGCCACGGCAGCGGCCATGAGGGCGTTCTCCGTGGCCATCACGCTGGCCTCGTCCAGGAAGATGTGGGCGCCGGTGAGGCCCTGGGGCGCCTCCAGCACCACGAAGTCGCCATCGAAGGAAACTGTGGCCCCCAGCCATTCAAAGACAGCCAGGTGGGTGTCAATGCGTCGCCGGCCAATGCGGTCGCCCCCCGGACGGCAGAGTTCGGCGCGACCGGCGCGGGCCAGCAAAGGCGCCGCCAGCAGCAGGCTGCCACGGATGCGTCCCGCCAGTTCCGGATCCGGACGGCAGGGCGGCACAACGGCCTTGATGGCCGCCCGATGCACGGCACGGTCCCAGGCCACCTCGGCGCCCAGGGAGTCCAGCAGCTGCAGCATGACTTCGATGTCCAGGATGGCCGGCACATTGTCCAGCACCACGGGCTCCTCGGCCAGCAGCGCGGCGGCCAGCACGGGGAGCGCCTCGTTCTTGTTGCCCTGGGGTGTAATGGAACCGGCAAGGCCACGGCTGTGCTCGATCTCGAAGTACATGGGCGTCCTTTGTAAGTTGAAGGCCGCAATGGCGCATGGGTGCGGCTGCCGCAGGACGCGGGCCGCCACGGCGCCAAGATAAAACAGGCGGTGTCTCCGCGTATCCCCTGCATTCCCGCGACACCGTCATCCTCTACCTGCGGGAGCCCACATGGATGCCAATCCCGGCGCGGCCGCCATGGCCCGCCATTTCGACACCCTTGCCAACGCGTGGAGCCAATGTGCCTTCCTGGATCAGGACGGCGAGGCTGAGCATGTGGCGCGTCTGTTGAAGCCACTTCCCACGGACACGGGCCTGGATCTGGCCTGCGGGACGGGCCAGCTGACCGCCCGCCTGGCCACCCATGGCTCGCGCATCATGGCGGCGGACTTGAGTGATCGCATGTTGAAACTGGCGGCCTGCCGTTTCGTGGAGCAGCGCCTGCGCAACATCGTCATCACCGTGCAGGACGCCCATCGGTTGGAATTCGCCAACGGTCTCTTTGACTGGGTGGTGTGCCGCTGGGCATTCCGCTCCTTCGAGGATCCCCGCCTGGTGCTGCGCGAATTGGCGCGGGTCACACGGCCGGGCAGCCGCATCTACCTCTGCGACTGGGCAGAACCCGCCGCCCTGCTGGACGCCTGCCTGCGCATGCTGGATCCTTATCATCGCCATGTGACCACAGAAGCCTGGTGGGACGAGGTGCTGGGCGAGCTGCCCTTCACCGTGGAGAGCAGGCGCCTGAAAGCCGAGCGGCTTGATCCGGTGGTGTGGGGAAGCCTGTCGGGCACGCCGGAGGAGGAGGCCCTGGCGCGCTTCGAGAGCTTCCGCGCCGGGGAAGGCCTTTCCGGACGCTACCTGGAGTTGGACGGGCGGCCCGTGCTCATCGCCGAGCGGCTGGAGTTGTGCCTGCTGCGCACGCCGGGCCACAAAGCGCCGTGACAAGCGCGTCGGCTCTGGACCACGACAGTTACCAGGAACTGGTGCGCCGCGTGGGTCCGCCGCGCATGCGCTGGCTGGACCTGGATGAAATCCCACTCAGCAGCTTGGGCTTCGCCGTGCACTTGGCCATCTACCAGGAAAAGCTCGTGCTGGTGCGGAACAGGCAGCGCGACAGCTGGGAGTTGCCGGGTGGACGCCGGGAGCCTGGCGAGTCCATTTTGGCCACGGCATGGCGCGAACTGGAGGAGGAAAGTGGCGCGCGCCGGGCCCAGGTGCTGCCCTGCTGCTGCTATGGCGTGCAGCTGGGGGAAGTCCAAAGTCATGGACTGCTCTGCCTTAGCCTGCTGGATGAGCTTCCCGGCCCGCCACCCACCAGTGAGATCGCCCAGGCCCTGGCGGTGGATTCCCTGCCAGGAGCCCTGTGCTACCCTCACATCCAGGGGCGCATGCTGGAAGCGTGGACCCGCGGCTGTCTGCATTTTCCGTGGAAAGCCCTTCCCCCCGCCCTGCCGGACAGCCTGTTGTCCATCCTGCGGGACAGCCCGCCACCGGAGGGCGAAATTCCCGCCATTTCCCAGAACCAGGGGGCCTGGCCCACGGTTTGATGCCTTCCGGCGGTCTTCCCGGGCGGCTTCAGCCGACCTGCTGTGTTACATTTTCCCCGCCGGGAGGAGCATTCCATGAAGCTGGAACACGGCCCCCGGGAGCGCTTGCGCCTGGCGGGTCCCCGCGCACTGGACTTGTCGGAATTGCTGGCTCTGGTGCTGGTCAGCGGATCCCGCCGGGAATCGGTCTTTGATCTCAGCCAGCGGCTCTTGGGCGAGGGCGGCGCCCCGGGCCTGGGCAGCAGCCGTGGCGTTGAGGAGACCATGCGCATCTACGGGCTGGGCCAGGCCAAGGCCAGCCAGTTGGTGGCGGCGCTGGAGCTGGGCCGCCGCCTGCATGATCCTGGCGCACGGGAGTTTCCCCTGCTGGTGCAGCCTTCCGCCGTGGCGCGCTATCTGTCGCCCATGGGTCGCCTGGTGCGCGAGCAGTTCCGCTGCCTTTACCTGGACACGGCGGGCCGCCTCATCCGCGACGAGGTGGTGTCCCTGGGAAGTCTCAACGCCGCCTTGGTGCACCCGCGGGAGGTCTTCCTCTTCGCCGTGCAGTACAGCGCCGCGTCGGTGATCCTGGCGCACAACCATCCGTCGGGAAGTCTGGAGCCCAGCCAGGAGGATCTGGCGCTTACCCGTCAGCTCTGTCAGGCGGGGGAGATCATGGGCATCCGCGTGGTGGATCACATGATCATCGCCACCGGCGGCTGGTTCAGCTTCCACGAACATGGGCTGCTGAAGAGTGCCGTGGCCTGATCCGGCATCGGGCAGGAACAACACGAGGGTAAGCGGGGGCAGGATGTTCATCGATTCCCACGCACATCTGGACGGGCCGGACTTCGACGCGGATCGCGCCCAGGTGTTGGAGCGTGCCCGCCAGGCCGGCGTGACGGACATCGTGCAGATTGGCTACAACCGCGAGACCATCCAGCGCGGCATGGAACTTTTCCGGGACAATCCCGCCATCCATTTCAGCGTGGGCCTCCATCCCCACGACTCCATGGACTGGACTCCCGCGCTTGAGGCCTGGATCGAGGAACGCAGCGAGCAGCCACGCGTGGTGGCCATCGGGGAGGTGGGGCTGGACTGGTTCCGCGACTACGCCCCGCGGGAGACACAGATCCATTGTTTTCGGCGCATGATCCGCCTGGCACGGCGGCGCGGCCTTCCCCTGGTGGTGCACAGCCGCGCGGCGGAGGAAGACACGCTGCAGGTGCTGGAGGAGGAGCAGGCCGGCCATGTGGGTGGCGTAATGCACTGCTACGCCTATGGTCTGGAAGCCGCCGCCCGCCTGAAGGCCATGAACTTCCTGGTGGGCTTTCCCTGCTCGGTGACCTATCCCAAGCGCAATCAGCGGGAAATCATTGAAGGCCTGCAAGTGGAGCAGATGCTGCTGGAGACGGATTCCCCCTTCCTGCCGCCCCAGGCACAGCGTGGCCAGCGCAACGAGAGCGCTTTCGTGGTGGAGGCGGCCAAGGTCATCGCCCAGGTGAAGGGCCTGTCCCTGGAGGATGTGGCGCGCATCACCACCCGCAACGCCCGGGAGCTCTTCCGCCTGGGATTGCCCGAGGAGCGCGTGCTGGCCTATCCCATTCGGCGCAGCCTCTATTTGAATCTCACCAACCGCTGCACGGCGGACTGTGTGTTCTGCACACGGCTCACAAAACCGGTGGTGAAGGGCCACAATCTGGCCTTGCGCCGGGAGCAGGAGGCCGACGCGGCGGAGATGGTCGCCGCCATCCAGGCCCAGGGCGGCGCGGGGGCCTGGGAGGAATTCGTGTTCTGCGGCTACGGCGAACCCATCATGCGGCTGGATGTGTTGAAGGAGGTGGCCGCGTGGCTGAAAGCCGGCGGCGCCAAGGTGCGGCTGAACACCAATGGACACGGCGACCTGTGGCACAAACGGCCGGTGGCCGCGGAGCTGGCGGGTCTGGTGGATGTGGTGAGCATCTCCCTGAACGCGGACAACGCGGCGCAGTACACGGCGCTGGTGAAGCCCGCCTGGGGTGAGCGCAGCTTCCAGGCCATGCTGGATTTCGCCCGGGATGCCGCCCGCGTGGTGCCGGAGGTGGTGTTCAGCGTGGTGGACGACGGCACGCTGGACCTAGCGGCCTGCAAGGCCCTGGCAGAGGCTCACGGCGCCGTCTTCCGCGTGCGCATCCTGGACGAGACCGGTTGAGCCTGACAGCCATTCTGGCTTCTACAAAAATCCCGTGGTCCGCCGTCCCCCAATGATGACCGAGGAAACAGGCTGGAGGAATCAGCAGTGGCGAAATCCTATCACAGCCTGGATCCCAAGCGCAGCCTGGGACAGAACTTCCTTAGCGACCCGTGGTGGATTGCGCGCATCGCCGACGCCCTCTCCCTGGGCCAGGAAGACTGCGTGCTGGAAATCGGGCCGGGCAAGGGGGCGCTCACCCGCGAACTTCTGCCTCGCACCCGTGACCTGGTGGCCGTGGAGATCGACGGGCGCATGGTGGAGCATCTGCAGGCCGAGCTGGGCCACCACGAGAATTTGCGCATCGTCCACGCGGACTTCCTGCGCTACAATCTGAGCAACGAGCTGGGCGGCCGCCGCGTGCGCATCATGGGCAACCTGCCCTACCATGTGACCAGCGCCATCCTGATGCGCGTGCTGGACGAGATCCGCCGGGGCCACGAGGATGGCCAGGCCGCCCAGATCACGGACTTCAGCATCATGATCCAGAAGGAAGTGGCCCAACGCATCCTGGCAGGCCCCGGCAGCCGCACCTACGGCATCCTCTCGGTCTTCACCGCCCTGTTTTGCCAGGGTGAGATTCTGCTGGATGTGCCACCCAACGCGTTTTTCCCGCGGCCCAAGATCACCAGCGCGGTAATCCGCCTGCGGCCTCTGCCCGCGCCCCTGGCTCATGTGGAGGACTGGGACTTCTTCCGTCGCGTGGTGCGTGCCGCTTTCAACCAGCGCCGAAAGATGCTTCGCCGCTCCCTCTCCGGCGTGCCGGGATTGCCTGAGCCGGAAGCGCTTCACGACGAGGATCTGCTGTCCCGCCGCCCGGAAAGCCTCTCCGTGGCGGAGTTCGCCCAGCTGGCCGCCCGCTTGGGCGCCTTGAACAAGCTCCAGCAGGAGGACGCCCATGAGTCCTGAGCGCCTGCATCCCGATCAGCTGCCGGAGGATCAGAGCGATCTGCGGGAGTTCTTCCGCGACGCCCACCCCGCCGACATCGCCGAACTGATGGCCCATGTGGACGAGGAAGCCGCCCTGGCCCTCTTCCAGAGCACGGAGCCGGAGCAGCAGGCGGAAATCCTGCCGGAGCTGGGTGAAAGCCTGCGCGAGCACATCCTGGAGAGCATGACCAAGGAGGATCTGGTCCCCGTCTTGAATGAGATGGAGTCCGACGATGCCGCGGACCTTGTGCAGGATTTGCAGGATCTGGACGAAGAGCGCGCCGAGGATGTGCTGGCAGGGCTGGACCAGGAGCTGCGCGATGACCTGGACGAGCTGCTTGAGCACGAGGACGACACGGCCGGCGGTGTCATGGCCAGGGAGTTCGTGGCCGTGGAGCGCACCGTCACCGTGGACGAGGCCATCAGTGAGGTGCGCCGCCTGGCGGAGGACCGCGAGGTGGAGGACATCTACGCGGTCTTTGTGGTGGATCACGATGAACGCCTGGTGGGCAGCGTCAGCCTGCAGCGCCTTCTGCTGGCCCGGCGCGGCCAGCGCATGGGCGAGATCATGGATGAAGAAGTGATCAGCGTGGCCGCCGACATGGACCAGGAGGAGGTGGCGGCGGTGGCGCGCAAGTACGATCTGGCCTCCATTCCCGTGGTGGACGCCCAGGGACGCCTGTTGGGCCGCGTGACCATGGACGATGTGTACGACATCGCCCTGGAGGAGGCCACGGAGGACATCAGCCGCCTGGCCGGCACGGTGGAGGAGGTGCTGGAGCGCAGCAGTCTGGTGGTGGTGCGTCAGCGCACGCCCTGGCTGTTGGTGGGTCTGGCCGGCGGGCTGGTGAATGCTTTCGTCATGAGCCGTTTCGAGGCCGACCTGCGCGTCCTGCTCAGTGCCAGTTTCTTCGTGCCTGTGGTGATGGGCATGGGCGGCAATGTGGCCAACCAGAGCGCCACCATTGTGGTGCGCGGTCTGGCCACCGGCGAATTGCAGGTGCAGGATCTGCTTCCCCGCTTGTGGAAGGAATCCAAAGTGGGCCTTGCCCTGGGATTGGCCTGCAGCCTGATCATGCTGGCGGTGGTGTGGTTTTTCCTGGGCAATCCCCAGACCGCCGGCGTCATTGCCCTGGCCATGGCCTGTGTCATTGTGCAGGCCACGGTGGTGGGTGCTTTCGTCCCTCTGCTGCTCAAGCGGGTGGGCGCGGATCCCGCCATGGCCAGCGGGCCCTTCCTGTCCACCACCAACGACATCCTGGGCCTGTCCGTCTACCTTCTGCTCATCAGCGCGCTGCTCATCTAAATGGACCGCCGCGTGCAGGCGCTCATTCTTCGGCGCATTCCCTACGGGGACACCAGCCTGGTCTTCCATGTGTTCAGCCGCGAAGCCGGCCGCCTGGGGCTGATGGCCAAGGGCGTGCGGCGCCCCAAATCCCGTCTGGATCCCGTGTTGCAAAGTGGTCAGCTGGTGGAGCTGCAGCTGCTGGTGCGTGAGGGTCGCGAGCTGCAGTTGGTGAAGGACGCCGACCTGCTGGAGGATTTTCGTGGTCTGCGCGAAGACTACGCCCGCCTGATCAGCGGCCTCACGGTGGTGGAGGCGCTGGAGCGCACCCAATTGCCAGACCAGCCGGACCCCGTGCTCTTCGACACCGCCGTAGCCACTCTGGCTCTCATGGCGGGCCCCAGTCCGCGGCCGCAGAACCTGGTCTATTGGTTCCTCCTCTTCCTGTTGACACATTCCGGCTACGGACTGGATCTGGAGGCCTGCAGCGTGTGTGGCCGCCCCTGGGACGAGTTCCGCCAGCGGGACGGTGGCGGGCTGGATCCGGGGGAGGGTCGTGCGCGCTGCCCCGATTGCCGCCCCGGACGCGAGGAGACGGGACTTCCCCCCGCCTTGTGGCGCGTGCTGCACTTCCTGTTGCACGCCGCGCCGGAGGAGGTGGGGCGCAGGGAGATAACCCCCACCACGCGCCATCTGCTTGGAACGTTGCTGGATGTGTTGTTGAAGGCCCACATGGCGCCCCAGCTGGACTTGCAGGGCCTGCGCCAGGCCGCCGAATTGGAATGTTCGACCAATGTGCGGGAGAAGCATGGAAGCGAAGAGTCCTGACTTGATGGAGAAGCTGGTAAGCCTGTGCAAGCGGCGTGGCTTCATTTTCCAGTCCAGCGAGATCTACGGAGGCCTGGCCTCCTGCTGGGATTACGGCCCCTTGGGCGTGGAGTTGAAGAACAACCTGCAGCGCGCCTGGTGGACGGAGATGACCCGCCGCCACGAGAACATCGTGGGTCTGGACGCCAGCATCCTCATGCGTCCGGAAGTGTGGAGGGCATCGGGCCATGTGGACGGCTTCGTGGATCCGCTGGTGGACTGCAAGGAATGCCGTTCGCGTTTCCGCGCAGACCAGATTGACGCCACCAAGCCCTGCCCAAACTGCAGTGGCGAACTGACGGAGCCCCGCCAGTTCAATCTCATGTTCCGCACGCACCTGGGTCCCTTGGAGGACACGGCCAGCCAGATCTACATCCGGCCGGAGACCGCCCAGGGCATTTATGTGGACTATCTGCTGGTGCAAAACAGCGCCCGCTTGCAGGTGCCCTTCGGCATCGCCCAGGTGGGGAAGGCCTTCCGCAACGAGATCAAGCCCGGCAACTTCATTTTCCGCACCTGCGAGTTCGAGCAGATGGAGATGCAGTTCTTCGTGAAGCCCGGCACGGACGACGAATGGATGGGCCACTGGAAAGAGAAGCGCATGGACTACTACCGGCGCATGGGTATTCGGCCGGAGAACCTGCGCTTTCATCAGCATGGGCCCGGCGAGCTGGCCCACTACGCTCGCGAAGCCTGGGATGTGGAGTACCAGTTCCCCTTCGGCTGGCAGGAGGTGGAAGGCATCCACAATCGCACGGACTTCGACCTGAAGGCGCACCAGGGGCTGTCCGGCAAGAAGATGGACTACATCGACAGCGGGAAGGGCGAGCGTTACCTGCCCTTCATCATCGAGACCTCCAGCGGCCTGAATCGCACCCTGCTCATGTTCCTGTGCGACGCCTACCGCGAGGATGTGGTGGATGAGGAGCCCCGCGTGCTGCTGGCCCTGCCGCCCAAGGTGGCGCCCATCACTTTTGCCGTGTTGCCCCTGGTGAAGAAGGATGGCGTGGGAGATTTGGCGCGCCAGCTCTTCGAGGACCTGAGTGGTCGCTGGAATGGGTTCTACGACCACGCCGGCGCCATTGGCCGCCGCTATCGCCGCATGGACGAGGTGGGCACTCCCTGGTGCATCACCGTGGATTACGAGTCCAAGGAACAGGGCACGGTGACCATCCGCCACCGGGACGACTGCCGCCAGGAGCGCGTGAAGATGGATCAGTTGAAGAGCTGGATCTTTGAGCGCATGGAAGGCTGAACCTGTTTCAGCACAAGCCTTGAAAGGCGGGCCCTGGGCCCGCCTTTTTCATGTTCGGCGCTAAAAGAGGTTCAGTTTCGGGACCTTTGTTGAGGTGTAGGGATTTCAACAAGGGATTGTTAATCTTTCCAGAGCTTTTTGGATGAACAGGGTTCGTTTTTCATTCAAGTGAACCTGTTTGTTCCGCGCCCGATGCGGATGGCGCTTTTCAGCTTCAGGTGGGAAGGACTGGCTGGGTTGATTTCCAGCCCTTCCATCCGAGCAGGCTGTCATCTGCGAATCATCTTGCGCAGACGAAAAGGTCTTGAGAAAAAGACCTATTTGTTGATTAACAAGTTGGTATATTATCCGGCGTGCATTTCGCATGTTCATTCCGAAGTGCGTTGTGTGCAAGGATTTAACCGTAGACCACGAGATTCAGTCAGGGGGAGATCCCCATGTCCGAAGACGCCATTTTCCGGAACATTCCTCAGTTCACGGTGCTGCGCTTTGCCCGGTACCTGAACTTCCTGGTCAACCTGCCCGATGTGGTGGAGGAGATTTCCTCCAGCGAGATGGCCGGCATCATCGGCATCAAGCCCACCCAGTTGCGGCAGGACTTCTTCACCCTGGGCGGCTTTGGGCGCCAGGGCAAGAAGTACAATGTGCGCTTCCTAATCCAGCGCCTGGGCGAAGTGCTTGCCCTGCAGCAACCTCAGGACATGGTGCTGGCGGGCGTTGGCCATTTGGGCCAGGCCATTGCCAACTACCAGGGCTTTGAGCGCTTCAATCTGGTGCTCAAAGGCATTTTCGATGTGAACCCCAAAATGGTGGGGCTCAGCATCCGGGACATTCCTGTGCGCGACCTGGACGAAATGGGCTCCTACATCCAGCAGCACAAAATCCGCATTGGCGTCATCTGCACGCCCCACCACGCGGCCCAGAATGTCTGCGACCAGATGGTGGAAGCGGGCGTGCGCGCCATTTGGAACTTCAGCCCAGAGAATGTCACGGTGCCGGAGGATGTGGTGGTGCAGAACGAGAACCTCTCCGTGGGCATCATGAATCTCAGTTACCGGCTGAACCGCGAATTGCCTTGAGCTTGGCATCATCCGCCTTGTTTGGCGGCGCGAGGTCCAGGCCCCCACAGGCCCCGGCCCCGCGCCGCTTGGTTTAAGCGCCGACTCCAGGGAAGAGCCGCACAGGCCGTGCAGGCGCTATCTTCCGCCCAACCCAAGCATGGAGGACTTATGCAGTTCGTGACAAATAGCCTGGGCCGACTGGTGCCCACCCATGTCAATGGCCGGGAGGCAATGCCCTTCGCCGGCTGCGGCCAGACTCCGCCCAAGGGGCGCAAGGCTGGTCCGCCCATCCGTCAGGGAGCGGACTACCGCAACAAGCTTCTGCCCAGCCTGGAAGCCGCGGTGGAGGCGGCGGGCCTGCGCAACGGCAGCGTGGTCTCTTTCCACCACCACCTGCGCAATGGTGATTTCATCCTGAACCAGGTGATGGGCATCATTGCCCGCATGGGGCTGCGGGACATTGTGGTGGCGCCCAGCGCGCTCTTTCCCTGCCATGAGCCCTTGTGCGACCACATCCGCTCCGGTGTGGTGAGCCACATTGAGGGCAGCATGAACGGCCCGGTGGGCAAGCTGTGCACAGTGGGCGGTTTTGCCAAAACAGCCATCCTGCGCAGCCACGGAGGCCGCTACCGCGCCATTCAGGACGGGGACCTGCACATCGACGCCGCCTTCATCACAGCGCCCACGGCGGATCCCCACGGCAACGCCACCGGCGACCGCGGACGCAGCGCCTGCGGGCCCTTGGGCTTTGCCCTGGCGGACAGCCTTTATGCCGACTGGGTGACGGTGATCACGGACAGCCTGGAGCCCTTCCCCGTGCACCCCTGGATGATCGAGGGCGGCAATGTGGATCGCGTGGTGCAGGTGGAGGCCATTGGCGACCCGGCGCAGATTGTCAGTGGCACCACCCGCGTGGCCGAAGAGCCGGATCGCGTAATGATCGCCGAACTGGCGGCTCGCGTGGTGCGCGAATCGGGATTGATGGAAGCGCCGGATTTCAGCTTCCAGGCTGGCGCGGGCGGCATGAGCCTGAAGTTCGTGGAGTTCGTGGGGCGCCACATGCGCGACAAGGGCGTGAAGGCCACTTTCGCCCGGGGCGGCAGCACCCAGTTGCTTGTGGACCTGCTGCACGAGGGCCTGCTGGGCTGCATCCTGGACGGACAGAGTTTCGATCTGGCCGGCGTGCGCAGCCTGCGGGAGAATGCCAACCATGTGGCCACCAATCCGTTCGTTTCCTACAACGACCACAGCAAGGGCTGCTTCGCGCCGCGCGTGAAGGCCAGCGTGCTGGGCGCCACGGAGATCGACTTCGATTTCAATGTGAATGTGAACACCCACAGCGACGGTTGGCTTCTGCACGGTATTGGCGGCTTCACCGATGCGGCGGACGCGGAGATCACCATCATCACGGCGCCGCTGACGCGCAAGATCCACAGCATTGTGGTGCCCCGCGTGCACACGGTCACCGCCCCCGGCGAGACCATTGATGTGCTGGTGACGGACCACGGCGTGGCGGTGAATCCCCGGCGCAGGGACTTGCTGGAGCGCCTGGCGGGGAAGGATCTGCCCCTGGTGAGCATGGAGGATCTGCATCGCAAGGCCATGGAACTGACGGGTGGCCATCAGACCAGGGCGGAGACGGAAGAGGAAGTGGTGGCGGTTGTGGAATACCGCGACGGCACCCTGATTGACACCGTGCGCAAGCTGAAGCTTTAGGCCGGGAGCACCTTTGCAGATCCGCACGGGGGCTCGAGCCTTGGACTCGAGTCGTGTGTCGCGCATGCGATCCGCCACCGGCCATTGTCCAATCATGAAAAAAGGCCCGCCATGTGGCGGGCCTTTTCATTGGCGGGGTCTCTACTCGAGGCACAGATACAAGCCGCGAGAAGAAGAAGGGGTCCTACCTGCTGTAGAACTCCACCAACAGCTGCTCGTTGAACTCACCCGGGAAGGGCACTTCGTGCTTTTCCGGGAAGTGCAGCAGCTTGCCGCAGAACTCGTCCTGGTTCACTTCCACATAGCTGGGCGGCGTGCCCTTGGAACCAAGGAACTGATGGAAGATCATGGGGATCTTCCGGCTCTTCTCGCGCACGCCCACCACATCACCGGGCATGACACGGGCGCTGGGGATGTTGCAGCGCTTGCCGTTCACGGTGATATGGCCGTGGGTGACGACCTGCCGCGCGGCCCAGATGTTGGGCGCAAAGTTCATGCGCAGCGCCATGACATCCAGTCGGGACTCCAGCAGGCCCACGAAGACTTCGCCGGTGACGCCGGCGCGCATGCGACGGGCCTTCTCGAAGGTCTTGCGGAACTGCGCCTCGGAAATCATTCCGTAGTAGGCGCGGAACTTCTGCTTGGCGTCCAGATGGATGCCGTACTCGCTCTTCTTGGCCCGACGGTTCTGACCGTGCTGACCGGGAGCGAACCCCTTGCGGTCCATGGGATTGCGCTTGGCGCCGAAGAGATTGGTCTCAAAGCGGCGCGACAGGCGATCCTTTGGTCCACGGTAACGAGACATTGTGCTCCTCCAAGTGATTGGATCACAGGAGCCCCGGCCTCAATGCCGCCACCTTGGCGGTCCTGCTTTGCAGGTGCCGGGGAGCTACCTCCCTTGTGAAAAATGAACCCCGAGGATAATGCTCTTCCATGGGAGTTCCAAGCTCTCTGCCGTTAAGCCCCAACCCACCTCAAATCCTGGATTTTTGTACACCGCGCTTGACGCCGCCACCCTTCACTTCGGATTGCTGGTGGCTTTCTGGAAACCCACCCAGTCGCGGGACGCTTGGTTTGGGCTAAGCTGTTGATGGTAAATGAGAAAACAAGTGGCACGGCCCTTGCCTAATCCCTATTCGAGGTTGGAGCTGTTCGGGACGAACGGCCCGGGCCGGTGGCCCCTGCACCGGCCAATTGACGGTACTTGTTCCAAATAAAGGATGCGGACATGCTGGATGATCGTGGCCCTCCGCTTCTGGCTTCCTTCGAGGTCAGGACAGGGCGGGGCGGGAAACCGCCCCTTTTCATTTCACAATGCGGGAGGTTTTCCATGAAGCGCTGGATGTGGCTGATCCTGCTGTGGCAGGCGGCGGAGGCCCAGGGGGCTCTCCGCTTCAATGAAGTGTGCTACGACCCTGATGGCACGGACGCGGACAAGGAATGGATTGAAGTGATGAACACGGGCCAGGATCCGGTGGATTTGGAAGGTTGGCTGCTGGACTGCAACGGCCCCAACCTGAGCTTGCCCGCCATCAGCCTTGGGCCAGGGCAGGTGGCAGTCATCCATTGCAACGCCACGGAAGCCCAGTTGCCCATGGGAAACGAGTGCTGGTTCATGGCGGCCAGCTTGAACAACACTCACGGTTTTCTGGGTTTGTGGCGCAGTGGCAGCCAAACGGTGGGCGAACTGGTGGATTATGTGGAATACGGGGCCACTGGCCATTCCTGGGAAGGCATGGCCATTGAAGCGGGCATTTGGCCGCTGGGGGCTTATCTGCCGGATGTGGAGCAGGGGCATTCGCTGCGCCATCGTGGCCTGGGCGTGGGTCCGGCGGCCTGGCAGGATGATGCGGAGCCTGAGCCTGGACAGGGCAGCACCACAGTGGAAGCCGGGGAGTCTCAAGGGCGGGTCTCCGGCTTCGGCTTGCAGGCCTGGCCCAATCCATTCAATCCTTCCACATCTGTCAGTTTTCAATTGTCCCAGACGGACCGCGTACGCCTGGATGTGCTGGACTTGATGGGGCGACAGGTGAAGGTGCTGGCCAGCGGCATGATGGGTCCCGGTGCGCATGCCGTGCCGCTGGGTCTGGAGCATCAGCCCGCCGGGCCCTATTTCCTGCGTTTGGAGGTGGGAGGCGCACGAGAGGTGCGCAAGGTGCTTTTGGTCAAATAGCGGCGATTGAAAGCTCCAGGTGGGCCTGGGCCCGGGACAAGCGGGACCCGGAAGGCGTCCGACGATCCTGGGAGAGTCCACCAGCCGCTTCCGCCAGCGCGGGAGCGGCCTTCTGCCGTAGGCTCGCGCTTGTGCGGGGCCGGCTTTTTCCATAAGCTGGCAGCATTCGCTCAAGCCTATGAAGATCTTCGCGTTACGCCTCCACATTGGCTTTATGAAGGCCCTGGCCGGGATCCTAAGCATCCTGGTCCTTTTGGGGTCAAGCCCTGTCCTTGCCCAACAACAAGCCGATTCCCGCCCTCCCCGGGTGGGTTTGGTGCTAAGTGGCGGCGGGGGGCGTGGATTCTCCCACCTGGGAGTGCTGCGCATGTTGGAGGAGGAGGGCATTCCACTTTACTGCGTGGTGGGAACTTCCATGGGCGCCGTGGTGGGGGGGCTATATGCCAGCGGCTACTCGCCCGCGGAAATTGACAGCCTGCTGGGGCGCTATTCCTGGGATGACATGTTTCGCGACCGCCCTGACCGTCCCCTCATGTATACCGGCCGCAAGGATGTAAGTGATCGGCATCTGGTGGAATTCCGCCTTCAGGGCTTGAAGCCGCGCTGGGCGCGCAGTTTGTCCACAGGCCAGCGCGTCAGCCAGGCCTTGGCGGAAATGGTGTGGCGTGCCCCGGTGCAGGGCTTCGGGGATTTCGACCGCTTGCGCATGCGCTTTCGTGCCGTGGCCACGGACCTGGAAAGCGGCATGAGGGTGGAAATGGGTGGCGGGGATCTGGCGGAGGCCATGCGCGCCTCCATGTCCGTGCCGCTGCTGCTTCAGCCCGTGGAAATGGATGGACGCCTCCTGGTGGATGGAGGCATTGTGTCCAACATCCCTGTGGAAAGCGCCCGCAAGCTGGGGGCGGAGCTGGTCATCGCGGTGGATGTGACCAGTCCCTTGCGGGAGCGCGGCAAGTTGAAGGAAGCCTGGGAGCTGGCGGACCAGGTGGTGGGCATCATGCAGGCGGGGGCCAATCAGCGTTCCCGGGAAGCGGCGGATATCCTGCTGCTGCCGGACCTGCCGCCGGATCCCATGAATGTGGTGCCTCCCCGTGAACTGCAAATCCAGGCTGGTGAAAACGCGATGCGTGGGGAGTTGGCACACCTGCGGCGCCTGATGACCCCAAGCCCCCTGCCCGCCGAACACAACCTGCCTGTTTCGGATGCCTGCTCCCTCAGAGTTGAGGTTCCCGATGGTGAGGGCTGGCGCGTCCTGCAAGCTGGACAGGCCTGTCCCAATGGCTCGGATCTGTTGCTGAAGCGCGCCCTGCAGCGGGACACTTGGACCCGGGAGGAGCGAGACCTGCTTTGTCAGGATCTGCGTCGCTGCGGCTGCTTTGAAATGGTGCAGCTGCTGGAGGAGGAGGCCACGCCGGATGGGGTTGTGCTGCGATTGCGACCCTATCCGCCAGTGCGCCATAGCGTGCTCCTGGGTACCAATGCCTTGCGCCGCCATGAACGGGGCGCTGTTTGGCGGCAAATGGGCCTGGACAGCTTGCTTGCCACCATGGAGGGGGGGCCGCGCCTGCGGGCGGAGGCGCTGGATTCGCTTAGCCAGGAACTGGAGGAGCGCCTGCATCGCGCCGGTTTTGCCCTGGCAACGGTGGACAGCGTGCAGCAGTTGGGCGATACCCTTGCCGTTCATGTGGATCCTGGCATTTTGCATGAGTTGCGCACAGACGGTCTGCGCCGCTTGAAGCCGGAGGAGCTGCTCAAGGAGTTCCAGCCCAGGGCTGGTGAGCTGTTTATCGTGGACGACGCCGACCGCAGCATCCGCCGCCTTTTCGCCACAGGTTTGTTCGACCAGGTTTACCTGCGCCTGGAGCGGGAGGGGCGACGCAATGTGGCCGTCATCCATGCCCAGGACCGGGATTTCCCCGTGCTGCGGGCCGGTTTGCGTTATGGCAGTGCCCGGGAGGGCGAGGGTTTCGTCCAGCTCCTGTGGGAGAACCTCCTGCGGCGCAGTTTGCGCGGGGATTTGCAGGTATTGGTGGGGGCGCGCCGCCAGGAACAGCGTGCCGCGCTGGAGCGCGATCGCATTTGGCGGTCCTTGCTCACCGCCCGATTCGGCTTGTCCCATACCCAGCAACAGCTCTGGCTGCGGGGAGAGGATTCGCCCCACCCGGATGGACAAAGCCTTCCGTTTGAACGGGAGAACTTCAGTCTGCACATGCGGGCCGGGCAGCAGATTCAGGGGCTGGGCACGGTGTTTGCCAGTACGGCGCTGGAGTGGGATGAGGAAGGCGCGCAAAGCTCCCATTGGCATCGGCGCCTGCTCCGCCTGGGCTTGCAGAGTGTGGTGGATTCCCGGGATCGGCGTGGGCTTACACGCACGGGCGAACTGCACAAGGTGAGTTTCGAGCAACTGGTGGACGAGGAGGGTGAGAAGGCCTATCGCCTGTTGGCAGAGATTGACTCCTGGCGCAGCCTGGGAAGGCACACCGCCCAGTTGGGCCTGCTGGTGGGAAGCACGGACAGTCCCGCCCGGCAGGATCATTTTGAATTCGGCGGTGACCCTTGGCTGCGCAGTCTGCATCCCATCGAGGCGGCCGGCCGCCAGGCCCTGGGCTTGCGTGCTTGTTGGCGCAGCCTTTTGAAGCATGGCACCCTTGGGGATTGGCACGCTTCCCTGCGTTGGTCGGCCCTGGCCCTGTCCGACGAACTGGATCAAGGACCCCGGCGCGAGGACTTGCTGCAGGAGGCCACCTTGGTTCTGCATCTGGAAAGTCGGCTGGGTGAGCTGAGCCTGGGTCTTGCCCGGTTGACGGAGCACGCCCGGGAGCACGATCCCGGTTTGCGTCTGTGGGTGGACCTGGGCTATTCCTTTTAGTGGGAATTCAGACCTGACCATGGATGGAACCGCCCACAGCTTGCCTTAGCCATGGTGAAATCCCTAAATGACTGCATGACAACAGGTACTCCTGTGCTGGAGCGCAAGCTGCGCATTGGCACGCTTAACATCCCCAACGCCCTGCTCCTGGCCCCTCTGGAAGGCTACAGCGATCAGC
>CAIWAD010000009.1 GCA_903910645.1 uncultured bacterium | reverse complement strand
TGGCCTCCCAGGGCCACCACGCCTTCCGACAGGCTGGGGACCAGGCTGACCACCCGTGTGGGGATTTTGCCTGCGGCCACCGTGGCGGCCAGCAGGAACAGGAACAAAAGGGTGGGGCGCACGCTCAGCGGCTCCATTCCACATCCACATGCCATTGGCGACCGGCATCCGTGTAACCCAGGACTTCCTCATGGTGGCGGGCAAAGACATTGTCCACCGCCAGGACAGTGGTGAAGGCCCCCCTGCCATGGCGCAGGCGCAAATCCACCAGACCCGCCCCGCCCAGCTCCACCGGCTGTTGCTCCCAGGTAAGGGGATTGAAAGCCACATCCCCGCGCGGCCCGTCCCAGCGCCAGACCAGGTCCAGCCCCAGGGCCTTCCCCTGCCCGCCCACACCCACGCGGGCGCGGGTGCGCGGGCGGCGAGGCAACTGCCGCTGCTGGGCATCCACGCTGCTCTGCTGCTGCAGGGCTGCGCTCCAGTGCAGGGCGCCCTGTTGTCCGGCCGCCTCCACTTCCACGCCCTGATGGGTGGCCTGGCTGATGTTGTGGTAGTGCCAGTCGGCGCCAAACTCGATCTGCTGGCTCACCTTTGTCTGGAAACAGCCCACGCTGAAGCGGCTGGAAGCGCTGCGCAGATCCACACCCGCATCCCAGCCCCGACTCTCCTCCGCCTGCAGGTTCTCCGTGCCGTACACACTGTGCCGTTGATAGAGACTGGGCGCCTTGAAACCGGTGGACCAGCTGGCGCGCAGGACGCCCAGACCGGCGCTGGCGCGACCCGTGAAGGCGTCGCGACCGGCATTGAACCAATCACGGCGCAGGGCCAGGCCCATGCGCACAGGCCCTGTGCCCCACTGGTCCTGCAGCACGGCGGCGCGACCCACGCTCCAGGTGCGTGGCAGGCTCTCCGTGTAGGGGCCCCAGGGGCCAGCGCTGGTGGACAGGGCGTCGGCCGCCTCCCCCTCCCACTCCAGCGCGGCCATCAGTTCATGGGATCCAAGCAAGCGCACATGTTGCAGGCCACCGTGGAGGATGCGCCCGCTGTAGCGCGCCTCCAGACTCTCCTGGGGATGCCCCGCGTCCACGGCGTTGGAATAGTCCCGCCGCGTGTCCTGCAGCCACAGACCGGCCTGGGTAGCGCCACCGTGATGCTTCAGGTCCGCGTCCAGCGCCGTCTGCCAGCGCCGGGTGCGGCCCATGCTGTTGGGGTCGTCACCGCCCAGTCCACCGAAGTTGTCCAGTTCGGCGCGGCTGCGCTCCAGCCCAGCCCGCGCGCCCAGGCGCAAGGTCTCCGAGGGATGGAACACCAGCCGGGCGCCCAGCGTGCGGCTCAGCAGACCGTCCTCATCCTGCCCCAGGGGATCCTGCGCCGCGCTGCGTCCCTTCAAGGTGCGTCCGCCACCCTCCAGGGCCAGACTCCATGGGCCAATGCCGTGGCTCAGGGATGCCTCCATCCGTAGCTCGCCACCACTGCCGCCGCCCACGCGCACATGGGCGGCATGGGGCCGTTCCCGCGTGAGCACCTGCACCACGCCGGCCATGGCATCCGCCCCATGCAGGGCACTCTGGGGCCCGCGCACAATCTCCACGCTCTCCACCTGCCCCAGCGCAAGGGTGGACAAGTCCACTCCCCTTCCCGGGCTGGCGGGATCGTTCTGCTCCACGCCATCCACAAGCAGCAGGACCTGGGCGTCCCCCATGCCCCGCAGTCGCAGGGTGGCCGTTCCACCAGGACCGCCAGCGCGGCTGACATCCAGGGCGGGCACTTGTTCCAGCAGCTCCGCCAGATCCCTGGCTCCAGATGCCTCAATCTCCCTTCGGCCCAGAACCGTCACGGCGCTGTTCTGGCGGGACAAGGCCAGGGGAGTGCGCGTGGCGCTGATCACCAGGGGATCCAGGTCCACCACACGGCGGGAAGCGTCCTGCGCCACGGCGGGTGGGGAAAGCGAGAATGGAAGCAGGGCAAAGGGAAAGAAAAGGGCCGTGAAACGGCTCATGGGAACTCCTTGACCCGCGCCGGGGTCCGGAAGAAGGCGCTGTGGCTGGGGCTGGAGCAAACAAAAAGCCCGGACTCCGCGCAGGAGTCCGGGCACCGTTTTCGCCTGGACCAGGCCGCCCCATTCCACGAGGACGCCTTGTTGAATGCGGCTGGAACCTCTCCGGCCGGTGGGCAGGTCTCCTGGCTTCCGGGTCATCCTCCACCGCGCCTTCCCGTCCGCCAGGACAGTGGCTGTTGCGGTGTTGTCGCCGGTTACAGTGGCGGGCCCGCGACGGATTTGCACCGTCTTCCCTCTTCGCCGAAGCCTGCAACAGGCACGCACTCCGGCACCCACAGCCCAAGGGTAGCATAGCCGGTCGGGAAATGAAGGCTATGCGGATCTTGTCTCTTCAACGGGTAATGGAGCTGGGCGAGAGTGCCTGTTCGGAAGTGTTGAAAGGCGCAGAAGATCCCTGTCAATGGGATTTGCAGTCCCATGCGGCAGGGGCGCCGAAGGCCGCCATGCTGTCAGGCTCCAGTGCTTCCTATGGTGCAGTAAGGCGGGCCAAGGTCTCCGTCAGGGCGCCAATTTCCTGGTTGAACAGCGCCAGCATGCCTGGCAGGGTCATGGCCAGCAGGGCGAAACCCAGACCGATCTTCAGGGGGAAGCCCACGATGAAAATGTTCATTTGGGGCACGGTGCGCGCCACCAGACCCAATCCCACTTCGGTGAGCAGCAGAGCGGCCATGGCGGGTGCGCCCAGACGCAGGCCCAGATCCAGCAAGTGACCGCTCAGGCGGATACCCTCGTCCATCAAGTCCGGCGACAAGCGCATGGCGCCGGGCGGCAGGGTGCGCAGGCTTTCCCCCAGCGCCTCCAGCACCACCTGATGCCCTCCCGCCATGAAGAAGAGCAGCAGGCTCACCGTGCGCAACAGGGATGCCACCACATTCTCCTGCCCACCGGATTCCGGGTCCAGCACGGCGGCAATGCCGAAGCCCATCTGCACGCCAATGAGCTCGCCCGCCGCCTGCATGGCCCAAATGGGCACCTGGGCGGCGAAGCCCATCATCAGGCCCAGCATGCTCTCGTGCACCACCAGGCCCGCCAGATTCCAGAAGCCCCGGGGCTCCAGGGGCCATTGGGCAAAGGGAATGGCGGGCAGCAGGAGAAAAGTGATGATGAGGGCCAGAGCCACTTTCACCCGCATGGGCACGGCGCGGGAGCCCAGCACGGGCATGGCGCCCACCACGCCCAGCACGCGGAAGAGCACCAGAAGCAGCACCTCGACCCAGGCGATGGGCCAGTTGAAGAAGATGCCGGACACCCTACAACTGGGTGCTCAGGGCGAAGACCTCGCGGGTGAAGCTCAGCATTTCCTGCATCATCCAGGGCAGGGTGAGCACCAGGACCAGGGCCACGGCGAGGATTTTCGGAATGAATGTGAGGGTCATTTCGTGGATCTGCGTGACGCTCTGCAGGATGCCCACGCCCAGGCCCACAATCAGGCCCACCAACAGCACGGGCATGGACAGCTCAAGGGTCAGCCACAGGGTCTGCTGGATGAGGTAAAGGACTTGTTGCTCGCTCATGCCGATTCTCCTACTTCAGTCCCCACCCTGCCAAGCGCGGCGCTTCTCCATCGCGACTGCTCTCCGCTCTGGGCCGGCAGTGCAGCACAGCGAGAGCCGGGCCTATCACCGCATGGATTCCCGCCCTTGTGGGAATGCCCCTATCCATCCCCATGGCGATCCCGGTCCCGTTGGGGTGGGCTCTCTCACTTGAAGCCCATCACCAGGCTGCGCACCAGCAGATTCCACCCGTCCACCAGCACGAAGAGGAGGATCTTGAAGGGCAGACTGATCATGATGGGTGGCAGCATGAGCATGCCCATGCTCATCAGGACGCTGGACACCACCAGATCGATGATGAGGAAGGGCAAATAGATGAGGAAGCCGATCTGAAAACCCATGCGCAGCTCACTGATGAGGAAGCCGGGCATCACCACAGTGATGGGCAGGTCCTCCGGCTTGGTGGGCCGCTCCAGCTTGGCCAGGCGCACGAAGAGGGCCAGATCCTCCGTGCGGGCCTGTTTCAGCATGAAGGCCTTGAAGGGAACCTGCGCCTTGGCCAGCGCTTCCTGCTGGGTGATTTGCTGGGTCAGGTAGGGCTGCAGGGCCTCACGGTTCATTTGGTCGAAGGCCGGCCGCATGATGAAAAAGGTGAGGAAGAGGGTGAGCCCGATGAGCACCTGGTTGGGCGGCAGCTGTTGCGTGCCCAGGGCCTGGCGCAGGAAGTGCAGCACCACAAGGATGCGCGTGAAGGAGGTGCTGAGGATAAGGATGGCCGGCGCCAGGGCCAGCAAGGTCATGAGGAAGAGGATCTCAATGGCCACCACGAAATCCGGCCTGGCGGTGGGGGCGCCGCCCACGGTAAGCGTGAAGGCCGGCACCTGCTTGGGCGCCGCCGGGGCCTGGGCCAGGGCGGGAAGGGCCAGCAGGAGCAACAGAGGCAACAGGGCAAGGATCAGGCGCAGCCAGTGACGCATGAAGGTGGGACGCCGGGAATGTGCGCTCACGGGCGCGCCTCCCCCTGGACGGATTGAGTGCTTTCGCCCTTGCGAAAGGCCTCCATGAAGCGCAAATGGAAGGGATTGGGGCCCTGGCCGGCGCGGGCAATCAGTTCATCCGCCTCTTCCCCGCTGAAGCGTCCCAGGGGACGAACTCCCCCTTCGCCCAGCCCCAGCAGGAAGACCTTGCCCGACACGCGCAGGAGCACGGCCTGGCGGCGGGCGCCCAGGCTTACCGCGCTGAGCACTTCCATGGGCCGCTCATCCTGGAGGGTGGCGGGGCGCCGGGCCTTC
>CAIWAD010000008.1 GCA_903910645.1 uncultured bacterium | reverse complement strand
GCCCCTCGTGATCCGTCAGGTGGTGAAGCCCGAGACCGCCGCCATCATGCGCCAGCTGGCGCGGGAGGTGGTGGAGACGGGCACGGGCAAGCAGGCCGCCGTGCCGGGCATTGTGGTGTGCGGCAAGACGGGCACGGCCCAAAAGATCCTGCCGGGTGGCGGCTATTCCCACGACGCCTACATCTCCAGCTTCATCGGATGGGCTGAACTTCCCAGCGGGCCATTGGCCGGCATCGTGCTGGTGGACAATCCGGTGGGGGCCATCTACGGCGGCGTGGTGGCGGCCCCGGCTTTCAGCCGCATCATGTCCCGCGCCCTGTTGCTTGAGAAGGAGCCGCGCCGTACCCAGAGCCCGCTCCAGTGGGCCGGCAGCGGGGACAGCTGGCCCGCACCCGGTGCCGCCGGAGTGCCCGCCGGTGGCCCGCCCTTGTTGAAGGGCCAGAGCCTGCGCAAGGCCCTGGGCCGCCTCAGCCCCTATGCCCATCGCCTGCGCATCGCGGGACAGGGCGACTCGGTCATCAACCAAAGCCCCCTGCCCGGCGCGGCCTCGGCCGCCAGCGCGGACTGGGTGCTCTATTGCGAGTGAACATGAGACCCACGCTGCAGGAAATCGCCGCCCACCTGGGCCACATCCGCCAGCTGCCCAGCGCGGCGGGTTGGAAGGCCTGCGTGGATTCCCGCGAACTGCGCGCCGGGGA
This sequence comes from uncultured bacterium, assembly GCA_903910645.1. Taxonomy (GTDB): domain Bacteria; phylum CAIWAD01; class CAIWAD01; order CAIWAD01; family CAIWAD01; genus CAIWAD01. Next base: position 1,708 of record CAIWAD010000008.1, on the reverse strand, counting down.
CCTCTTCATTGCGCTGGAGGGCGAGCGCCAGGATGGCCATGCCCATGTGGGAGCCGCCCTGGACGCGGGAGCCGCCGCGGTGGTGGCGCAGCCGGAGCGCGTGGATGAGGCGCTTCGCCACAATCCCCGCCTCCTGGCCGTGGCGGATTCGCGCCAGGCCTTGCTGGAGCTTGGGGCCATGGCCCGGGGCCGTCACAGCGGGCCCCTGGTGGCCATTACAGGATCCAACGGCAAGACCACCACCAAGGAAGTGCTGGCCGCCATCCTGGGTGGAAGTCGTCGCGTGGCCGCCAGCCAGGGCAACCAGAACAGCACGGTGGGCGCGCCGCTATCCCTGTTGAACGGCCTGGATGACCACGAGATCTATGTGATGGAGGCTGGCATGTCCCAGCCAGGCGAGATCGCCCGCCTGTGCGCCATGGCCCGCCCCACCCACGGCATCATCACCAACATCCAGCCCGCCCATCTGGAAGGCACTGGCGGCCTGGACGCGGTGGCCCTGGAGAAGGGCCAGCTCTTCCGCTGGCTGGGTCTCCACAACGGCGTGGGCATTGTGAACGAGGACGATCCCCTGGTGGTCGTCCAGGCTGAGCATCTTCGGCGCCGCAGCGCCTTTTCCCTTCGGCATCACAGGGTCGGAGGGCAGACGGGAATGGAGAGTCTGGGCGTGGATGAGCACGCACGCCACCTCCTTCGCCTGTCCGGACACGAGGTCCGCCTCCCCGTGCCCGGACAGGCCTTCCTGGCCTGTGCCGCAGCCGCCTGCGCCTTGGCGCTGGAGCTGGGCCTTGAGCCCGCCGCCATTGTCAAGGAGCTGGCCGGCTTCCGTGGCGCCCCCGGCCGCATGGCTGTACGCACCATGGCGGGATGGACCTTGTTGGACGACAGCTACAACGCCAATCCGGCGTCCATGGGGGCCGCCTTGCGCACCCTTTCCCAGTTCCAGGCCGCCCGCCGCGTGGCCGTGCTGGGTGAAATGCGCGAGCTGGGCGAGGACTCCCTGCGCCTGCATCGCGAGACAGGGCGGCTTGCCGCGGAACTGGCGCTGGACCAGGTGTGGCTGGTGGGATCGGCCCAGGCTTGCGCGGCCTTCGCCCAGGGCTTGGCGGACGGGGGATCCTGCGCCACGGGACAGGCTGCCTCCGCCACGGAACTGGCCGCGCTCCTGACGCCAAGGGAAGGCGACGCCGTTCTGCTGAAGGGCAGCCGCCTGACCGGGCTGGACAGTCTGGGGAGGCTGTGGGCATGACACCCTTCCGCCAGAACGCTCCACAACAGTCGGGTCTGCCCCTGGGTTTCGCCCCGCGCGTGGCCACCATCGACCGCCTCATGGCCTTCGTGATCTTCCTGCTCCTGTGCGGCGGCTCCCTTGCCGTCTACTCCGCCTCCTCGCACTTCGGCGTGGCGGAGGCGGGCAGCGCGGCGGCCTATTTCGCCAAGCACCTGCAGAAGATCTTCCTGGGTCTGGTGGCCTTCTTCATCATGATGAAGGTGGACTATCGTCGCTTGCGCCCGGTGGCCTACTGGGTGGGCCTGGCCAGCGTGGCTGTACTGGGCCTGACCCTGTTCATGCCGCCGGTGAATGGTGCCCGTCGCTGGATCATTGTGGGCAGCCACAACTTCCAGCCCGTGGATCTGGCCAAGTTCGGCCTGGTGCTCAGCCTGGCGGCGGGGCTGTCCAGGGTGCGCAACTTCACCCAGGACTGGC
>CAIWAD010000007.1 GCA_903910645.1 uncultured bacterium | reverse complement strand
TGGTCCCCGGATTGCTGCAGGCGATTGGCCACCAGACGCTCATAGTCCTGGTACGGCACATCCTGACCATTCACCGTGGCCACCACAGAGCCGCCATCCTCCTTCAGGGTGTCAAAGCCACCCATGCCCCAACTGAAGATGATGGTGCCCACAAAGGCCAGAATCAGTATCCACAACACGATGTGGGTGTTGTCCCGCAGCGTACGCATCATAAGTGCAGATCTCCCGAAAATGTAAGCGAACATGTTATGGCATTCGCGGCCCGATTTCAAGGCAAAGCGCCCAGGGATGGAAGTCATTGCCTGGGTCATAGGCCCTGTCTTCCCGTGCCCCATCCATTACCTTGCCCGCATGGCAAGAACCGAACTGCGTACCCGCATCATGACTTCCCTGGTTGGCGTGCCCCTGGTGGTGGGCGTGTTCTGGCTGGGAGGCTGGATCCTCTCCTTCTTCGTCCTGCTCCTTTGCCTGCAGGCTGTGCGGGAGCTGACCTACTTCTACCGGGCCAAAGGTGTGGGCCACAGCCACGCTTTCGTGCTCCCCTATGTGGCGGCCCTGCCCCTGTGCGCCGGGTTGCCCCACGGCAGCCATCTGCACCTAACCCGGGGCGGAGTGGATTTCTTCCATGTGTGGGGCGGTCTCACCATTCTGTGGCTGATGGCGCTGCTCTTGCGGGAGCTGTTCAGTGCGCGGGACCAGATCCTGGCCAGCATTGGGGCTTCCTTGTTGGCCGGCATCCTGGCCACCCTGCCCTTTGTCAGCCTGGTGGCCCTGGACCAGGTGCTGCCAATGGCGAGCCGCCGTCCCATCATGCTCGCCTTCCTTTTTGCCACTTGGGCCACGGACACCTTCGCCTATTTTGGTGGGCGCTTTCTAGGACGGCACAAGCTGTTCGAACGCGCCAGCCCCAAGAAGACGGTGGAGGGCTTTTTGGTCGGTCTGGCGGGCGCTTGCGTGGTGGGCGCCTTGTCCGCGCGCTGGCTGGGACATGGCCTGATGTGGGATGGCTTGGCCTTGGGCCTGTTGCTGGGGCTGGTGGGCCCGGCCGGTGATCTGCTGGAATCCCGTCTGAAACGCGATGCCGGCCTGAAGGACAGTGCCAATGTGCTGCCGGGCCACGGCGGGGTGCTGGACCGCTTCGATTCCTGGATCTTCAGCGCACCGCTGGCTTACTTGCTGGCATGGCTGGGTTGGCTGGGCTAATCAGCTTGAAGGACTCTCATGGGCCTGAAGCAGCTGCTGTCATCTTGGGCCGGGCCCCGCACTCCCATTGTGGAGTGGCTGGGCCAGGAACCCTGGCTGAAGGGCCGTCTGCCTGAGGGCCTGCTGCTTCTCCTTCTGTTGCAACGCATTCTTGCCTCCCTCCATCTCCAAGATCCAGCCTCGCTTCCACTGGACATCCTGCTTAGCCTGTGCACGCTCCTGCTTGGCCTGGTGGTTTTGCTACAGGTGCTGGCCGAACTGCTGGTGCACAAGCCCTGGCAGTCGCGCAAGCGGGAAGGCATCATCCTGTGGGTGGCCCTTTTCCTTGGGGCAATTGGGCTTGCACTGGACACCGGCATTCTGCTGGCGCCCCTGGTGGCCCGTCCCTTGTTGCGCTTTCTGCGTCGCGAGGATCTGCGCCGACGCCTGCCCTACTTCACGGCCATTCTGTTTCCACTCCTGCTGGTGCTGTGGAGCCGGGAGCTGGCCGAGGGCATCCGCATGGGCAACGGCGCGGCAGGCCAGGATGTGATGAACCTGGGCGGCAAGCTGGACACCGGGTTGATCTTCCCCCACCTGGGTCCCTTGCGCACCCTTGCCCAATGCTGGGTGGGTTTGCATCTGCCCTTATTGGTGCTGGTGCTCACCGGACGCTTGTTGAAGCAATCGCGCATCCGCACCAAGCTTGCCATGAACGCGCTGTTCTCCAGCGTGATGCCCTTTCTGGTGCTCTTCGTGCTCTTCGGCACCGTGGCGGTGGTGGTGATGGGCAGCTACCGCGCCAGACTGGTGAGGGCGCAGTTCGAGGAACAACTGGAGAGCGCCCGCCTGGTCACCGCCTGGTTTGCCCAGGCCTACGCCGATCCCCTGGACCGGGAGGCCCAGCAGCGCTTCGAGCAACAGTTGCAGACCCTGGGCGACGACACGCCCATTGGACGCGGCTTCTTTTCCCTTTATCTGCCGGTGGATCCCGCCCAGCTGGAGGCGGAGGCGGACAGCTCCCGGCGGGAAGGCTGGGTGCGATTGGTCTCCACCTGGCGCATGCCCGGGGCCTTTCCCCTGGAGAAGCTGGAATTGCCGGGCAACTGGCGCCAGGGACCCACGACGGGTGTTGTGCATGTGGGAGGCCATGCCTGGCAGGCGGCACTCATCCAGCAGGGAAGCCTGCTCAGCGTGGGGTTCTTCCCGCTTGACGCCCAGGCCCTGGAATCCCTGGGGGGCACACTGGGGACCGGCATTCGCCTGGTTGCCGTGAAGGGTCAGCAGAATCTCATCCATTTTGCGCTGAATCAGGTGGGCCTGCGGCTGGATGCGGGCGAGCAGGAGCTGGTGCGCACGGCGGATTTTCCCGGCGCGGACCACGGGCTGCTGGAGCGGGTCTTCCAGGTGGGCCTGGCCCGCGTGGGCACCACGAATTTTCCCCTGGACACGCCGGACGAGGAGCTACTGGTGCAGGTGGAAGCCCTGCCTGGCCGCATTTTCCCCGCCGTGGTGAACGATGAGCACACCTTGGTCTTTCCCTATGTGCTTCTGTTGGCCCTGCAGCTGGTGGTGCTATTGCCCGTGCTGCTCACCGGTATCTGGATTGCCTGGCTGCTCAATTGGCGCATCACGCGCAGCATAGACGAACTGCGCCATGGAACGGACGAATTGGCCCGGGGCAACCTGGAGCTTCGCCTGCCGGAGCAGACGGGAGATGAACTGGGCGTGCTGGCGCGCTCCTTCAACGAAATGAGTCGCCGCGTGCGGGAGAACATCCGCCAGCTGGCCGCCCAGGAGCGGCTCGAGCGGGAGTTGAGCATTGCCCGCAGCATCCAGCAGGGCCTGCTGCCTGGCAAGGCGCCTGAGGATCCGCATCTGGAAATCGCCTCCACCTGCCGCATGGCCCACGAGGTGGGTGGCGACTACTACGACTTCCGCCGCACGCACAAAGGTGAGCTGGCGCTGGCTCTGGGAGATGTCTCGGGCAAGGGCGTGGCTGCGGCCCTGGTGATGAGCAACCTGCAGGCTTCGTGGCGCAGCTTGCTGGATCAGGGCCTTGAGCCCGACGGCCTGAACGCCCGCCTGAACGACCAGCTGGCGGAGAGCACGGCGGACGACATCTTCGTCACCTTCGTGCAGGGCATGTTTCGTCCCCATGTGGATGGCCTGCGCTTCCGCTATTCCAACGCCGGCCACAATCCTCCCCTGTTGGTGCGCGAGGGCCACATCCGACGCCTGGATTCCGGTGGCCTGGCCCTGGGCATGTTCGGCGGCGCCACCTACCAGACGGAGGAGCTTTCCCTGCGCCCCGGGGACCAACTGGTCTTCTACACGGACGGCCTCACCGAGGCCATGAGCCTGGCGGAGGAGGAGTTCGGCCAGGGGCGGCTGGAGGAGACTCTGCGCTGCCATGCGCAGCCCAGCGCCAAGGACACTCTGCACCACCTGCTGGATGTGGTGGGACGTTTTGAGGGCGAATCCCTTCCCCAGGATGACCAGACTGTGGTGGTGCTGCGCGTGCGGGAACAGGGCTTGTGAACAGCGACCTGATTCGTGCCCGCCTGGAAAGCGCCCGCGGCTTGCCGCCCTTTCACCTTTACCACGAGCGGGAAGTGGATTCCACCAACACGCGGATGATGGAAGCCATGGGCCAGGGTGGCCCTCTGGACAGACCCTGGGCCGTGCTGGTGGCGGATGGACAGCTGGCGGGGAAGGGCAGCCACGGCCGAAGCTGGGAGTGCCCCGCTGGAGAAGGTCTGCTGTTCTCCCTGCGCCTGGATCTTTCCATTGAAGAACACGCCTTGTCCCTGGTGGGCCACTGGGCCGCCCTTGCCCTGTGCCAGGCGCTGGAGCTGAGCTGCGTGGGGCACCCCTCTGTGCGCGTCTGGTGGAAGTGGCCCAATGACATCCTGCTGGAGGATGGGTCCACCAGCGGCAAGGTGGCGGGCATCCTGATTCAGAGCCAGGTGCAGGGTGACAAGGCCCGGGTTGTG
>CAIWAD010000006.1 GCA_903910645.1 uncultured bacterium | reverse complement strand
CTGAGCTGCGTGGGGCACCCCTCTGTGCGCGTCTGGTGGAAGTGGCCCAATGACATCCTGCTGGAGGATGGGTCCACCAGCGGCAAGGTGGCGGGCATCCTGATTCAGAGCCAGGTGCAGGGTGACAAGGCCCGGGTTGTGTTGGGCATGGGCGTGAATCTTGGGCAGGTTCGTTTCCCACTAGGTCTGCGCCAGCCGGCCCGCAGTCTGCGTCAGGCTGGCGTCCATGAGGAGCGCGAGGCCCTTCTGACCGGCATTTTGCTCCACTTGGGGCGGCTGGGACTGCCGGAAAAGGGAAAAGGGCCGCCGGCCGATTTGCTGAAACGGGACATCCTGGCATCCAGACCGGCCTGCCTGCAGGATGGGCAAGCCTGTCTGACATTGGTCCACCGACATGATCCCGATGGTCCCTTGCACCTTCGGACACAACATGGAACCCGCATGCTGACGGGAGGCGGATTGAGAATTGATCGGGTGACGAGGGAGGATCTGTGGTGCAGCCTGGAACATTAAATCGCCGACCCTTCAGCCAGCTTCTCCTGGCGGTGGACATTGGCAACACGCACATCGTGCTGGGGGTGCTGGACGAGGGCCGCTTGTGCGCCCACTGGCGCTTGGCCTCCAGCCATGCCCGCACCATTGATGAAAGCTGGGTCATGCTGAGCTCGCTGTTCCGCGGCGCAGGCCTGGATCCCCAGGAACTAAGTGGCGTGGCCATTGCCAGCGTGGTGCCGGACCTGAACTTCGTGTGGATCAAACTGGCCGAACATTACCTCCGCCTGGCTCCCTTCGTGCTAACACCGGACTCCCCGGGCGCGCCCGAAGTGCGCCTGCCCGAGCCCGCCACCGTGGGCGCGGACCGCCTGTGCAACGCCGCCGCCGTGTGGCACCTGCACCGGGAGGCTTCGGTGGTGGTGGACTTCGGCACCGCCACCACCTTCGATGTGGTGGGGCCGGACGGCGCGTTCCTGGGCGGCCTCATTCTTCCCGGACCGCAAACCGCACTGCGCAACCTGCACCAGAATGCCGCCCTTCTTCCCAAGGTGGCTCTGGCCTTTCCCGAGCGGGTGATTGGCGTCACCACCGAGCACGCCATGCAAAGTGGACTGCTGCACGGAGCCGTGGCCCAGGTGGAGGGGCTGGTGGAGCGCATTGGTCGCGAACTGCGGGAGGATGGCGTGGAAGGACCACTGCGCGTGGTGTCCACAGGTGGTTTCGGCCGCATCATGGCCAGGCGCACGGCGGTGATCGAACGGCACCTGCCCTATCTGGTGCTTCATGGTCTGGCGCTCATCACCGCCCGCGCCATGGGCGGCGTGGAGCCTGCGCGGGAAAGCGTGGGACTGGAGCGGCTGCCAGGCGAAATCCAGGCCGAGGACTGATTGATGGCCGGCCTCTTCCTGACGCTCATGCTGGTGGCCACCCTTTGGGCCGCGCCCCTCAGTCTGCCCGATGGCGGATTGCTCACCCATCCCCGCCCGGCGGATGGCGACAGCCTGGTTGTGTTGGCGGAAAGTCAGGATCTGCTGGTGAACGGACACTTGGGGAAGGCCGTGGGCGGCACGGTGAACGGGGCGGAACTG
>CAIWAD010000005.1 GCA_903910645.1 uncultured bacterium | reverse complement strand
CGCCCGCGATGGCGGGCCGGATCCCCGGCGTGCAGATTGAGGATGGGTGGTTGATCCGGCTTGAGCAGCGCGCCGCGGAAGATCTGGTCGTAGGAGACGGAAAGAAGGATGTCCGCATCGAGGGAGCGGATCCACCGCAGCGCATCGGGGGCGTTCACATCCCTCAGGATGCGAACGGGAAGCCCCAGCTCCAGGGCCGCCTCCGGCAAGCTGCCATCGGTGCCGAGAACGCGCGGCACCACGGCCAGCACCTGGTGACTGCCCACCAAATGGTGCAGAGCCCGGGCGGCCCACAGGCCATCACCCAGCAGGACAATCCGAAGTCGCTCCGGGACTTCGTCCGGATCCAGTGTTCCAGCGCTGACACCCGTCATGGTTCAGGCCTTTGCCTCGCGCGTGCGCCCGTTGGGGCGGCGCTCACGGATCAGGCGCTTGTAGTACTCGGGATCCAGTCGGATGGAGGGCCGATTGGTGATGATGTCCCAATCGGATTCATCCATGTCCGCGGTGATCTCATCCAGGTGGCGCAGCACGCTCTCGATATCTTTGCCAATCCAAAACTCCACATCCTGGCTGGCTTCCAGATTCCAATTCTGCGTCTCCGCCGCGCGATGGAACACTTCTTCGTAACGCTCAATGGCATATACGCGGGCGCGGGGATCCTTGCGCTGGCGGATGGCCGTGACCTGGTAGCCCAGTCCAACCCCCAGTACAAAGAGCGCCTTTTTGCCGCGCAGCCGTTCGCTTTCCAGCAATTCAGCCATGGACCCATCTCCCCCTCAAAACTCTGTGGGTGGGCCCAAGGCAAAGGGAATGCCAGAACGAGAGGTGGGGCGAAAGTCCTGACTTTCAGGAGCTTTCAACTTCAAAAGTGAGGAAGTGGAGATCTGTCAAGGCTTTTGGTGGTGGGCAGTCCTGCTCATGGGGGATGGCACAAAGTGCCGACTTCATCACAGGTCCGCGGGCAGCTCGTCCACTTGGCAGCCCACGCTGAGCTGGGGTGGGAAGAGAATCTGGGCGGCGCCGGGGTCCTTCAAACCGTGTCCTGTCACCATCAGCACCACACGCTCGTCCCGCCGCACGGCGCCCGTCTCCAGGGCGCGCAGCAAGCCGGCCAAGGCGGCGGCTCCCGCAGGCTCCGCAAAAAGGCCTGCCCCGCTACCAAGCAGGGCCACGGCCTGGCGCACGGCCTCGTCGTCCACGCGCACACAATCCCCTCGCGACTCCCGCAGCACGCGCAGGGCATGCACGGCATTGCGCGGCGCCTCCACATTCAGGCTGTCGGCGACGCAGGCGGCGCGCTCCACCCGGGCGGCGTGCGCATGCCCGGCTTCCCAGCCCCTGGCCAGCGCATCGCTGCTGCCCACCTGCACGGCCAGCAGGCGAGGTCCACGGGGCAGAAGACCCGCCTCTTCCAGATCGGCGAAGCCCTTGCCCAGGCCGCCCAGAATCACACCGTCGCCACAGCCCACAATGACCGCGTCCACCTGGTGCCCTGGGATCTCCGTGGCGATTTCCAGGGCCGCCGTCTTCTTTCCTTCAATGGTGAAAGGGTTCAAGGCCGTGTTGCGGTTGTACCACCCGCGCGCCGCACAGGCTGCGGATGACAGTTCGAAGGCCTGGTCGTAGCTGCCACGCACGGCCAGAAGTGTAGCCCCGCAGGCGCGGATCTGCAGCAGCTTGGCGGGCGGTGCGCTGTCCGGCACGAAGAGCACGGCGCGAAGCCCCATGGCCGCCGCACAGGAGGCCAAGGCCGAAGCCGCGTTTCCCGTGGACGCCGCCGCCACCGTGGCGAAGCCGTACTGGAGCGCCTTGGCGCACACCAACCAGGAAGCGCGATCCTTGGTGGAGCCACTGGGATTGCGTGAGTCGTCCTTCACCCACAAGTGCGGCATGCCCAGCTGGCGACGCAACGAGGGCACCGGGAGCAGGGGCGTGCCTCCCACGGGATGGTGGGGAAGTTCCAGGTTTGGCGGCAAGGGCAGCCAGGCACGCAGTGCGCTGGCATCCAGCGGCCAACTGGAAGGCAGGCCGCCATGGCGCACCAGAAGCACGCCGCGGGCATGCCCGCCGGGTTCCTGCCCAGTGGAGCAGCGCGGACAGACAAGAAGGGCGGGGTCCTCGGTGAAGACCCCGCCGCACTCGACGCATTCAAGGTGGAAGGAGGCCACCATGGTCTCCTACATCACCATGGCCATGAGGGCCTTCTGCACGTGCAGGCGGTTCTCGGCCTCGTCATAGACCACGCTCTGCGGACCGTCAATCACCTCGTCGGTCACTTCACGGCCACGATCGGCGGGCAACGGGTGCATGTAGATGAGATCCTCCTTGCCCAGGCGCATATGGTTGCTGTCGCAACGCCAGGTGGGGTGCTTCTCGATGAGGCGCAGGCCTTCGGCCTTGTCCTGGGTGTGCATAAGCGGGCCCCAGGACTTGGGAATGACAATGTCCGCCTGGTCGAAGGCGTCCTCGAACTTGTGGCTGATCTCGAACTTGGCGCCGCCTGCCTCTGCGTTGCG
>CAIWAD010000004.1 GCA_903910645.1 uncultured bacterium | reverse complement strand
GGAATGGGGCGCCGCCATCCAGGTGGAGGAGCTTCCCGGCGAAGGGTTCTGCGGCCCATTGCATTGCAGCGCCTCCGGCTGCAATCCGGGCGAACAATGCCCCATTGCCGAGCCGGTTGCCCATGTGAAGGTCCAGGCAGGGCTTCCTTTGAGCGCCCGTTTGCTGGAAGGCCGCCGCATTCCCCGACTATTGGACGAAATTCCCGTGCTGGCTGTGGCGGCCATGGCCTCGGATGAACCCTTCGAAGTGCGCCACGCCACGGAACTGCGGGTGAAGGAAAGCGACCGGCTGGCTGGCACTGCGGAACTGCTGCGTGCCTTTGGTGGAACGGTGGAGGAGAAGGAGGATGGGTTCCGTCTTCTACCACCGGAGCGCATCCGCGCCGGACACTACAACGCCCGGGGAGACCATCGCTTGGCCATGGCGGCCGTGGTGCTGGCCCTGGCAGCGGACGGCGACTCCCATATTGAAGGACTGGAGCATGTGGCCGCCAGCCACCCGGATTTCCTGAAAGATCTGGGACGGCTTACAGGAAGCACCCTGGACGCCTGATCCCTTCCGCCCCTTAGCGCTTGAGGCCTGTCATGCCCGACGCGTTTCCCCGCCCGGTGGATCCGCCCTCCAAGGGGCCGGTGCAAGTTGGCCTCCTTGGCCGGGACATTGGCGGCAGCCTGTCGCCACTTATCCATCGGGAAGCCGCCCTGCGCACGGGCGTGGATCTCACCTTCAATCTCTTGGATGTAGCAACAGAAGACGAGCTGCGCCCCGCCTTGCGCCAAGCGCATCGTGATGGCTGGCAAGGGCTTTCCGTTACCATGCCGTGGAAGCGCTGCCTCTCACCCTATCTGCTGGGCATGAGTCCGGACGCCATTTCCATTGGCAGCGTGAATCTGCTGGTGCGTGCCGATGAAGGCTGGATTGGCGAGAACAGCGATGCCGAGGGCTTCCTTCGCCCCTTGGCGCAACGGCGCCTGGCCTTCAGCCATGTCCTGCTCTTGGGTGCCGGAGGGGCGGCCCGGGCCGTGGCGCATGTGCTGGCAAGCATGCCGTTCGTGGAGCAGGTGTGGGTGCAGGCCCGCCGACCGGAGGCGGCCAGGGAACTGGTGCAGGAATTCGCCACGGAGCGCGCCTGTTGGGAAGTTCTGCCCATGGGCCAGGAACTGCCCTGTGCGGTGGACCTGCTGGTGAACGCCACGCCCGTGGGGCAGGACAATGTGGCGCCGGGTGCCTTGCCCTGTCTCGCATCCTACCTGCACGCGGATCTTCATTGTTACGAACTGGTCACCCATCCCCACGAAACAGCACTGGTGCGTGAGGCGAGGGCGCGGGGCGCTTCCATCATCCATGGTGGCGAAATGCTGCTGGGGCAGGCGCGGCGGGCCTTCAGCGCCTGGACCGGTCAGGAATTCCCCACACTGGACCTGAGACCCTTGCTGGGTCTGGATGATCTCCGGCCAATCAGCCAGGACAAGCGCCCATGAGGTGGCTGTCGGCGGGGGAATCCCACGGCCCTGCCATGGGCATTGTGTTGGAGGGACTTCCCGCCGGAGTGCCCCTTTCCCTGGATCGCATCAATGGGGAGTTGTCCCGTCGCCAGCAGGGCGCGGGGCGGGGCGGCCGCATGGCCATCGAGCAGGACGAGGTTCAGGTGCTGGCCGGCTTGCGCCATGGCGTCTCCCTGGGAAGTCCCCTCCTGCTAGTGGTGGCCAACCGGGATCACGCCAATTGGGGCAGCGCCATGCAGGCGGAGCCATTGGCACCGGGCGAACGGGCGGGCGAGGCTGTGCGCATTCCCCGACCCGGCCACGCGGATCTGCCGGGTGCGGTGAAATACGGTCACCGGGATCTGCGCAATGTGCTGGAGCGGGCCAGCGCCCGCGAAACCGTCAATCGCAGCTTGGCCGGCGCCGTGGCCCTGCAAATCCTGGAGCCGTTGGGCATCCAGGTGGGCGCCTTTGTGACGGCGCTGGGCGGAGTGGAGGCCTCAGGGGAATCCCGTCCAGCTCTGGATGCCCCTCCCACCCAGTGGATGCCCGCGGTGGATGCCAGTCCGGTGTCCTGCCTGGATCCCCTTGGCGAAACCCGCATGTTGGAGCGCATTGAAGAGGCCCGGCAGCTGGGTGATACCCTGGGCGGGGTGGTGGAGCTGCGCGTCACCGGCTTGCCGGTGGGCCTGGGAAGCCATGTGCATTGGGATCGTCGTTTGGACGGCCGCCTGGGTGCGGCCCTGCTCAGCCTTCCCGCGGTGAAAGGCCTGGAAGTGGGCGATGCCCTGACTGTGGCCTCCCACTCCGGACGGGAAGGGCTGGAT
>CAIWAD010000003.1 GCA_903910645.1 uncultured bacterium | reverse complement strand
GCCTGGACCAGGCACTGTCCCTGGCCCTGGAAAAGCACCGGGATGCGCGCCTGGCGCGCCTGGCTCTGGATGAAGCCCGCCTGGCCCGCCTGGAGAGTCGCCTGCGCCTGGCTCCCCGCCTGGATCTGGAGGTGGCAGCCCCCACCCTGCTGGATTCCCGCAATGAAATCTGGGCCCCCGGTGACAGCCTTCGTCTGATGTGGGTGGACTGGAATCAGCGTAGGGAGGGCGCCACCCTGCGCCTGGGCCAGGATTTGCCCTTCGGCACCCGCGTGGATCTGGATGCCGATGTGTGGCACCGCCAGTCCTCCACCGGCAGTTTCACCGAGGGGCATGGCGGGGCGTGGAGCGTGCGCGTGCGCCAAAGCCTGTTGCCGCGCAAAACCCTGTGGGGGGACATGGCCCTTGGCGAGCGGGAGGCGGATCAGGCGGAGCTGGAAGCCCTGGAGCAGCTGGCGGAGCTGCGCCATCGCGTGGCGCTGGCCTGGATTTCGCTCCTGTTGCGCCAGGAAAGCCTGGTTTTGTCCCGCCAGGATCTGGAGTTGGCGGTCTCCAGCCGGGAACGCGCCGCCGCGCGCCTGGCGGCGGGCCTCATCGCCGAGAGCGACTACATGAAGGTGGAGCTGGATGAATTGCGCCTGCGCTCTTCTTTCCAGGCGGATTCCCTGGAAGGGCGCCGTGGCGCCCGGGACTTCCTTCGTCTTCTGGGACAACCCCCTGACCTGTCGCCGGTGCTGGAAGCCACCCTGCCTGCCCTGGATCCGCTGCCTCCCCTGGAGTCCCTGAAAGCCGCCCTGTCCCGCGACCACGCGGACCTGGCCGCCCGGCGCCTGGAGAAATGGCGGGCGCGCCGCGAACTGCGCCGCCAGCAGATGTCCCTCCTGCCGGAGCTGGACCTGGACCTGGCTTGGACGCTGCGCGAGGAGGACGCCCAGTGGCTGCTGATGCCGGAGGACCCCAGTCTGGATCGCTCCCTGCGCCTTGACTTGGCCTGGCCGGTGTTCACGGCTGGCGCCTCAGGGAGGGCCCTTGAACGGGCGCGCATTGCAATGAAGCGGCAGGAGCTGCAGACCGAGGCTCTGCAGGAAAGTCTGGAAGGCCGCCTTGAGCAATTATGGCTGCAGGCCGAGACCCAGCGACTGCAACAGCCGCTGGTGGAGCGTCAGCTGGATTTGGCGCGCAAGGATGCGGACATCAGTCGCCTGCGCTTCCAGTCCGGGCAAATCACCAGCCGTGAGCTCATTGATGCGGATCGCGCCTTGAGTCGTTTGCGCGTGGAGGACTTGCAGGCCCGCCTGGACATGTGGCGCACGCGTCTGGAACTGGAGCGCCTGACGGGACAGGATCGCGCCCATGTGGCCAGGCTGGTGGAGGAGGGCCGATGAGCGGCTGTCAAACCGAGATCCATGATATGGCGGCCGACAAGGGCCTGCGCGGCGATCATCATCTGCACACCCCGCGTTGCGGCCACGCCGACGGCCTGCCCCGGGCCTATGCCCTTGCCGCCGTGGAGGCCGGCCTGGAGCACATTGTCTTCACCGACCACGCCCCCATCGATGACAAGACCGACCGGGTGCACCGCATGGCCCTGGCGGAACTGGCGGACTACCATGGGGAAATCCGCAGCCTGGCCCAGCAGTGGCAGGGACGCTTGTCCATTGGCGTGGGGCTGGAGTTGGACTGGCTGCGCGGCCACGAGGGCGATCTGGAGCGCGTGCTGGGCGCCCACTCATGGGATTTGCGCCTGGGCAGCGTGCACTTCGTGCCCCAGGGGACAGGCTGGCGCTTTGTCATCCGTTGCGCTCCCGCGGAGGAGGCGGAGATCCTGGAAGCGTATTGGCAGGCCTGGGGGGATGCGGCGTCCAGCGGCTTTTTTCAGGTGATGAGCCATCCGGATGTCTATCGCGCGGTGGATCGCCCCCCCTTGCCGGGGGAGCGCGACCTGGCATGCCGTGCCCTGGATCGCGCCGCGCGCGCCGGGGTGGCCATGGAATGCAACACCAGCTTGCTGCGCAAGGGCTGCAGCGGCATCTATCCCGCGCCTTGGCTGCTGGAGGAGATGCTGCGGCGGGACATGACTTTCAGCGCGGCCTCCGACGCCCACCATCCCGGGCAGGTGGGCAGCGGTTTCCTCCATTTGCGCACGCTGGCGGAGCAGGAGCCCCGCATGCGTTTCAGCGCGCCGGAACTGTCCACTCCCTGACAAGGGTCAGAACTTGGTGTCCTGCCTCAAGTCCGCCAGGCTGTTCTCGTAGATCATGCGCCGGGCGCAATCGATCTGCGGACCCCACAGATGGTGCATGCTGCACGGGTTGTGGTCTTCGCAGGCGGCGTGGCCCAGGATGCAGCGGTGGAAATTCTCCAGGCCCTCCACCACATCCACCACCTGGGAGAGGCGAATCTCCTCCAGTGGACGGCCTATGCGGTATCCTCCCCGTTTGCCCTGGGTGGATTCCAGCAAACCGGCCTGGGACAGCTGGGTCATGAGCCTGGCCAGGTACTTGTAGGGGATGTCCAGCGTCTCCGACAACAGGGCCACGGAGACCGGCCCCTGATTGTGGCGCGCCAGATAGGCCATGGCGCGAATGGCGTATTCGGTGGTCTTCGACAATCGCATGGTAACTCCACTGTTTGGGGGTGCCGTCGCCGGGTGGAGTCCGACAACCGGCGCCAAGCTAACACATGGAGCGACGGCAGGCTTGCTACATTGATTCCCGCACACAGGCATCCGCCCGGGCGGGTGCCGCACCAAACAGCGCCGGACGACACAGTCAGCAACTACACAGGTGGAAACCATGGGCCATGCCGAATCGGGGCCGGGGCTGGATCACGCGCTGGAGCACGGGCTCAGCGCCGATGAGTACAAGCGCATCCTGGAGATCCTGGGCCGAGCGCCCAGCTGGTCCGAGCTGGGCGTGTTCAGCGTCATGTGGTCCGAGCACTGTTCCTACAAGAACAGCATCGCCCAGTTGAAAACCCTGCCGCGCAGCGGCGGGCGTCTGCTGGTGGAGGCGGGCGAGGAGAACGCCGGACTGGTGGACATTGGGGATGGTCTGGCCGTGGCCTTCAAAATCGAGAGCCACAACCACCCCAGTGCCGTGGAGCCTTATCAGGGCGCGGCCACGGGCGTGGGCGGCATCATGCGCGATGTCTTCACCATGGGCGCCCGTCCCATTTGCAGCCTGAATTCCCTGCGCTTCCCCGCCATTGGCCACGAAACCACCACCTGGCTGGTGGACGGCATTGTGCGCGGCATTGGCGATTACGGGAACTGTCTGGGCATCCCCACCGTGGGCGGAGAGGTGCAGTTCGACGCCGCCTACAACGGCAATCCCCTGGTGAACGCCATGACGGTGGGCATTGTGCGCCACGACGCCACCGCCAGCGCCGTGGCCAAGGGTGTGGGCAATCCCGTCTTCCTGGTTGGAGCCTCCACCGGCCGCGACGGCATCCACGGCGCCACGTTCGCCAGCGTGGAGCTCTCCCAGGAAAGTGAGGAGAAGCGCTCCAGCGTGCAGGTGGGGGATCCCTTCATGGAGAAGCTCCTGCTGGAGGCCACGCTGGAGATGATCCAGTCCGGCGACCTGGTGGGCATCCAGGACATGGGCGCCGCAGGCATCACCTGCAGCTGCAGCGAGATGAGCGCCAAGGGACAGGCGGGCATCCGCATCCACATTGAGCGCGTGCCCCAGCGGGAAAGCGGCATGAGCGCTTATGACGTGCTGCTCTCCGAGTCCCAGGAGCGCATGCTGGTGGTGGTGGAGAAGGGGCGGGAGGACACGGTTCGTCGCATCTGCCAGCGCTGGGATATCCATTGCGCCCACATTGGAGAAGTCACGGACACGGGCCGTTTCCAGGTTCTGCACCACGGCCAGCTCGAGGTGGACATCCCATCACAAGTCCTGGTGTTGGGCGGGGGAGCGCCCGTGTACATCCGGGAGTGGGCGGAGCCCGCTTCCTTTTTGGCGGAACGCGCCGTGGATCTGAGTGCAGTGGCGCCCGTCGAGGACCTGGGTGAGGAGCTGCTGGCCCTCCTGGAACATGAGAATGTGTGCAGCAGGCGCTGGATCTATCGCCAGTACGACCACATGATTGGCGCTTCCACGGAGATCCGTCCTGGTGGCGACGCCGGTGTGGTGGCCGTGCCGGGCACAGCCAAGCGACTGGCGGTGACCACGGACTGCAACGGCCGCCTGGTGCGCCTGGATCCCCGGCAGGGCGCCATCTCCGCCGTGGCGGAGGCCGCGCGCAACCTGGCCTGCACGGGAGCCCGGCCCCTGGCCATCACCAACTGCCTGAACTTCGGCAACCCCATGGATCCCGAGATCTACTGGCAGTTCCGCGAGGCCGTGGCCGGCATGGGCGAAGCCTGCCGCGTGCTGGACACTCCCGTCACGGGCGGCAATGTCAGCTTCTACAATGAGAGCCCCCATGGCGCCGTGCATCCCACGCCGGTCATTGGCATGGTGGGGCTGCTGGAGGGGGTGGAGCCTGTTCCCAGCGCCTTCCGCGGACCGGATGAACTGGTGCTGGCCGCTGGTCGGGCCGCAGGGATATTGGGCGGCAGTCTCTATCTGGAACGCCGGGTGGGCAGGCAGACCGGAGCCATCCCCTTGCCCGACCTGGAGCTGGAGAAGGCCCTGCAGGCTTTTCTGGCGTCGGCGGCGGAAGAGGGCCTGTTGCGCAGCGCCCACGATGTCTCAGAGGGCGGGCTGGGTGTCTGCCTTGCCGAAGCCTGCATTCTGCAGGAGGGCCGGTCCATGGGCTGCACCGTGGATTTGTCGCCCCTCAATCCACAGGGCATCGCGGCGGACCGCCTGCTTTTCGCCGAAACTCCTGGTCTTGTGGTGCTCAGCGCACTGCCGGAGCATCGGGACCGTTTGCAGGCCCTGGCTGCGGAATGCGGCCTTCCCTTGTGCGAGCTGGGCAGCACGGGCGGCGAGCGACTGGTGGTGGAGGATCTGCTGGATCTTTCCTTGCACGAGGTGGCGGAGCGCTGGTGGTGCACTCTGGAGCGTCGGCTGGAGGCCTGATGGAAACGCTCCCGCCCAAGGATGGACAGGCGGAAGAGGCGCTGGAGGCACCGCCGCCACCGCGCCGGGCCTCCCGTCTGCGTCGCGTTGTCTTGTGGACGGCAGGCATTTCAAGCCTGCTGCTGCTGGTCATCATCCTGGTGGCTCTCTACTTCATCCAGGATCAGCGGCTTGGCCGTCTGGCGGGTGAGCAGCTCACGCGCATCCTGGGCGCGCCTGTCTCCCTGCGCTTGGAACGCAGTGGAGTGGACCACTGGGTTCTGCGCCACTT
>CAIWAD010000002.1 GCA_903910645.1 uncultured bacterium | reverse complement strand
GCTTCCATCCACCGCAGCAGATCCTCCCTGGTGCTGTTCCCGGCCTGGTCCAGGCGGCCCTCGCCGTCCCTGACATCGGTGATGGGACAGCCCTCCAGCGCTTGGGCGGGGATCTCACGACCAAGCAAATCGCAATAGAGCCAGTCCAGCTCAATGGCGCCCAAGTGGGCCAGATGGGCCGCCACGCTGTTGGGGAATTCCGCCGAACTCCAGTGCAGGCTGCTTTCCGGCAGAGCCTCCACCACGCGCAGGGTGCGGGCCCGGCCATCCACCAGCTGGGCCAACAGCAGGTCAAGGGGCGAAGGAGCGGGAAAGGGAAGGCGGAAGGGTTCCCTCATGCGTGAAGGCTCTTCACGGGGCGTGCGGGCACTCCGGCCACCACGGCGCCGGGTGGCACATCGCGGGTCACCACGCTGCCCGCACCCACCATGGCGCCTTTGCCAATGGTTAGGCCGCACAGGATGGTGGAGCCGGTGCCAATGGACGCGCCCTCTTCCACCACCGTGTGTTCCAGGGTCCAGTCCTCTTCCGTCTGCGGCGTGCCATCGGCACGAGTGGCGCGGGGCTTGCGGTCGTTGATGAAGGAGACATTGTGGCCCACGAAGACACCATCGCCAATCTCCACGCCTTCGCAGATGAAGGTGTGGCTGCTGATCTTGCAGTTGCGTCCGATGCGCGCCCCCTTCTGGATCTCCACGAAGGCGCCCACCTTGCTGCCGTCGCCGATCTCGCAACCGTAGAGGTTGACGAAACAGAAGATCTTCACTCCATCGCCAAGCTTCACATCCGGCGCAATGCGCATGAAGGAATCCATCCTTGTCCCCTTCTCCTTGTACTGGCCCATGGGCCTGTCACGACAGCTCGGCCACCTCCACGCGACGACCCTGATCGCGCAGACTGCGCTCGGCAGCCTCCAGCACGCGGGTCACGCGCAGAGCGTGGGCAGGCCCGCTCAAAGGTTCGGCGCCAGTGGCGATGCAGCGCAGGAAGTCCTCCGCCATGGCGGCCAGGGCTTCCCGTCCATCAAGGCGTGGCGCGTGCATGTCACCCGTGCGGTAGCTCACCAGGGTTTGCCAGATCTCCTCCGGCCGGGTAAGCTCCACGCCCTTGTCGTACACCTTGATCTTTTCAGATGGCTCCATGTCATCGTACACCACCATGCGCCGATCCCCGCCCACCAGGATGCGGCGCACCTTCACCGGGGCGATCCAGTTCACATGGAAATGGGCCATGAGCTGGTCGGGATAGAAGACCGTCAGGTAGGCCAGATCCTCCTGGCCGTAGTAGTGGCGGGCGCCGGAGGCCTGCACGGCCAATGGCTCCAGGCCGGTGAGGTGGTCGCAGATGCTGATGTCGTGGGGCGCCAGGTCCCAGATCACATTGGTGTCGTGCTGGAAGAGACCCAGGTTGATGCGCACGCTGTCGAAGTAGAGCAGGCGGCCCAGCTCACCTGAGTCCTGCAACTCGCGCAGCTTGCGCACCGCGCCGGTGTAGAGGAAGGTGTGGTCCACCATCAAGGTCAGGCCTTTCAAGCGGGCCAGCTGGATCAGCTCCTCCGCCGCGGCGGCGCTGTCTGTGAAGGGCTTCTCCACCAGAAGGTGGCAGCCCGCCTCCAGGACCTGCCGGCCCAACGCATGGTGCGTGGAGAGTGGCGTGGCCAGGGCCACCGCGTCCACCTTGCCCAGCAGTTCCTCCACCGAGTCCACCACGCCCACGCCAGGGAAACGCCGCGTTGCAGCCTGGCGTCGCGCCGCATCAGCATCCGTCATCCACACCTGGCAATCGCCTCGCGCCTGGAAATTGCGCACCAAGTTGGGTCCCCAGTAGCCAAGTCCCACCACACCAATATTCATGTCAACTCCACGCAACATCCATTGTTCTCGTTCTCATTCCCGCGCTGCGGGTTCTTCAGACCCAGCTTGACGTGCAAGCCCGTTTCGGACACACCCACCATGCAGGTTGAAGACTCCATCTCATCACTCCTCCTGTTCCCGGCTCCTGTCATGTTCAAGAACAAGAACTGGGTCACTGAGCGCGATGGCTCAAGTTTGGAAGCCCACCGCGCTTTCCCAAACCGCCCCCACTTCGCCACCTTTGTGCAAGGCCGCTGGGAGTCGGTCGGACTTGGTTGCGTCGTGGTCGTCATCGCCCTTGCGGGGCCGGATTTTCCAGAGCATTTCCTGCCCATGCCACCCGGCTGAGCAGCGAGATTTTCCCGAAAAACCGACCGCGCCGTGGGCGCGAATTCCATGGCAAGCCCAAGTCCGACATTGTTCCTGGAAGCGGCTTCACCATGTGAAAGAGGCACCACATGCCCGTTCCCTTCCTGGATCTGAAAGCCCAGTACCTGGGCATCAAGCCCGAAATAGACGCCGCCATCCAGGGCATCCTGGATCGCACGGAGTTCGTCACCGGCCCCACCGTGCGCGCCTTCGAGGAGGCCTTCGCCGCCGCCCACGGCGCGCGGTTTTGCGCCACCTGCAACAGTGGCACGGCGGCCCTGCACCTTATGCTGTGGGGTCTGGACATTGGTTCCGGCGACGAGGTGATCACCGCCGCCAACACCTTCATGGCCACCGCCGGCGGCATCAAGCTGGCGGGGGCTTCGCCGCGCCTGGCGGATGTGCGCGCCACGGACTTCAACCTGGATCCACATTTGGTGGAAGCCGCCATCACGCCGCGCACCAAGGCCCTGCTGCCCGTGCACCTCTATGGTCAACTGGCGGACATGGAGCCCTTGGCTGCCCTGGCCGAAAAGCACGGCCTGCTCCTGCTGGAGGACGCCGCCCAGGCCCATTTGGCCACACTGGGCGGCCATTGCGCCGGGCATTGGGGACGCGCCGCCGCCTTCAGCTTCTATCCCGGCAAGAACCTGGGCGCCTATGGCGAAGGTGGCGCCGTGCTGACCAATGATGAAGCGCTTTACCGGCGCATCTGCCGCCTGCGCGACCATGGCATGCCCGCCAAGTACCACCACGCCGAATGGGGCCACAACTATCGCCTGGAGGGTTTGCAGGGCGCCGTGCTGGGCGTGAAGCTGCCGCATCTGCCGGCCTGGACGGCGGCGCGCCGACAAGTGGCCCAATGGTATGGCGAAGAGCTGGCCGGCCTGCCGGGCATTCTCTGTCCCCAGGAGCTGGCGGGCCGCGAGCATGTCTACCACCTCTTCGTCATCCGTGTCACGCCGGAATCCGGCACCACGCGCGATGCCCTGATGGCCCGCCTGCAGGAGGCCGGCATCGCCACCGGACTGCATTATCCCCTGCCCATCCATTTGCAGGAGGCGGCACGGGACCTGGGCTATGCACGCGGGGATTTTCCGCACACAGAGGTGCTGGCCGGTGAAATCCTTAGCCTGCCCATGTACGCAGAATTGACGCGGGAACAGGTGGCGGAGGTGGGGCGCCGCGTGCGCGGTGCCTGTTCTCCTACCGTGGCGTGAAGACAAAGGCCTTGGAAGGCTCGACCCTCCTGCGCGTGGTGGTGGTGGGCACGGATCCCCTTGGCAATG
>CAIWAD010000001.1 GCA_903910645.1 uncultured bacterium | reverse complement strand
GCCATGTCCGACAGTCTGGCCCACTTGGTGGAGGCGGATCCTGCGGCGGGCGCTTTGGTGATCAAGGACATCATCCTCAGCACGGTGGATCCCTTGGTTGATTTGCAAGGGATTACGGTAAGCGGTGGTCGATTGAACCTGCACGGGGCAGTGATGGCAGCTTCCCAATGGCCACCCGCCGCCGAGATGGTGCTGTCCATTTCCCGCACCGCCGATGCGCGCCTGCTACTGGATTGGACGCCCATGTCAGGCGCCACGGCCTACCATGTGGAATGGCGTGGAGAAGAGGGTGATAGCTGGCAGCGCATGGAAACAGTTGCGGCAAGTCCCTGGCAAAGCGTGCCCCAGCCGCCGGAGGCGCGGGGTCAGTTCAGGGTTGTGGCGGAATTGCCCTGAGGGAGACGCGCTTCCCTACAGAGTCAAGGCGTCTGTGGGGGGCTCCAGATGTCCCAGCGGCAGGGTAAGCTGGCGGCGGGCCAGTTCGCTCTCCACGGAATCCAGCAGTTGGCGCATTTTGGCGCGGTCCGTGAGCATCTCCAGATGGTCCGCGTCCACCACAATCACCGGCACATCGCGCACGCGGCCGATCCAGCCGTCGTAAAGCGTGTTCAGGCTGGCCAGATACTCCGCCGGAATGCTCTGCTCATAGTCGCGTCCGCGCAGGCGGATGCGCGCCTGCAGCGTGGGAACGCTGGCCTTCAAGTAAATGAGCACATCCGGCTTGCGCAGCACCTGGCACATGTTGGTGAAAAGGCCGTAATAGGTCTGCCACTCCCGCTCACTTAGGTGACCCATCTGGTAGAGGTTGCGGGCGAAAATCTCCACATCCTCCCAGATGGTGCGGTCTTGCACCGCGCCCCGTTCGCCCTGGCAGAGATGGAGATGGTCGGCGTAACGGCTTTGCAGGAAATAGATTTGCAAGTGGAAGGCCCAACGGGCCATGTCCCCGTAGAAATCCTGCAGGAATGGATTGTCCGCCACGCTTTCATAGTGGGGATCCCATCCCAGGCGCTTGGCCAGGAAATCCGTCAGAGTGGTTTTGCCGGCCCCGATGTTGCCGGCGATGCCGATGAGTCCTTTCATGGGGCCAAGGTAGGAAAGCGCGCCTCGTGGGGAAGGCGTCAATGGCCGCCACTTGCCCGGAACGCCATGTCTGGGCTTTTGTTAGGTTGGGCGGCATGGCGGGGTACAACGCCACTCTAGCTCAATTTGGTAGAGCAACGGTTTTGTAAACCGTAGGTTGGGGGTTCAAGTCCCCTGGGTGGCCTGGAAAACGAAGCGGGGGACATGTCCCCCGCTTCTTGTTTTTCGCAATTTTGCCGCCTACTTGTCCTGCTTGGTTTCCGGTTTTTTCTCCGGTTTCGGCTCATCCTTGGCGGGCTTCTTGTCCGGCTTCTTGTCCGGCTTGCTCTCCGGTTTGGCGGGAGTGGCAGGCTTGGATTCCGGCTTTTTCTCCGTCTTCACCGCTGGCTTGGGTGAGAGTTTTGGGATGCGGAGGCCCGATGCGCCCTTGTCCTTCTTTGATGTCCCTGGCGCGGGCGCGGGAGTGGTTTTCAGCCGATCCAGGTAAGGCGAGTTCTCCTTTGGAGCCTCCGGCCTTGCTTCCGGATCGGTGGCGGGACGAGTGCTCAGGATGGATGGCTTGGCCGTGGGCTGGGCGCCCGGCTCCGCCTGATCCTTGCGCAAGGGATCTGTGCTAAGAATACTGGGGGCAGGCTTTTCCTTGCGTGGCGGAGCCTCAGGCTCCAAGCGCTCTTTCATGGGAATCCAGCTGGGCTCGTCCTGCCTTTCACGACGGGGTTTCTCCACAAAAGCGGCGGGATCCACCAGTCGGGGGCTTTCCAGATGCCGCCACCGGCCACTGCCTTCCCGGTGGGCGCTCCAGGCGCGGCGGGGGCGCCAGGGACGCGTGTCGTAATCCCAGGGGCTGCCGCCCAGCACATAGACATAGATCACGGGCGGGCGCCACCAGGCATGCCAGGGGCCCCACAGGAAACAATGGCTGTAATGGTAGTGGCTGTGGTAGTGGTCCATCACCTCCCAGCCGCACCAGCACTGTGAGTGGGTGCAGGCGGGATGCCAGCAGTCGCAGTAGTCGCACCAGTAATCGTAGCTGTGGCTGTGGATCACCAGGCCGCCAGAACTGTCCTCGGTGCTTTCCTCCTCCTGGGCCAGCTCTTCCGTCACCTGGGTGGCCAGCACGCTGAGCAGGGCGCTGTCGTAGTTGTCCAGCTCCCTGGCGCTGCGGGTCAGGCGGCTGTGGATGTCCGTAAGG
Source organism: uncultured bacterium (assembly GCA_903910645.1). GTDB lineage: Bacteria > CAIWAD01 > CAIWAD01 > CAIWAD01 > CAIWAD01 > CAIWAD01. Next base: position 15,868 of record CAIWAD010000001.1, on the reverse strand, counting down.
TCCTGGGGATCGGGGGCAAGGAAATGGTGGCGGGATGGCTTGATGGGGCGGTACTCCCGGGTGTGCACGGCCACCAGTCGCTCGGCGCCCGGCACATTGCCCGCGTACAATGGTGAAATGAACAGGCTGTCGCCGGCCCGCACCTGGCCACGGCCATCTTCCGTCAGCACGGGATAGAGAAGGCTGACATAACCGTCGGGATCCAGGGCGTAGAGGTAGATGAAGCCGTCGGCGCGCGCTTGCAAGATCAGATCGTAGGCTTCGCCGGTAAAGGCTTCCAGGCGTTCCAGACCCAGGACGACGCGGGGCTCCTGACCCCGGCGGCTGGCCTGTGCGCCAACGATGAGAAGAAGCAGCGCCAACAGGCCGGTGAACATGCGTTTCATGGGGGCTCCTTTCCGGGCCTTCGTGGCCCGGGCCACAAACCCGGATTGGGGGAACTTGGTTTCACGCCGGGCGGGAAAAATGGCGGATTCCCACCGAAGGGGCCATGAAATTCGAACTGGGCCCACCAAGCATGTGGCGGCGCGTTGTAAGGGGAGTCGCGCTTTGTGACTTTTCAACAGCGGATAAGGAAAGGGCGGGCATGTTCAACATCGTGCTGGTGGAGCCGGAAATTCCCCAGAACTCCGGGAACATCATCCGACTGAGCGCCTGTACGGGTAGCCGCCTCTTTCTGGTGGAACCTCTTGGTTATCAACTGAATGATGCCCGCTTGAAGCGTGCCGGGCTGGATTATTGGGAACGGGCCACTTACCGCGTGGTGCCGGATCTACACAGTCTGATGGACCAATTCGGCAGCGAACGCTTCTTCTTTTTCACCACCAGGACCACCCGCAGTTACACGCGGCATGCCTACCAGGCGGGAGACTTTCTGGTCTTTGGCCGGGAATCCCGGGGATTGCCGGAAAGCCTGTTGGAGGAGTTTCCCGACCAATGCCTGACCATTCCCATGCCGGGACGCACACGCAGCTTGAATCTGGGCAACAGCGTGTCCATTGCCATTTACGAAGGCCTGCGCCAAGTGGATCATTGGCCGGGTCCGGACACCGTGAAAGGATGACCCCATGACCTTGTTTGATCGTCTGGCAGTTGAGCTTTCCCGCGTGGTGGCCGAGCAATTCCAGGTGGAGCTGCCTCCCACCCAGATTCAGTGGGACGCTCCGCCGGACCCGACCATGGGTGACCTGGCCTTCGGCTGCTTTCCCCTGGCCAAGAGCTGCCGCCGTGCCCCCCAGCAGATCGCCGCCGCGCTGGCGCCGGCCATGGCCAGGGTGGAAGGAGTGGACAGGGCGGACGCCGCCGGTCCCTATTTGAATGTGCGTTTGAAGCGGGACCTGTGGTTTGCGGACACCCTGGGCGCGTGGTCCACAGGACTGCCCGACTGGCGTCTGCCCGCGGAGGAGCGGCGCCGCGTTGTGCTGGAATTCAGCTGCCCCAACACGAACAAACCCCAGCATCTTGGCCATGTGCGCAACAACATCCTGGGCGATGGCCTCTCCCGGCTGCTGAAGGCGGCGGGGCACGATGTGGTACGCGTGAACCTCATCAACGACCGCGGCATCCACATCTGCAAGAGCATGTTGGCGTGGCGGAAGTGGGGAGAGGGACAGACTCCCGAGAGCACGGGCCAGAAGGGCGACCACCTGGTGGGCGACTACTATGTGCTCTTTGCCCGGAAGCTTGCGGAAGAGGAAGCCGTTTGGCGCGCGGCGCAGGGGCTGGAGGGGAAGGCCACGGACGAGGAGAAGCGCGCTTTCGAGGCCCAGAGCCAGCTGCAGGGAGAAGTGTCGGCCATGTTGCGCGATTGGGAAGCTGGCGATGAGGCCACGCTGGAGTTGTGGCGCACCATGAACAGCTGGGTGTTGCGTGGTTACGACCAGACCTATGCCCGCCAGGGCATCGCTTTCGATCGCGTGTTCTATGAGAGCGAGATCTGGCGTCTGGGGAAGGGTGAAGTGGAGGATGGTCTGGCCCGGGGCGTGTTCCAGCGCAGCGAGAGCGGCGCGGTGGTCTGCCCGCTGGAGGATCTGGGACTGGAGCCCAAGGTGTTGCTGCGCAGCGATGGCACTGCCATCTACATGACCCAGGATCTGGGCAACGCGGTAATGCGCCAGCGGGAGTTGGGCTTTGATGAGATGATCTATGTGGTGGGAAGCGAGCAGGAGCACCATTTCCGCGTGCTCTTCCACATCCTGGGACGCCTGGGCTACGGCTGGGCGGAGCGCCTGACCCACTTCAGCTATGGCATGGTGAACTTGACCACAGGCAAGATGAAGAGTCGCGAAGGGCGCGTGGTGGATGCCGACGACCTGCTGGAAGAGCTGGAGGAGTCCTGTCGCCGGGTGATGGAGGAGAGCCAGAAACGGCTGGACCTGAGCGAAGAAGAGAAGGCGGCCATTGTGCACGATCTGGCCCTGGCGGCGGTGAAGTACTTCGTTCTGAAAGTGACGCCCCGGCTGGACATGCTCTATGATCCGGAGGAGAGCATCGATTTGGCGGGCAACACGGGTCCCTATCTGCAATACGCCCACGCCCGCATGGGCAGCCTGGTGCGCAAGAGCGGACTGGATCCCGCCGCCGTGGGCAGCTTCGACCTGCTGGGCGAACCTGAAGAGGTGGAATTGCTGGCACACCTGAGTTTCTGGCCGCGGGAGATGCGTCTGGCGGCGTCCCAACTTAATCCCGCCCGGGTGGCCCAGCGTACCTATGAGTTGGCGCGCAGCTTCTCGCGCCTGTTCAATGCCCACAGTATTTTCGACCGGGTGGAGGATCCACGCCTGGCGGCCCAGCGCATTGCCTTGACCGCCGCCGCCGCCCGCGCCCTGCGTTGCGGTCTGGACTTGATGGGCATTCCCGCCCCGGAGCGCATCTGATGGCCGAGATCCGCCTGCTTTCCTGGAATGTCAACGGCCTGCGCGCGGCCCTTGGCAAGGGCTTTCTGGATTGGCTGCGCACGGACAAGCCCGAGCTGCTGGGGCTTCAGGAAACCCGCGCCCGTCTGGAACAGTTGCCCGGTCATCTGGGGAATTGTCTGGACGAGCTGGGCTACCGCCAGGTGTGGTTGCCCGCACAGAAACCTGGTTACTCGGGCACGGCGGTGTTCAGCCGATTGCCGGGCGAGCCCTTTGCCGGCCTGGGCGCGCTGGATCCTGCCCTTGCCCACTGGGATGATGAGGGCAGGGTGACGGGTTGGAAGCACGAGCGCTTCTGGCTTGTCAACGTTTACTTCCCCAATGGCGGCGCTTCGGACGAGCGCCTGCGCTATAAATTGGCCTTCTACGAGGCCTTTCATTCCTTGTGCGAACGCTTGCAAAGCCAAGGAATAGCCTTGGTGGTCTGTGGCGACTTGAACACGGCCCATCGGGAAGTGGATCTGGCCCGGCCCAGGGAGAACCGCGGTGTGAGTGGCTTCCTGCCGGAGGAATGCGCCTGGGTGGATTCCTTCGTGGGTGGCCGCCATGAGGCCGGCCTGGTGGACAGCTTCCGCCACGCCCATCCGGAGGCCCGGGACCGCTACTCCTGGTGGAGTCAACGCGGCGGGGCGCGGCAGCGAAATGTGGGCTGGCGCCTGGATTATTTCTTCATCACGCCGGATTTGCTGCCCTGCATGCGCGGAGCTGAGATCCTGGATCTTGTGACGGGCAGCGATCATTGCCCGGTTGAGCTGCGTCTTGATCTGAAGTAGGATGGGCAGGATGTGGGCGGGGATGATGCCTGCCTGCTGGATGCCCTGCCCATCCTACTAAGCCTCGTGCGCCCCCACTCTTCCCAGCCCTTCTTCCTTCCGAAGTCCCGGACTTCCAGAATTCGGCCCGCGATTTGCCATTCCCCGTTGCAGACCCTTCAAACACCGGGGGAAAGGGCATTTTCTGCCTTGTTCCTGCTTCCGGGGGGCAAGGGATGCGCAGAGGAGAGGCATGGCCGAGGAACAGGGCTCCTTCCAGGAACGGACGGAGGAAGCAACACCCAAACGGCGCGAGGACGCCCGGCGCGAAGGCCAGGTGGCGCGCAGCCCGGAGCTGGCCAGCGCCCTGGTGCTGGGTGCCGCCCTGGGCGTGTTCCTCGTGGCCGGTGGGTGGATGCAGGGCCAGCTGCAGCAGTACATGGGCCAACGCATGCAGTTTCCCGCTCATGTGGCGGTGGATCTGGACAATGCCCCCGCCATCCTGCGCGAAGCCGGCGCCCTGGCCGTCCTGGTGCTCAGTCCCCTGCTGTTGGCGGTGGCGGCGGCGGGATTCCTGGCCAATGCCTCCCAGGTGGGCATCTTGTTCACGGGCAAGCCCATCGAACCCACCTGGAGTCGCATTGACCCCATCAAAGGCTTCGCAAATCTTTTCAGTTTGCGCAGCCTGACGGAGCTTGGCAAAAGCCTGCTCAAAGTAGGTGTGGTGGCTCTGGCAGTGTGGATTGTGCTGCGCAAAGAAATTCCCTGGCTGGGCCAATTGGTTTTTCTCCCGGTGGATGGCCTGTTGCCCGCCCTGGGCGGCATTGTGTGGCGCATGGTGGGCTGGGTGTTGGCACTTCTGCTGGCCATCGCCGTGCTGGATGTGAGCTTCCAGCGCTGGGATCTGGCCCGTCGTCTGCGCATGAGCGTGCAGGACATCCGCGACGAGATGAAGCAGTCGGAGGGTGATCCCCAGCTGAAACGCCGCCAGCGCAGCGTGCAGATGGACACGGCCTACAACCGCATGCTGCGGGAGCTTCCCCAGGCGGATGTGGTGGTGGCCAATCCTATCCACCTGGCCGTGGCCCTGCGCTATGAGCCCGGACAAATGCGCGCGCCCCGTGTGCTGGCCAAAGGTCGCCGCCTGGTGGCCCAGCGCATCAAGGATCTGGCCCGGGAGCACGGCATTCCGGTCATCGAGGACAAGCCCCTGGCCCGTGCCCTGTTCAAGGCCTGCGCGGTGGGGGATGAGATTCCCGGTGACCTGTACCGCGCCGTGGCGGAGCTGTTGGCCTTCGTGTATCGCATGAAGAAGAGGAGCGCCTGATGCCGGAGGGCAAAGGCAGCCTGCTCATGCGCCGCAGCGACCTGCTGCTGGCCTTTGGCGTGGTGGGCATCCTGGTGATGATGGTGCTGCCCTTGCCCGCCATCTTCCTGGATCTGCTGCTGGCCCTGAACATCATGCTCTCGCTGATGATCCTGTTGGTGGCCCTGTACACGATGGAGCCCCTGGACTTCAGCATTTTTCCCGGCCTCCTGCTCATCCTCACCCTGTTCCGGCTGGCCATGAATGTGGCCTCCACGCGGCTCATCCTCGGTCAGGGCTACGCCGGCCGCGTCATCGAGGCTTTCGGCCATTTCGTCACCGGCAACAACCTGGTGGTGGGCTTCATCGTCTTCCTGGTGCTGGTGCTCATCAATTTCATTGTCATCACCAAGGGCGCGGGGCGCGTGGCGGAAGTGGCGGCACGCTTCACCCTGGACGCCATGCCCGGCAAGCAGATGGCCGTGGACGCGGAGCTGAACAACGGGCTCATCGATGAGAAAGAGGCCCGCCGCCGCCGGGAGCTGGTGGCCCGCGAAGCGGACTTCTACGGCGCCATGGACGGTGCCAGCAAGTTCGTGCGCGGAGACGCTGTGGCCGGCCTCATCATCACCGCCATCAACCTCATCGGCGGCATCGCCGTGGGCACCCTGCAGCTGAAACTGAGCTTGTCCGAGAGTGTGAGCACCTTCAGCCTGCTTACCATCGGTGATGGTCTGGTGAATCAGATCCCCGCCCTCATCGTCAGCGCCTCCGCCGGCATCATCGTCACCCGGGCGGGCGCGCGCAGCCAGTTCAGCCAGGATGTGGCCAACCAGCTCATCTTCCAGGAGCGGCCCCTCAAGGTCTCCGCCGTGCTTTTGGCCATTTTCGCCATTGTCCCGGGCCTGCCCGCCCTGCCTTTCCTGCTGCTGGCCCTGGGTGCCTGGATGCTGGCCTCACGCCTGCGCATGGCCCGGCTGGCGAAGAGCGTGGTGGCGGAGCAGGTGCAGGCCCGTCCCGCCGAGGAGCGCATTGAGGACTTCCTGGCCCTGGACACCTTGGAGATTGAATTGGGTTATGGCCTGATTCCCCTGGTGGACACCACTCGCGGCGGCGACTTGCTGGCCCGCATCAAGCGTCTGCGCAAGCAGGTTGCGGCGGATCTGGGCATGGTTCTGCCCCCGGTGCGCATTCGTGACGACATCAGCCTGCAACCGGAGCAGTACCGCGTGCGCATTCGTGGCGTGGTAACCGGCGAGGGCGAGTTGCGGCCGGGCTGGCGCCTGGCACTGGGTGTGGATCCCCGCACTGCCGAGGAGGAACTTCCTGGCATTCCCACCCTGGATCCAACTTTCGGCATGCCCGCCATGTGGGTGCGCGAAGCCCACCTGCCCATGGCCGAGCGTCTGGGTTGTCCACTGGTGGAGCCTGCCGCCGTGCTGGCCACGCATCTGGATGTGCTGGCAAAGCGTCATGCGGGGCGCATTCTCAGCCGCCAGGATGTGAAGAAGCTGCTGGACAATCTGAAACCCGAGCACTCCGTGCTGGTGGACGAGCTGGTGCCCGGCCAACTGAACCTGGGCCACATCCACAAAGTCCTGCAGAAACTGCTGCGTGAAGGTGTGCCCATTCGCGACCTGAGCACCATCCTGGAAAGCCTGAGCGACACGGCGGAGCAGTCCAAGGATCCGGAAATCCTGGCGGAATATGCGCGATTCGCCCTGTCCGCCACCATCAGCACCATCCTCAAGGGGGAATACAGCCGCATAAAGGCGGTGACGCTGGATTCCGATTTAGAAGGAACGCTCGCGCGTGAGCGCGACGGGACGCGTCCTGGCAGTCTGTCTCCCGAGGATTTCGCCCAGGTCATCCAACAGCTTCGCCAATGCCGTGACCGCCTGCAGGCGGAAGGGCGCATGCCGGTGGTGGTTACCCGCCCCGAAATTCGCGCCTATCTGCGCCGCCTGCTGGAGGGACCCCTGCCTGATTTGATGGTGGTGGCTTACAGCGAGCTGAGCATGGATGTGGAACTGGAGTCCATTGCCCAGGTGGCCCTGCCCCGCAAGGCCAGGCTGGCGCCTCCGGGGCTGACGGAGCAGACAGCATGATGGCACAAGGCCACATCAGCGCCCCCCGGGCGGCCTTCCTCCACAAGGGCATGGAGGCGGCGGGTCCGGGGTCCGCTGCGGATCACACGACGCGTCCGTGGATGGAAGGAGGATCCATGGAGCGCTCGGGCACTTTGAAGGCACGCTGGCTGGTGGTGGATGACGATCCCACCGTCCTGGAACTGCTGAAAACCTTCCTGGTGGGCACCGGCGCGGGCATCGTCACCGCGGGCTGTGGGCGTGAGGCGCTGGAGCTGTTGCGGGACGAGACCGTGGATGTGGTGCTCACCGACCGCAACATGCCAGGGGTGGACGGCGATGCCTTGTTGCGGGAGATCCGCTCCAAGTGGCCGGACACGGATGTTGTGATGATGACGGGCGAAGCCACGGTGAAGACCGCCGTGGAGGCCATGCGTCTTGGTGCCGCCGACTACATCGAGAAGCCCATTGACCTGCAGGCCGCCCTGGGCATTTTCCAGCGCGTGGAAAGCCACCGCCGCCTGCGCCAGGAGCGCGACCGCCTCAAGGCCGAGGTGGCCCTGCGCGACCTTACCCAGGTAATTACCGCCAACCTTCACATGACGGATCTGCCCAGTCGCATCGCCGATCTGATCACGCGGGTCTTCGATGTACCGGAGATCACCCTGCATTACATGGGCACGGGTGAAGGCGAGGATGCCATCCTGTGGCGCTCCTCCACCCGCAGCCATGGAAAATCCCTGAGCGAGGACGAGCGCCAACTGGCTGTGGAATGCGGGGCCCAGGGTGACTTGCTTCAGCGTCGCGTGGCCGGCCGCTGGGTGCTTTGCCTGCCCCTTATGGTGAACAGCCGCAGTCGCGGCGCCCTTTTGCTGGCCCGGGATCCCCGCGAGCGGGAGTTTGACGCCAACCAGCTGGAGCTGCTGCGCATCATGGGCTCGCAGGTGAGCATCGCCCTGGAGAACGCCCACCTGTACGCCATGGCCACCCGCCAGATGCGCGGCACGCAGAAGCTTGCCGAAGTGGGACGCCGCCTGAACGCCAGTCTGGACATGGAGGAGACCCTGACGGAGGTCCATGCCGGACTTGGCGCGCTGGTGCCTTGCGACTACACGGTGGTGGCGCTGCTGGACAGGGCCCAGGACCTGTTGCACCTGGACGTCACCGGCTTGCGCGCTCCTTCGCCGGAGCTGCTGGGACATATCATGGAAGCCATCCGCGTGCGTGTGGGGCGCATTGGCGACAGCGCCTTCCATTACAGCTCTGAAGTGCCCAATCTGCGCACGGAGGCGCCGGGCCTTGAGAGTGGCAGCCAGGTGGAGCATGTGTGCTGGGCGCCTCTTTCAGACAACCAGGGCAGTCTGGGCCTGCTGGGGGTCATGCGCCTGGGCGGGAGTCCTCTCCTGACAAGGGAGCAGGAGAGCGTCATGCTGCTGTCCTCCGCCGCCGCATCGGCCCTGCAGAACTCCCTGCTGTACACGTCCATGCGCCGCATGCATCTGGAGACCATCCAGGTCTTGTCCAAAGCCATCGACGAGAAGGATCACTACACCCACGGCCACAGCGCCCAGGTGGGTGGTATCGCTGTGAAGTTGGGTCGGCGGGTGGGCATCTCCTCGGCGGAGGAGCTGGAGGAGATCCATCTGGGTGGCCTGATGCACGACCTGGGCAAGATCGGCATCCGCGATGCGGTGCTGAACAAACCCGGCCGCCTGACCACCGACGAGTACGACCACATCAAGACCCATCCATTGGTGGGGGCGGAAATCCTGCGGCGGGCGCCTCACCTGCAGCCCCTGGTGGCCTTCGTGCGCCATCACCACGAACAGTGGAACGGCGGCGGCTATCCGGACGGCCTGAAGGGTGAGGAGATCCCCCTCAAGGTGCGCATCCTCACCATTGCCGACACCTTTCATGCCATGGCCTCCGACCGCATCTATCGCAAGGGCATGCCCTTGGAAGACATTCTGGGCTACCTGCGCGAGCAGTCCGGGCGCCTGTTCGATCCCATGCTGGTGGATGCCTTCCTGGACTGTTGGCAACGCGGATTGATCACCATGGACGACATCAACTACGAACCTCTGGCCGTGCAACGAGCCGGCTAGAAAAGGAGGCGGGATGGACATCCGGACCTACACGGGAGCCAGCCTGGTGGAAACCCTGGGCCAGGTGAAGGCGGAACTGGGCGAGGAAGCCGTCATCCTCTCCAGCCGTCGTGTGGAGGACGCCGCCCATCTGCCGCCCGGCCACCAAGTGGAAGTGGTGGCCGCCTTGCCCGTGTTGCCATCCTCCCGGCGGGGCAGTTCCCGTCCCATGGAGTCGCCAACGGCCAATCCCCAGGCTTCCATGGTGGAGCGCCCTGCCACACCGCCGCGCCACGAGCCGCGTCCCTGGATGCCGCCCCGCATCGGTCGCGACGGCCGTCCGGTGCCTTCGCTTCAACCGGAGGAGAACCCTGTCCGCATGGGCGAGACCCGTTCAGATGCCTCTCCACCAGCCCCGGAGCCGGGTTTGACCGAGCTGAAAGGCGAGCTGGCCGAGCTGCGCCGCGCCTTGCGGGATGTGGGCAGCATGGCCCGACATGGAAGCCACAAAGCGTGGAGCCCGCGTCACGAAGAAAGCCTGCGCCTGCTCTGTGGCCGCGGCATGGGTCGTCCCACCGCCTGTTCCGTGCTGGACGAGCTGGAAGAGGAAGGATCGGCGCGCTCTTGGGACCAGTCGCTGGAAGCTGCCCTGGCCCGTCGCCTGCCTTGTGCTCCCGCCGATGGGCAGGTCGAGGGACAGCGGGTGGAAGCTCTGGTGGGTCCCACCGGCGTGGGCAAGACAACGCTGTTGGCCAAACTTCTGCTCAACATCCAGGGCATGCCCCATCGTCGTGCGGGCATCCTAAGCCTGGACACCAAGCGCGTGGCTGCGGTGGACCAGATCCGTCGCCTGGCGGGCATCCTGCGCACGCCACTGGAACTGCTCTACCGTCCCGGCGAGCTTGGCCACGCCATGGACCGCCTCGCCGGCTGCGACCTCATTCTGGTGGACACGCCGGGGACGGGCCCACGGGAGCGGCTTGCCCTGGAACGCGTTCGCTCGTTTCTGAAGGAGCTGAAACCCCGCCATGTGCATGTGGCGCTTCCTGCCAGCATGCGATTGGAGGATCAGCTTGCCGCACTGGGACCCTGGCGCCAGGCGGGGGCGGATCGCCTGGTCATCACCAAACTGGATGAAGCTACCGGCCTGACGGGCCTGGTGGATCTGGCGGCCCAGGCGGGCCTGCCCTTCAGCTATCTGGCCACTGGCCAGCACATTCCCGACGATTTGTTCCGGGCGGAGGCTCAGCTTTTGGCACGCTGGATGCTGAAGCCCGACAGCCTTGGGCAGGATGAGCAACGCAAAGAAGGTCTGGCCCGGCTCAAGGCCTTGATCACCGAGGCGAGGCAGGAAGCATGAAGCGTGGACGCGTGATGCTGCTCACCGGGCTGCCTGCCGGTGTGGGTGTGAGCACAGCGGGACTGGCCCTGGCGGATGCCCTGTGTGCCCAGAGCCGCTCCGTGCTGTTGGTGGCGCCTCTAGCCGCCGTGGGCGGCCTGCTGCGCCAGGGTGGGCAGGTGCGTCATGTGATGAGCGCCACGCTGGTGGAATGTGCCGGTGGCCTGGTTGTGGCGCCTCTTGAGCTGTGCGTGGAGGATCAATTGCCGCAGCTTCTGCCGCTGCTGGCCATGGAGACGGACATGGTGCTGGTGGACCGCTTCACCGGCCTGCGCGTGGCGGGGAATCCCTGGCAGCGGGTGGCTGACGAAGCCCTCTTGGTGGTGGACGGCCGTCCGGGCATGGACATTCGCAGCCTGCTGCTGGCACATCATCTGGGTCGCCACTGGCCGCACCGTCCCCTTCACCTGCTTCACACATGCATGGGCGAGGGCCACAATCCGGATCGGGCACCGGCCTCTTTCCGTCATCGGCTGGAGCAGCGTGGCCTTCAGCCTGCCCTGGATTTGGGCTGCCTGCCCGAGGATCCCTCCATTGCCCGCGCCTCCCGGGATGGCGTGCCCTTCACGCGCATGTTTCCCAACCATCCGGCCTCCCGCCGTTTGCGTCAGGCGGCCCGCAGTCTGATGGGCTACACGCCCGCCCTTCCACTGGATGGAGAGCGTAGGCCTCACCTGGAGCCGCACGCCATGCTTCCTCACATGGCCATTCAGCCAAGAGAGGACTTCTGATGGCCGCCAAAAGCCAGAACAAGGGAACGCCCGGCGACCAGATCTTCACCAAGGTCAGTCTGCTGGTCTTCCTGGGTGTTTTCCTGATGGGTTTGGGGAGCGGGCTGGACATGTGGCCCGCCGTCACCCGCGCCTTCTTCGTGTGGCTGGTGGTCAGCCTGCTGGGCGCCGCCCTGCGCGTTGGCTGGAAGTACCACCTTTATCACGAGCGGGAACGGGAGTTGCACAGCAACCTGAGTCGTGCCCGTGAAGCGGAAGGCCGCCTGTTGGCCGAGCGTCGCCAGCGCCGGGAGCAGATGACCGACCTGGTGGAGATCATGGGGGAACGGGGGCGTTCCCAGACGGAAACGGAAGGCGCGGCCACAGGTGGGGCGCCTGAGCAGGGTGTCAACTGATCCGCCACGCGCGGAGGCAATGAAGGAGCACGATCATGGCTGTGCAGGCCGACACCCTGTGGGATGACTTCCGCCGGGAGCCCAGCCCCCGACACAAGGAAGCCCTATTGGTGGCTTATCTGCCCGTGGTGCGCCAGGTGGCGGGTCGCATGAAAATGAGCTTGCCCCACAGCGTCCACCTGGACGATCTGGTGGGATCGGGCATCATGGGGCTCATCAATTCCGTGGAGAACTTCAACCCGGAACTGGGCTTCAAATTCGAGACCTACGCCATTCCCCGCATCCGCGGCGCCATCCTGGATGGCCTGCGGGATTTCGACTGGGTGCCGCGCAGCATCCGCTCAAAGGAAAAGCTGCTGGAAAGCACCCTGACCTTGCTGGAGAATGAACTGGGCCGCCTGCCCACGGATGAAGAGATCGCCACCCGCCTGGATCTTAGCCTGAGCGAGTACCACAAGCTCGTGGACGATGTGAGCGCCACCACCCTGCTTTCCTTCGACCGCCCCTTGTCGGGAGATGGTGAGCAAAGCAGCAATTTGTATGATCTGGTGCCGGACGGCAGCAATGACAATCCACTGGACATGATGGAGCGCAAGGAAATCCGCACCCTGCTGGTGGAGCTGATCAACCGGCTGCAGGAGCAGGACAAGCTGGTCATTGCGCTGTACTACTACGAAGAGCTGACACTGAAAGAGATTGGCAAGGTGCTGGACATTTCGGAAAGCCGGGTGAGCCAGATCCATACCAAGATCATCATGAGCATGAAGCAGCACATCAAGCGGCTCATCAGCACCTGAGGACGGCATGCAGGGCATTCGCAGACAGGAGCAGGAGCGTCGCGTGGCGCCCATCGATGGCCGGGAGCGTCCGCGCGTTCGGCCTGGGGGGCGTCGCGACCAGCCTGATCAGCGGGATCCCTTGTCCGCGGATGAGCAGGGACGCAGCTTCGAAGAGGAGCTGGCGGCCCGGGAAGAGGCGGGTGACAGCTTTCACTCTTCAGTGGAGCAGCCGGTGGATCCCTTGGTGATGCCGGAGGATCGCCTGGAATTGCACGGACGACCGGTGCCGGTGATCACGCCCGAGACTCCCGCGGAAGGCGTTGGACCGGGCCATGTGGATGTGAGGGTCTGATGACGGTGCATGCCACCAGCGCCCGCGTGGCCCGCATAGCTCAGGGCATTCTGGACCTGCCCACCCTGCCCACGGTGGTGGCCAAGATTGTCCAGTTGGTGGACAACCCCCGCACCAGCGCCGCCACGCTGGCGCAGCTCATCAGCAGCGATCCCGCCCTGACGGCCCGCATGCTCAAAATGGCCAACAGCGCCTACTACGGATTCCCCCGGCGCATTGGCACCATCAACCTGGCCATCGTGGTATTGGGCTTCAATACAGTACGCGATCTGGCCATTTCCGCCAGCCTGGCGGAGCGCATCAACATCGACCATGACGGCAGCGATCCCATGGCGGATTTCTGGGATCACAGTGTGGCCACGGCGGTGGCGGCGCGCATGCTGCAGAGGCAAACCCAGAATCGCCAGGTGGGCGAAGCCTTCGTGGCGGGCCTGCTGCACGACATTGGCCGACTGGTGGTGGCTCGCTACCTGCCGGAGGAATTCCACCGGGTGCAGGATGCTCTGGCCCAAAGCCAGGAGCCCTTGTGGTCCGTGGAACTGGAAGTTCTGGGGATGGGCCATCCGGAAGTTGGCAGCACGCTGTGCAAGCACTGGAACCTGCCCGAGCCCATTTGCGAGAGCATCCACTACCACCACAACCCGCTGGGCCTGGAGGACAACCGCACCCTGGCCTGCATCCTGCATGTGGCCGAGTACATGGCCCACCGCAGCGGGCGCAATCCTCACATAGAAGGCCGCTTGCGTCCCGTGGAGGCCGGTGTGGCCGAGGCGCTCGGTCTGCGCCGCAACACCCGGGGTGAGCCGGACATGGTGTGGTACCTGGAGCGTCTGCAGGACGAACTGCAGCGCGCCGAGTCCTTCCGCGACATCCTGCTTGGACGCCAGACTCAGGATCGGGAGGAGGACGGCCATGCCTTCTGAAAGCCCGGGCCGTGATTTGGGACAGGAATTCCGTGACCTGGAGGATCTGGTCCAGCAGCTGCGCCAAAGCCTGGATGAGCTGCGTGAAATCCAGGACCTGGCCCGCACCATCCGCAGCAGCGTCAGCCCGGACGAGATCCTGGAAGGCCTGTCGGCCATGCTTAGGCACATCCTGCCGGATCCCCAGCTGGGACTTTTCCTCATCACAGGTGAGGAGTTCACCGCGGTGGGGGATCCCTCGCTGGCTCTGCGCGCCGCCCTGCACACCTTGCACGAGGATGGCATCACCAGCTGGGTGCTGGAGGAACGCCGCCCCATATTCGTGCCTCGCTTGGATGGCATGGAGGCGGATCAATCAGACCTGCTTGTGCCGCTCATCGTCATGAGCACGGGCATTGGCGTCCTGCTGGTGCGCAGCCGTCAGCATGAGGAGGAACTCACTTCCCATCAGCTGGACCTCCTTTCCTTCGCCAGTGGCCAGGCGGCCCTGGCCCTGGAGAACAGCCGTCTGGTCTCGGTGCTGGAGGAAAGTCGGCGCCAGCTGCAGGACATGATCGACAACGCCGTGGACCTGATCCTTCTGGTGGACGAGGAAGGGCGCATCACCTACGCCAATGCCCGCACCGAGGCGCTGGACGAGCCCCGGGAGAGGTTGGTGGGACGCTGTTTGGCGGACTTCGTGCCGGATCCCGCCCTGGGCCGCCAACTGACAGAGGAAATCCGGCGGGGGGCACGCTCCTTGAAGGAAGTGCTTTTGCGCAATCCCGTGCATCCACCGGAGCGCCTCATCACCGCCCAGCTTTCTTTCACGCCCTTGGGCACGAACTATCCCGGCAATTCCGTGTGCATGATCATCCTGCGGGATTTAAGCGAGCAGCGCCGTCTGGAGGAGCAGGCCCGGGAAGCCGAATCCCTCAAGGCCGTCATGCTCGCGGCGGTGACTGTGAATCACGAGATCAACAATCCGCTTACCGCCATTGTGGGCAATCTCTTCTTGTTGAAGCGCGAACTGGGCCAATCGGCCACGCCGGAAATGCTCCAGCGCATTGAGCTGGCGGAGCGCAGCGCCCAGCAGATTCAGGATGTGGCCCACAAACTGGAACAGGTGAGCGCCGTGCGCCGGGTGCGTTACCTGGGCGACACGGACATGCTGGACATTGAACCCCACGCCCCGGTGGATGGAGACTTGGAGGAGGACGAGGCATGAGGATGCGCGGCTTTTGGAGGCTGGCGCTGGCCCTGGGCATCGTCCTGGCCTGGGTTGTCCGGGCGGACGCCGTGTGGCTGGAGGGCGTGCGCTGGTTCAAGCACGACACCTTTGTGCGCGTGGTCTTCGACCTGAGCGCCCCCACCCAGTACCGCATCTCGGAACGCCTGCAGGACGGCTATGTGGATTTGGTGCTGCAAGGCGAGCTGAACCGTCGCATGGCGGAGGAGATTGCCATTGGCGAAGGTGGAGTGCTGGGCGCCCGGCAACTGCGTCGCACCTCCACATCCCTGACCTGGCGCGTGCAGGTGGAGGGCATGGGACGCGTGAAACACATGGCCCTGGAGGAGACCCCGTACAAGATCGCCATCGATTTCTATCCGGCTGGTGGGCGGACGGCTGCCAAAGTCAAGAACCCACCACCGGCAGATGGCAAGAAGGCCGGGGAGCCGCGTATGGCGGCCCAGGTGAAGCATCCCGCGCCGGCGGCGGAAAGCGCCAAACCCGCGGCATCCAAGCCCCAGCCTGGTAAGGACAAAGCTGCGCCTGCCAAGGCTCAACAAGGCAAGGACAAGGCCGCGGCACTCAAACCTGCCCCAGCCAAGGATGCCAAGGCCCCAGGACAGGATGCCGCCCGCCGGGCCCAGGAGGAAAAGACTGCGGCCCAGGCCAAGGCACAGGCCCAGGCCAGGGCGACGGCGGAAGCCAAGGCCGCCGAACAGGCCAAGGCGGTGGCCCAGGCCAAGGCCGCCGAAGAGGCTGCTGCCGCTTCCAAGGCGCTGCCCTCTGAGGAGCAGCGCTTGAACGGCCTTGGGGCCGAAGATCGTCGCCGTCTGCAGGTGGGGGAGCTCCTCATGCAGCTGGGCGACAGCTCCGGCGCCATGCCTTATCTGGAGAAGGTGGCCGAGCACAAGCCCGAGCATGCCTGGACGCGCATC